>ONVI01000018.1 GCA_900321275.1 uncultured Eubacteriales bacterium | reverse complement strand
GTCAGGGAATAATCAAGCGGAATAGTTATAGTCCAGCTTCTCCGGCGTCCAGTCCCGCAGAACCTCAAGCATGTCGCGTGCCACGAGCTTTGCGCCGGGAAGATTGTGTTCGCGGCGGGAAAACCTTCCTGAGATCGAGGCAGGAGATCACCGCCCTGTGCAGTCTCTTGCGCAGGGCGTACTCCTTCCGGACAGGGAAGTCCTCCTCCGCCGTGATGTGCTTGATGCGGTCGAGCGTTACGAATCGAAAAAACTCCGTCCGTCGTCGGTGATGAGGCGCTCCGTCTGCGGATAGTCAAAGGTTTCGGCCTTGTCCCCGTTTGCGCTGAGATAGTCGGCAAATTCCGCCGCGTAGTATTTCGCCATGGGGAGGTTGTGCATCAGGGCATACCCGCAGTTTTTCGCCGCGGCGCCGGGGACGCTCTCCGCATCCTGCACGGAGCGAAAGGCCTGCAGGATCAGATCATAGATCTCCCGTGAGGGGCGGTTGCCCTTAAGGATGAGGTAAAACCCGGTCAGGCAGCCCATCGGTCCCCAGTAGATGACCTCATCCTGCCAGTCGGGATCGTTGCGCAGATAGGTGGCGATGAGGTGCTCAAGCGAGTGCATGGCGGCCACGTCGATCACCGGCTCAATGTTCGGCCTTTTGAGGCGGATGTCATAGGTCGTGACCTGGCCGCCGCCGACCGTATCCACCCGGCTGACAAAAATGCCGGGGACGATGGCTCTGTGATCTACAGAAAAACTCGGTATCATGTGTACTTCTCCTTTTCTTTACTCCGGTATATGATTTTGTGTTGCTTTATACTATTCTTCAACAAAACGATCAGAAATCGTTTTGTTGCCTGTAAGGCGGCGTGCTCACAGACAATGGCTTTGCGAAACGCAGCGTATGCTGCGTATAAAACGCTTGAAAAACAAGCGTTTTATGGAAGATCAGTATTGTCGGTTCTGGCCTTTAAGCCGATCCAGGATGCTCTGCCGCGTCTCGTCGTACAGCAGGTCCCGGTTATGGCGGAAGTAGGCGTCGCAGCCGAACTCGCCCACGTACCAGGACGTGTCGTAGCCCGCGGTGATCTCCGTCACAAACAGCACCAGCTCCTGACTCTGCCCGACGGCTTGCTCCAGAAAGCGGAAGGCGCTGTCGAACATGAGACTGGTCTCGCCGGCAAGACTCTCGCGCCGCGCCGTCTCCTCGGCGAAGAGATCGCGCAGGGCGTCCATCTGCGCCTCCGGCTCCAAAATCCCGTCGAGGGCTTTTTCGTAGGCGTCCCACTTGTTGATCTCCGCCTGCAGGAGGTTTTTCTGCTCCCGATCCTCCTGTCCCGCGTCGGCGGCACGCTTGAGCGTCGCGCGGCGGACGGCGATGAGATCGCGCAGACTCTCCGCGGGCGCCTCCGGCAGCCGCGCCTTGATCCCGGACAGCCCGTCATACAGCGCGCCGCACAGTGCGTCCTGCCGCCGCGTGTCGCGGGAAGCCTCGGACAGTCGTGACAGCAGCAGACCCATCACCGCCAGCTTTTCGTCAAAGGGCGCGGCGGCAAATTCCGTGATCGTCACCTGCGGGACGCGCCCGTGGAGAATGTCGTCGATATGATAAACCTGGCGGTACTTGTTGTAAAGGGCATAATAGTTGGTAAAGTCCCGGGCAACGGCGGGCATTTGCAGGTACTGTACCGCAAGCTCCGTATCCGGGGCGATGCCCAGCGCCTCATAGGCGTACAGAATCTCGCTCAAATCCTCCCAGCCGCGGGCGGTGGCAAACTGCATCCCGTCGGCGCTGTTTTCGATACGGTAGAAGTTTTCCTTTTTTAGATCAAGGTAGGAGATCACAGCTCCGTGCAGACCCTTGCGCAGGGCGTACTCCTTCCATACCGGGAAGTCCTCCTCCACCGTGATGCGCTTGACACGGTCGAGCGTCACCACGTCGAAGTCGCGCACGGAGCGGTTATACTCCGGCGGGTTGCCCGCAGCGACGATCAGCCAGCCCTCCGGGAGCTTCTGGTTGCCGAAGGTCTTGCACTGCAAGAATTGCAGCATCATCGGGGCCAGCGTTTCGGACACGCAGTTGATCTCATCGAGGAACAGAATGCCCTCGCGGATGCCGGTTTTTTCCGTCAGTTCGTAGACCGAGCCGAGGATCTCGCTCATCGTATACTCGGTGACGGTGTGCTCTACCCCGTCATAGACCCGTTTTTCGATGAACGGCAGGCCAATGGCGCTCTGGCGGGTGTGGTGGGTGATCGTGTAGGACACAAGGCCGACGTTTTCCTCGGCGGCGATCTGCTCCATGATCTGGGTTTTGCCGATGCCCGGCGGGCCGATCAGCAGCACGGGGCGCTGCCGGACGGCGGGAATGCGGTAATTGCCCAGCGCGTCCCGGCTGAGATAAGCGCGCAGGGTGTTGCGGATCTGTTCCTTGGCTTGCTTGATGTTCATATTGTTACCTCACAACTCAGGAAGCTCCTGCAAGATCTCTTCCTGCCAGAATTCGTCGAAATTCTCTCTCTGCTTCCGCCACGGCAGCGACGGCGTGATGCGGATTGCCCAGGGCGGGATCTTCACGGACAGCGGCGGCTCCTCCAGCAGGATAAAGGCCGTCTCGTACTCGGGGCGCTTTGTCGGGTAAATCCCCATGCCGTCGGTGAAGTACAGCAGGCCGCGAAGATTGGTGAAGCTCCCGGACGCGACCAGCTTGTCAACATGCTCGAACACGGGGCGGAAATCGGTGGCGCTGCCGCCGGAGAGGGTCAGCTCCTCCATGTAGCGCCGCAGCTCGTCCAGACCGGTGATTTTTTTATCCGAGCGGAGCTGGTCGTCACATTGCAGAATGTGGATATTGAGCTTGCGCGTAAACGTGTCGGCGGAGCGGAGAATCGCGTAGGTGGAGGCCAGAGATTCCCTCACCAGCGTGCCGGAGGTGGACATGGAGGTGTCGATGGCGATGACGAAATCCTCAATGCGCTTTTCCTCGCGGGTTTCGGGCGGCTCGATGAGCGGCATGTTGCCATAGCGCATGAGCCCGTAGGTGTAATAAATATAGTCAAAGGCGTCCGTATCCGCGTGCAGCACCTCGCGCGGGGCGGCAAAGCGGCGCAGGAACTTGCGATAGTCCACATCGTCCCGCGCGGCGATGGAGAGCTGCTCCATCACGTTCTCGCCGCCCGCGCCGTGCTCGGAAACAAGGCTGTCCATCGCCGTCCGGGAGCGGGAGGCCGCGTCCTGCCAGTGCTGATCCTGCCGCTCGCTGCGTTCGCGCTCCTGCTTTTCCTCCAGATCCCAGAGACCGTGGTCGTCCATGGCAAAGAGACGCTGGAGACCGGCGATTTTGTATTCCGGCGGCCGTTCGCGCAGCAAAAGACGATAGATCCCCTCCGCGCTCAGCACCTTCATCTCCCGGCGGCACTCGGCAAGGAACATCTCCTTTGCCGGGACGGCGCGCTGCGAAACGCAGGCATAGGGGAGCGCGTCAATGACGCTCTCGACCGCCGCGTCGCAGGCCAGATCCCAGAGCGCCGCATCCCGTCCCCGCCGCTTGGCGAGGTGGCGGAACAGACAGTGCAGAACCATGTGCAGCGTCAGGCGCGGCGAGAAGCGCTCACTTTTCAGAAAGCCGGAAGCGAGGTATGCGCCGCTGTAGTAGAGCGTCTCGCCGTCGGTGGCGGCACTGGTGGTCACATTCCCGCCCGGCTCCGGCACCAAGGCGCACAGCGGCCCGCTCAGATAGGGCAGGGCGAGGCAGAGCTGCGTCCGCCCCGAGAGCAGTATATCCCGCCCGACAGCGGATAGATTGTCAGTGTTGTTCATGGCAGTTTACAATTCAAACTTTCTCATTCTCCCAGCGCCCGGCGCGCCGCGCCTGCGTTCCAGCAGCATCGCGGTGGCCTCGGTCAGACGAAGGTCTCTGGCCTCGTTCAACGCGGTTTCCAGCGTCTGAGCGTCCGGCGTTCCGAGATCCAGCAGCATTTTGAAGCCGCGCATGTCCTTCTCGCCCATGGCGAAGGAGAGCGCCTTGCCGATCCTTTCCCGCAGATACGCGGTATACTGTGCCCGCGCCCCGTCGGAGAGCTCCGCGGGGTATCGCAGCCGGCAGTACGCAAGCCGCAGGGCGCTGTCCTCATCGTGCTCGGCGGCGAGATAGTCCTGCCACAGCGCATCGTAATCGGAGACAAAAAGCGCCTTGTCGCGGAAAATGTTGTGGTAAGTATAGGCCTTCCCGCTGATCCAGAGCTGGAAGTAATGGGCGGGGCGGTTCTCCGTAAAGCTTTCCACATATTCGGGGAACAGGAGGCGCAGCGTGTCCCCGTCCGGGCGGCGGATCGTCACGTCCAGCTCCTGCTGGAGACTGCGCACGATGGAAGCCAGCGCCGGGCCCTGCTCCGCGCCGGGCCGCGTGAGCTCGACACGCGTAAAGCTGCGGCAGTTCATGAAGCTTGCGCTGCCGGTGGTGCGCAGCGTGTCATAAAAGCGCAGGGTCTCCATGGAACGGAGATTCATAAAGCAGTAGTCGCCGATCTCCCGGAGAGATTGGGGCAGCGTCAGCTCCGTGATATTCCGGTTGTCCCATTCCTCGTTCTCCGCCCCGCCGAGAGTCCGCACTTCCTCGCCCTCTACAGGCACAGCGCCGAAGGCGAGGGCGCGGTTATGCAGCGCCGTGACCGGGAGGCCGAAAATCTCCTCCGGCAGCACGGCGCGCTTGTCGCAGGTGACGGCGCGCAGGATCGTAACGCCGCTCTCCTCCCGCCGCACGGTGAGACGCCAGTTTGTAAGAGCGCTGATCGTTTCCAAGTCTGATTACCCCTGTATCGTTGTTTTTTCCACTATACCTTTTTTCCCGCGTCTTTACAATAGAAAGGTAGAAAAAAAGCACAGTATGGGGTATACTGTGCAAAGATGACATGTGCGAGAAAGGAGCGCAAATCCCATGACCGATTACGAAAAACTCTGCGCGGAGCTCAAAGCCCTGACGGACGGGGTGCCGCACAGGATCGCAAACCTTGCCAACGCCTCGGCGCTGATCTATAACAGCCTGGAGGATCTCAACTGGGCGGGCTTCTATTTCATGGAGGGCGGCCGCCTTGTCCTCGGCCCCTTCCAGGGGAAGCCCGCCTGCATCGAGATCGAGGTCGGGCGCGGCGTCTGCGGCACGGCGGTGCAGGAGGGGAAGACCCGGCTCGTGCCGGACGTGCATCTTTTCCCCGGCCACATCGCCTGCGACAGCGCCTCCAACTCCGAAATCGTCGTTCCCCTGCGCGTTGGCGGGGAGGTCGTCGGCGTTCTCGATATCGACAGCCCCTGGCCCGGCCGCTTCACCGAAGAGGATCAGACCGGGCTGGAGGCCGTCGCGGAGATCATCGCTCAGATGCTCACGCGCTGCTGAGTTTCTTCTTCGTCGTCATGTAGACGCGGCGCTCTGCGCCGGGGTACAAAGTCCCGCACATCGACGCCCGTCAGCTGCTTGATCACCCAGACGAAGAACAGCAGCACCAGAATCGGGATCACGCAGGAGGTCACGATCAGCACCGCCATTGCCTCCACAAAGCGGTTGAGCGTATCCGCCGCGCGCTCGGCAAGACCACCTGTGGTCTCCCGGATACGGCCGAGAATTTTTTCCACAAGGCCCTGATCCTCCTGGGCCTGAACCAGCTCATCGGTGGTCTCGGACAGGGCCTCGGCGTTTTCGATGGTGGCGTCAATAGAGCTTTGATAGCTGTCGTAAATCACGTCCGAGACCTTGAGACTCACCGGGATGACACACAGCATCATAAGCCCGATCAGCAGAAGCTTCCCGCCCTGTACGAAGCGGCGCCGGGAAACGGACAGCGTGCCCACGATAAACATTACGCATGCCAGCGGCACCACCAGGCGGAACACCCCCGCCGGGATGATGGCGAGCAGATATTTTTCCGCGTACAGTACGCATAGAATCAGCAGAAAATACTCTGAAAAGTCCGCAAGCTTATCGGCGATGGGCGTTGCGGTGTCGCCCGGAATGGCAGACAGACCTGCCGAGGTTACGGTCGCCGTCGCCGTCAGGCGCAAAACGGTTTCGGCCTTGTCGTCGAGGGAGGCGGTGCATGTTTTCACCATGCTGTCATACAGGCGCGATTCCGGAAAGCTCTTCGCGATCGGGAAGAAAGACACGACGGCGAGGATTACCAGCGCAATACAGATCACAATTTTTGATAAGGTATTATTGTTCATGGCAGCCTCCGATTCTTGTCGAATTTTGCGGGATGATGTATATTTTATCACAAACGCAGGGCAATTGCAAATTTCATGTGGCATCTCGACCGAACGGAGAGCTCCCACCGTACAAACAACCGGGAACAAAAAGGGGTTTCCCGGCTTCCCTTCGTTCCGCCCGAAATGATAAGAAAGCGCTGATTAAATCGAAGTGTGCGGCGATTTATTCAGCGTTTCCATAAAGGAGAACGTATATGAAAAAACTGCTTTCCCTTCTTTTGGCGGCGGCGCTTATGATCGGCCTTGTCCTCGCCGCGTCCGCCGACGAGCCCGCCTTCTCCGACAGCGTCGAGGCGCAGTCCTTCGCCGTGGCGATGGCCCTTTACGACGGCGGCTTCCCCGAGGATATTACGCCCGCAAACGACGATTTCCTCTGGACGGCAACCGGCTGGTACGCCGCCTGGCTGTCCCGCACGGAACATATTGACCTGCTTGAGGACGCGCAGATCCGCGACTTCCAACGCTCCCTCGGCGTGCGTGACGCGGCGCCGATGTCTGTGGAGCTTCTGGAGAGCATCTACGGCGCCCGCTTCCTGAGAAGGTCGGACGGCGGACACAGCTATGATTTCCGGAAGCAGAAGACCCGTGCGGACGAGCTGCTGGGCCAGACTGTGGAATTCCTTCTGGATGCGCCCGCGCCCTATGAGGCGACGGCGACCGTGCGCCAGCACTACGCCCTCAACGCCGTCTCCGACCGGCGCTATCTCCTTCGCTTTACCCGCAACCGCGACGCGGGCAGCGCCTTCCCCTACAGCCTGCAAAATGTCAAAACGGAGGAGCTGCGGCCTGTCCTGGACCCGGCGCTGGACTTTGACTGGGACGGGCTGCTCGCGGCCAATTCCCTGGAAAACGTCCTCTCCCTCTATGACTGCGTCAGGATTCAGAACAATGTCGAGGGCAGCCTGCCGATCCGGATTTTCCGGCATGACGGCAAGCTCTGCATCCTGCGCGGGGAAGGGGACTATGTGGAGGGCGAGTACCGCGGCTGCTGGTTCCGCTATGAGCCCGGCGAGGACGGAAAGCTGCGCCCCCGCATCTCCGGCTTTGACCCGGCCTGCGGCGATGAGAAATCCCGGGACGACTATATCTCCAACTATCTCTACGGCGCGGCGATCGTGGATCTTGACCGCGTCGACGGTGATCTCATCCGCACGCACATCACCTATACGGGCGACTGGAATGAGGATGTGGCCATAGACCGGGGCGTGCTGCTGCTGCGGGAGATGCGCAGTCAGACCGATGAAGAAGCCTCTCCCGTCGTACTCGGCTTTCATTATGACGAGACGCCGCCCGCCGCCGAATACCTTGACAGCTGGGAGAAACCGCTGCGCCATGTGAATCTGATCTGGGAGGACTGGTACAACGGCGGCCCGCATATCCGGAGAGAGACGATAGAGGTTCCGGCGGATTGGGAATACCTCCCCTGGGAGGCCCGCTGGGGTGACTATACCATCTACATGAACGAGGACTATACCCAGCCCTATTCCTACCCCGGCGACGGCTTGGACTATACGCTGTGGCTCACCACCGCGAAAGGGTGATATTGGCTGCATCCCTTTGAAAAAGGAGAGCCGTGCGCAGCTCCACTTTGTTCTTGTGCTTTCCGTAAATTATGCTATAATACTTTCGCGTTACGACAGAAATCACCAGAAAGGGTTTTATCTATATGCTCGAACTGAAAAACCTCTGTTTCGGCGTCGAAAACGAGGACAGCAAAAAAGAGATCATCAAGGACGTGAGCTTTGTCGTCCCGGACGAAAAGTTCGTCGTCATCACCGGCCCGAACGGCGGCGGCAAGTCGACGCTCGCCCGCCTCATCATGGGCATCGAGAAGCCGAAATCCGGCCGCA
The DNA here is from genome assembly GCA_900321275.1 of uncultured Eubacteriales bacterium. Classification (GTDB taxonomy): domain Bacteria; phylum Bacillota; class Clostridia; order Oscillospirales; family Oscillospiraceae; genus Limivicinus. Next base: position 28,605 of record ONVI01000018.1, on the reverse strand, counting down.
TCCTGCTCAATGGGCAGGACATCACCGACATGGGCATCACGGAACGTGCCCGCCTTGGCATCAGCTTTGCCCTCCAGCAGCCCGTACGCTTCAAGGGCATCCATGTCGTCGACCTGCTGCGTCTGGCCTCCGGCAAGGATCTCTCTGTGGGAGACGCCTGCGAATACCTCTCCGCGGTGGGCCTCTGCGCGCGCGACTATATCGACCGCGAGGTCAACGCCAGCCTCTCCGGCGGCGAGATGAAGCGCATCGAGATCGCCACCGTCCTCGCCCGCGGCACCACCCTCTCCGTCTTTGACGAGCCGGAGGCGGGCATCGACCTCTGGAGCTTCCAGAGCCTCATCAAGGTCTTTGAGGATATGCAGAAGCGCACCCACGCCTCCATCCTCATCATCTCCCATCAGGAGCGCATCCTTGAAATCGCCGATTCCATCATCCTCATCGCGGACGGACAGGTGCGCGGCCGGGGCAGCAAGGAGGAGATGCTGCCCGAGCTCATGAAGAGCACCATCCCCGTCACCTGCAACCGCATTCTGGAGGGAGGCGTGAACCATGCTGAGTGAGATCCAAAAGCAGCTCCTTAAAGAGATCGCCGACCTGCACAAGGTACCGGAGGGCGCGTACAATATCCGCGCAAACGGCGAGGCGGCAGGGCGCAACTCCACCGCCAATATCGAAATCAGCTCCAAGACCGACAAGCCCGGCATCGACATCCGCATCAAAGAAGGCACGAAGAACGAGAGCGTCCACATCCCCGTCGTCCTGTCTCAGAGCGGGCTGAAGGAGGTCGTGTACAACGACTTCTTCGTCGGCGACGATTGCGACGTGGTCATCATCGCGGGCTGCGGCATCCACAACTGCGGCGATCAGGACTCCGCCCACGACGGCGTCCACCGCTTCTTCATCGGGAAAAACTGCAGGCTCAAATACGTCGAGAAGCACTACGGCGCGGGCGAGGGCGCGGGCAAGCGCATCATGAACCCCCGCACCGAGGTCACCATCGGCGAGGGCAGCAGCGTCGAGATGGAGATGGTACAGATCAAGGGCGTGGACGACACGAAGCGCTCCACGGTCGCAAAGCTTGAAAAGGGTGCGCGCCTCGTGGTGCATGAGCGTCTTTTGACCCATGGCGAGCAGCGGGCCGAGAGCGACTATACCGTCGAACTCAACGGTGAGGATTCCAGCGCCGATGTGGTCTCCCGTTCCGTCGCCAAGGAGAAGAGCTATCAGATCTACCGCTCCCGCATTGTGGGCAACGCCCTCTCCAGCGGCCATACCGAGTGCGACGCCATCATTATGGACGACGCGAAGGTTTTGGCTATTCCGGAGCTGGAAGCCAACTGCATTGACTCCGCCCTCGTCCACGAGGCCGCCATCGGCAAAATCGCCGGCGACCAGATCATCAAGCTCATGACCCTCGGCCTGACCGAAGCCGAAGCCGAGGAACAGATCATCAACGGATTTTTGAGATAAACGGGAAGAAAACGGATTGCCACGCCAGTGACCGATGTCACTGGCGTGGCAATCCGTTTCTTTGTTTCCCTTTACAAAGCAAGCTGCCGCATGGTAAAATAACAACATCAAAAGTATGTAATCCGACTGGGAAAGAACCGGCCGCAAATTGCGGCGGAAAGGAGCAGCCATGAAACGCATAATCGCAATTCTGACAGCGGCCGTTATGCTGTCTGCCTTTTGCCTGGGCGCATGGGCGGACACGGCGGTCGACGGCGAATACACGCTGTTTGCCATCGAAATGGCGGGCGAGCAGAAGACGCCCGAGAGCATGGGCCTCAGCTCTGTGCTCACCCTGGCGAAGGACGGAACGGGGCTTCTGTCCATGGCGGGGATGGAGGAGAAAATCTCCAAATGGGAAGCGAAGGACGGAATCGTCACCCTGTACAGCGATGAAGGCATCCCGCAGGACGTCAGACTCCGGGACGGGATCATCGAGATGGAGATGGGCCAGGGACTATATCTTTACTACGCCGCCGCGGGCGTGGATACAACAGGCTTCACCCCGGAGAATCACGCGCCTGATTCAAAGCTGTACGCAGTATTCCACGGCATCGACGCCAAAAAGGGCGCGCATCTGGATTACGAGTATCACTCCGACTTCATGGATTCCACGTCGATCTTTGACGTCCACGAAAAGGACGGAAAGCTCTTCTCCCTGCGCACCACAAAAGCGGGCGGTTATGAGCAACTCACGGCGACCGCCTTCCTGGACGGGACGAGCTATGTACTGTATCCGAATGAGAAGCGGGGAAATATCGCGCTGTCGACCTCTTTGAGCCTGCTGAAGGAGAATATCCTCCTGACCGACGAGCTCTACAAGACGCTCTATGAGCGCGCCATGCGCACGGACTATCAGACAGAGACGCGGGAGCTTGAGGGTGTTTCCTATACTGCGGAGGTCTACCCCGCCCAGGACTATACCGCCGAAGCCGTCTGCTGCTTTGACGACGCCGGAAACCTGATCCGCATTGTCGTGGGCGCCCCGGTCGTGGCGCCGCAGATGGGGGAGACGGTCTACACCGTCCACGGCATTGACGACAAGGTGGACGAGACGCTGTTCGATATCTCCGGCTACACGATCAGCCAATAAGGGGATTATGAATAATCGGTAAAACTTTTCAACCGGGGCGAAATGCCCCGGTTTTTGTACGGATGGGGCATTGACAAGGGTGATATAATGCAATAACGGTAAATAAAACATGGAAGGAAGCAAGAAACCATGACAAGAATAGACATTTTCTCCGGCTTTCTCGGCGCGGGGAAAACCACGCTCATCCGCAAGCTGATCGCGGAGGGCTACAAGAACGAAAAGCTCGTCCTCATCGAGAACGAGTTCGGCGAGATCGCCATTGACGGCGGCTTCCTGCAGGATGCGGGCGTCCAGATCACGGAGATGAATTCCGGCTGCATCTGCTGCACCCTGGTGGGCGACTTCACCAAGGCCCTCAAAAAGGTCATGGACGAGTTCGCCCCCGACCGTATCCTCATCGAGCCGTCGGGCGTCGGCAAGCTGTCCGACGTCGCCGCCGCGGTGGAGCGCGTGGAGGGCGCGCACATCGGCGCGAAGGTCACCGTCGTGGACGCGGGCAAGGCCAAAATGTACGCCCGCAATTTCGGCGAATTCTTCAACGATCAGGTTGCCAACGCCGACCTCATCGTCATGAGCCGCACCGGCTCCGTCAAACCCGAAAAGATCCTTGAGGCCACCGAAATCCTCAAGGCCCTGAACCCGGAGGCCGGTCTCATCACCACCCCCTGGGATCAGCTCACCGGCGCGCAGATCCTTGAGGCCATGGATAAAAACGGCCTCAGGCATGAGCTGGAAAAGATGGAGCATGAGCACCACCATCACCATCACCATGACGAGGACGAGTGCGACGATCCGGAGTGCGAGTGCCACCATCACCACGACCACGACGATGACGATGAGCATGAGCATCACCACCATCATCACCATGACGGCGAGGAGTGCGACGATCCGGAGTGCGAGTGCCACCATCACCATGACCACGACGATGACGACGAGCATGAGCATCACCACCATCATCACCACGACGGTGAGGAATGCGACGATCCGGAGTGCGAGTGCCACCATCACCATGACGATGACGATGACGACGAGCATGAACACCATCACCATCATCACCACGCCGACGAGATCTTCCAGAGCTGGGGCATGGAAACGCCCAAGAAGTTCACGGAGGACGAGCTGCGCGGCATTCTCGAAAAGCTCGAGGACGAGGCCCGTTTCGGCGCTGTCCTGCGCGCAAAGGGCATTGTCGATTCCGCCGACGGTCAGTGGCTGTATTTCGACTATGTCCCCGGCGAGGTCGACCTGCGCCGCGGTCAGGCCGCTGTGACCGGCCGCTTCTGCGTGATCGGCTCGAATCTCAACGAAACTGCCCTGAAGGAGCTGTTCAACCTTGGCTAATAACACCGGACGGGACATGCCTGTCTATCTGTTCACCGGCTTTTTGGAGGCCGGCAAGACGAAGTTCATCCAGGAGACCCTGGAGGACAAGCGCTTCTGCAATGGGGAACGCACCCTGCTCCTGCTGTGCGAGGAGGGCATCGAGGAATACGAGCCCGATCAGTTCGCCTCCAGGACCGTTCAGATCCGCACGATCCGGGATCAGAGCGAGCTGACGGCCGAAAATCTCCTGCGTTACGTGAAGGAGACGAAGGCCGAGCGCGTGCTGATCGAGTATAACGGCATGTGGCTTTTGGATGCGCTCTACTCCGCCATGCCGGAAAACTGGATGGTGTATCAGGAGTTCATGTTTGCCGACGCCACCACCTTCCTCAGCTACAACGCCAATATGCGCAATCTCGTCTATGACAAGCTCAAGAGCTGCGAGCTGGTGGTCTTCAACCGCTTCCAGCCGGACATGGACAAGATGGAGTTTCACAAGATCGTCCGCGGAGCTTCCAGAAGGGCGGATATCGCCTACGAGGCCCCGGACGGCAACGTGGTCTACGATGACATCGAGGACCCGCTGCCTTTCGACGTGGATGCCCCGATCATCGAGATCGGCGACGACGATTACGCCCTCTGGTACCGCGATATGAGCGAGGAACCCAAAAAGTACGAGGGCAAGACCGTGCGCTTCAAGGCCAAGACCCTGCTGCGCAAGCGTCTGCCGCCCAAGACCTTTGTCATCGGCCGCCATGTCATGACCTGCTGCGTGGAGGATATCCAGTTTGCGGCGCTGGTCTGCAGCTGGGACAAGGCCGACACCATGAAGGACGAGGGCTGGGTGATCCTCACCGCGAAGATCAACTTCAAGTTCTCCATGGCCTACGGACGCAAGGGCCCCGTGCTGACCTACATCAGCCATGAGGACTGCGAGCCGCCCGAGCAGGCCGTTGCCACGTTCTATTGAAAAGCTTTCAGAATAACGGAGGGATTCTTATGAGTAAAAAGTCCGCGCTACTGCTTCTGGTATTGATGCTTGCGCTCAGCTTCTGCCTGTTTGCCGCGTCCGCGTATGCCGCGCCCGAGATTCACACCATCCCTTATCCGGAGAATTATCCCACGACGGCGGATGAAGACGGCGCCGACGCTTATGGGAGTTCGCTCGATCATCCGGAATCCCGCTACTTTGTCATCAATGATTTCTACAATATGAAGAGCGGGGATACCCTCCATATTCTCAGCGGATTCGATACCTATCAGCAGACGACCGAGTACACCTGCGGTACGGCCAGTGCCGTGATGGTGCTTCACCGCTTCGGCGAGGAAGGCTACGATGAAATGGAGATCGCGGAGATCGCCGAAACCGACACCTCCAAGGGCACCAGCGTGGAAGGCCTTGCGAAATTCTTTGAAGGACTCGGCTGGAACGTGGACGCCCATGCGGATACGGAACCGCGCTTTGCCGACATTGATGAGGCCGAGCGCTATCTGATCGAGAAGCTCGACGCGGGCATACCGGTCATGGTGGACTGGGTGGACTGGGCCGGACACTGGCAGATCGTGATCGGTCTGGACAGTGTCGGCACGGACGACCCCTACGACGATGTGCTGATTCTGGCCGATCCTTACGACATCACCGACCACTGTCAGGACGGCTATTATGTCTTCCCCTTCGGGCGCTTCTTCAACATGTGGCGCGAGGGCGTCTGCGCGCAGAAGGACGTCCCCTATGAGCAGCCCTTCGTCGCCGCCTGGCCAAAGAGCTGAAAAACGTAAAAAGGTGCCATCCTGAGCGAAGGATGGCACTTTTTTAAGGATAACAGTATTAGCTTTCTTTCAGGAAATTCTCAAAGTTCTCGCCCAGGATCATCTCGTTCATCCGGTCGCTGAGCTTGAGGGAGAAGAAGCGCTCCAGCTCCTCGCCCGGCTCCCACATGGGGTAGTCCGTGCCGAAGAAGATGTGGGTGGGATCGAAGGCGGAGAACGCCAGGTGCGCGGCTTGGTATGCGCCGAAGGGGAGGGTACTGCTGGTGTCGATATAGACGTTCGGCAGATTCAGACACTCCCGCGCATCCGCCCACTCGCTCCATCCACCGCAGTGGGGCGCAATACATCTCAGCTTCGGAAAGCGCTTTGCCACATTTGCCATACGGCGCGGCGTGGAATAGTCGTAGCGGTAATCCCCCGTATGCGCGATGAGGAAAAGCCCCTCGGCGCTCATGAGTTCAAACAGGGGCATGAGCCGCTCATCGTCGAGCTCGAAGCGCTGAATATCCGGATGCAGCTTGACGCCGACAAGGCCGTTTGCCTTCATGCGCCTGAGCTCCCCTTCAAAGTCGGGGTAGTCCGGGTGCATGGTGCCAACGCCGATGAGCTCCGGGTTTTCCCGGCAGACGTCGCGGATGAAGTTATTGACGACTTCCACCTGATGGGGCGCCGTCGCCGTGGAAAAGACAACGGAGCGGTCGACCCCGTCCCTTTTCATGCGGGGCAGCAGATCCTCCGCCGTCCCCGGCAGATGGCCGAGTGTGGCCGCCACGGGGATTTCCGCGTTGGTGCAGCCTTCGTAAAAGGCGTTCGTCGCCATCACGGCGGAGAGGGCGACACGCGGCTCGAAAATGTGTACATGGGCGTCAATAATGCGCATGGGGACTCACCTGATTTCATGGGATACGCGAAGAGTTTAGCCACACAGCGTCAAAATGTCAAGAATTTTCTCATAATTACCCATGAAAAATGGTAACTTACACAGTTGACGCTGCGCCCCGGGCTGTGATAAAATCAGCCCGTCAAATGCAATGAGGGAAAATCGCCTCCGGGAGACCGGCACAGAGATTCGGCGGTCGGTGCGAGCCGAAGCGGAGATCGGAAGGCGTCTCATTCCTGAGCGGGATCTGCGAAGCGTCTGCCTGAGTGGATCACGGGAGGCCCCGTTACAGGCCATGGATTTACGATTTTGAATCCGAGAGAGTCCGCCGTTATCGGCGGAGAACCAGGGTGGTACCGCGAATAAACATTCGCCCCTGAGATCCCACAGGATCTCAGGGGTTTTAATTCTTTCCGAAGGAAGTGCGCGAAATGGAGAAAATCCGCGTCAGCGACATTACCATGAAACAGCTTGCCAAACAGGGCGATCACAGCCTGAGCTTCAAGGGCAAGCTGGAAATTTCCAAGCTCCTGGACAAGCTGGCCGTCTCGGTCATCGAGATCGAGGGCATCCGTTCCGCCCGCGCCGACGCGCTGCGGGTCAAGTCTGTCGCCTCGGCGGTAAAGGACAGCGTCGTCGCCGTCCCGGTGGAGCTCAATGAAGAGAGCGTCAGCCAGACCTGGGAAGCCCTCAAGGGTGCAAAGCATCCGCGGCTGCAGGTTGCGGCCCCGGTGAGCACGGTTCAGATGGAGTACCTGTCCCGCAAAAAGCCGGACGCCATGCTCGCGAGTATTGAAAGCACGCTTCGCGCCTGCGCAGAGAGAACCGAGGACGTGGAGTTCATCGCCGAGGACGCCACCCGCAGCGACAGCGCCTTTTTGAAAAAGGCCATTGAGACGGCGATCGCCGCCGGCGCAAAGACCGTCACGGTCTGCGACGCCACCGGCGCGCTTTTGCCCGAGGAGTTTGCGGCTTTCCTGAAGGAACTGGCAGACACGATCCCGGCGCTTTCGGACGTAACCCTCGGCGTTGCCTGCGCCAACACCATGGCGATGGCGGACGCCTGCATCGTCGCCGCCGTGCGCGCCGGGGCCGGTGAGGTAAAGACCGCTGCCGTGGGGGATACCGCATCGCTCCAGAACGTGGCGGGCATCCTCGCCGCAAGGGAAGAGCTTTTCGGCGTCTCCTGCCCCCTGCACACGGTTGAGCTCAAGCGCATCGTGCGCCAGATCGTCTGGATGTGCGAGACCAAGCGCAACAAGACCTCGCCCTTTGACGACGGAGTGCAGGATATCGAATCGGCACTGGCCCTCTCCCTCGGCGACGACGCGCAGAGCGTTGCGAAAGCCGCGCGGGATATGGGCTACGACCTCAACAGCGAGGATACCCAGGCCGTGTGGGAGGCCGTGCAGGAGCTGCTGCGCCACAAGGAGCAGGTCGGCGCGCGCGAGCTGGACGCGATCATCGCCTCCGTCGCCCTGCAGGTGCCGCAGAGCTACACCGTGGAGAGCTATGTCATCAACAGCGGCAGCAACATCTCCGCCATGGCGCACATCAAGCTCAACCATGAGGGCGAGATGATGGAGGGCGTCGCCCTCGGCGACGGGCCCATCGACGCCGCCTTCCTCGCGCTCGAAAAAGTGATCAACCGCCACTATGAGCTGGACGATTTCCAGATCCGCGCCGTCACCGAGGGCCGCGAAGCTATGGGCGAGACGGTAGTCCGCCTTGTCTCCAACGGCCGCCTCTACTCCGGGCGCGGCATCTCCACCGATATTGTGTTCTCCAGCATTCAGGCGTATGTGAACGCGCTCAACAAGATCGCGTATGAGGAGGGTGAGGCATGAAGCTTTCCTTTTCCACCCGCGGCTGGCAGCATTTAAGCTGGGAAGAGCTGATTACGGCCGCCGAAGAGAGCGGCATGAACGGCATTGAGCTCTACGATCTCTTCAAACGCGGCGACCTCATCGACCGCGGCTGCCCCTTTGACCGTTACCGCGCCGCCGGCACCGCCCGGCAGCTGCGCGAAAAGAATATGTGCGTCCCCTGTCTCGACAGCTCCGTCGACCTGAGCCTGCCCGAGACGACGCTGGACCCGGTGCAGCGCCTGTTTGAGATCGCCTCCAACATCCGCACGCCCTACGTCTCCGTCGTGGTTCTCGAGGATCGCGAGGATCTGGCACGGGAGAGAATCGCGCAGCTTCTCCCGATGGCCGAAAAGGCGGAGGTCACACTGCTTGTCAAGACCACCGGCATCTATTCCGATACCGGCAGACTCCGCGCCCTGATGGACAGCTTTGCCAGCGACAGCCTGGCGGCGCTGTGGGACATTCACCACCCCTGCCACGACTGCGGTGAGGATGCGGACACCACCATCAAAAACCTCGGCGCCTATGTGCGCCACGTGCATATCCGCGACTCGGACGAGAACGGCGGCTACAACATCATCGGCGAGGGCAATCTCCCAGTCGACGAGATGATCCGTGCCCTCGGCTCCATCGACTACGACGGGTATATCTCCCTCGTCTGGAAGCCGGAGTGGATCGAGGACATGGACGACCCCGATATCATCTTCCCGCACTTTGTCAACTACATGAGCCGCTTTGAGAATACCCGCGGCAAGAAAAAGCGCCTCTATCCCAACCATGACGGCACCGGTGAATACGTCTGGAAAAAGGATGAGCTGCTGGATCTCAACTTCTCCCAGGTGCTCGACCGCATGGTGGAGGAGTTCCCCGATCAGTACGCCTTCAAGTATACGACGCTGGACTACACCCGCACCTATGAGGAATTCCGCGAGGACGTGGACCGCTTCGCCCGCGCCCTGGTCTATCTCGGCGTCAGGCCCGGCAGCAAGGTCGCCGTCTGGGCGACGAATATCCCGGCCTGGTATATCACCTTCTGGGCCACCGTCAAGCTCGGCGCGGTGCTGGTCACGGTCAACACCGCCTACAAGAGCCACGAGGCCGAATACCTCCTGCGCCAGTCCGATACCCACACCCTGGTGATGATTGAGTCGTGCCTGGACTCCGACTACCGCGCCATCATCAACGAGCTCTGCCCCGAGCTCAAAAACCACGACAAGGACAAGCCCCTGCACTGCCGCAAGCTGCCCTTCCTGCGCAACGTCATCACCGTGGACTTTACCCAGCCCGGCAGCCTCACCTTTGAAGAGGCCATGTCCCGCTCCGAGATGGTGCCGCAGGAGACCGTCAACGCCATGGCCGCGCAGGTCAAGCCGGACGACGTGTGCAACATGCAGTACACCTCCGGCACGACGGGTTTTCCCAAGGGCGTCATGCTCACGCACTACAACGTCATCAACAACGGCAAGTGCATCGGCGACCGCATGGGCCTGTCCACCGCAGACCGCATGATGATCCAGGTGCCGATGTTCCACTGCTTCGGCATGGTGCTGTCCATGACCTCCTCCATGACTCACGGGGCGACGCTCTGCCCGATGCCGTACTTCTCGGCAAAGAGCTCCCTGGCCTGCATCCGTCAGGAGAAGATCACCTGCTTCAACGGCGTGCCGACCATGTTTATCGCCATGTTCAACCACCCCGACTATCGTAAAACGGACTTCTCCCACATGCGCACCGGCATCATGGCCGGGGCGGGCTGCCCGCCGGAGCTGATGCGCCGCGCCGCCCAGCCGGACGAGATGAACATGCAGGGCATCGTCTCCGTTTACGGCCAGACCGAGTCCGCCCCCGGCAGCACGATGAGCGCCTGGACGGATTCCCTCGATGTGCGCACCAACACCGTGGGCTACGCCTTCCCGCATGTCGAGTGCAAAATCATCGACCCCGAGACCGGGCTTGAGCTGGGGCCGAACCGGACGGGTGAATTCTGCTCCCGCGGGTATAATACCATGAAGGGATATTATAAAATGCCCCGTGCCACCGCCGAGACCGTGGACGCGGAAGGCTGGCTCCACTCCGGCGATCTGGCCGAGCGGGACGACAACGGCTGCTACCGCATCACCGGCAGGCTCAAAGACATGATTATCCGCGGCGGTGAGAACATTTACCCCAAGGAGATCGAGGAGTTTATCTACACCCACCCGAAGGTGCAGGACGTGCAGGTCATCGGCGTGCCGGACAAGAAGTACGGCGAGGAGGCCTATGCCTGCATCATCCTGAAGGAAGGGGAGAGCATGACCGAAGAGGAGATGCGGCAGTACATCACCGACCACATGGCCCGTCATAAGGTGCCGCGCTACATCACCTTCACCGACAGCTTCCCCATGAACGCCGCCGGCAAGATTCTGAAATACAAAATGCGAGAAGAGGCGGCAAAAAGACTGAATCTGGTATGAGTCGACGGGGTTTTTTCGTCAATTAGCCGATTCTCTTTCATTGGCAAAAGATTCTCCTTGACAAATGCACAAAACTGCGGTAATAATTGAGGCAACATTCACAAAGGCTGTGACGAAGACGGCCGAAGGGAAGCGTTATCAGAGAGCCGACGGACGGTGCGAGTCGGAAACGCCAGCTTCAAGGGCCTATCACTTCCGAGCCGGAGATCCGAAAGCCGTCGGCAAGTAGGCGTCTCACGTTCGCCCGCGTTAAGGGATAGGGCCTGTTGGGGCCTGAAGCGGCAGCGCAGGCTGCAATTTGAGTGGTACCGCGGGTTTTACGGCTCGCCTCAAGAAATCTTGGGGCGGGCTTTTTTGTCAACTATGAGGGGAGAATCACAATGAACGTACAAACCGCCGACAATCAGCTTTTACAGATCGCGCTCCGTATCCGGGAGCTGCGCGACATCGTGGGTTTTTCCACTGCGGAGATGGCTGCCCGCACGGGCATTACCGAGGAACAGTACATCGCCTACGAATCCGGCCAGGTCGACCTGCCCTTCACCTTTCTGCACAAGGCCGCCATGGCCATGGGCGTCGAGCCGATCCAGCTCCTGGAGGGCCGCAGCGCGCGCCTGACCTCTTACGCCGTGAACCGGCGGGATCAGGGCCTTGTCACCGCCGTGGAGGACGGTATCGTCATTCAGAACATGGCGGCGCTCTTCCGCAAAAAGATGGCCACGCCGTATTGGGTCACCTATACGTATTCTCCCGAGCTGCAGAGCGAACCGATCCATACCACGACCCACGCCGGTCAGGAGTTCGACCTTGTTGTCAAGGGCACCCTCCGCGTGCGCGTGGGTGACCACGAGGAGATCCTGCACGAGGGCGACAGCATCTACTATGACAGCTCCACCCCCCACGGCATGATCGCCGTCGACGGGCAGGACTGCACCTTCCTCGCCATGATTATGGCGGTGGATGAAGACGTTCAGAAGCCCGGCCTCATGCAGGCGGGCGAGGAGCCGAAAGCCAAGCCCGCCCTTAAGCCCGAGCACGAGCCGCTGCTGTGCGAGAAGTTCATCGAGGCGACCGAGGACGCCGAAGGCCGTCTCAGAGACCTGCATTTCAAGAATCAGGACAGCTTCAACTTCGCCTTCGATATCGTCGACGAGATCGCCCGCAAGACGCCCGAGAAGCTCGCCATGCTCCATATCGCCAATGACTTTACGGAGCGGCGCTTCACCTTCAAGGACATCAAGGACGCCTCGTCCCAGGCGGCAAACTACTTCACCTCCCTCGGTATCAGGAAGGGCGACCGGGTCATGCTGGTGCTCAAGCGGCACTATCAGTTCTGGTTCGCTATCCTGGGCCTGCACAAGCTGGGCGCCATCGCGATCCCCGCGACGAACCAGCTTCTCTCCCACGATTTCGAGTACCGCTTCAAGGCCTCCGGCGCCACCGCCATCGTCTGCACCGCGGACGGCGACGTCGCCCGCCAGGTCGAGCTGGGCGAGCAGGCGGCGGGCGTGAGCCTGACCAAGATCCTGGTCGGCGGCAAGCGCGAGGGCTGGCACGACTTTAATGCCGAGTACGGACTCTTCTCCCGCCGCTACAGACGGAGCGAGGATTCCCCCTGCGGGGACGATCCCATGCTCATGTTCTTCACCTCCGGCACCACGGGCTACCCGAAGATGGCGCTGCACAGCTACAAGTACGCCCTCGGCCACTACGTCACCGCGCGCTACTGGCACCTGGTCGAGCGCGACGGCCTGCACTTCACCATCTCCGAAACCGGCTGGGGCAAGGCCCTGTGGGGCAAGCTCTACGGCCAGTGGCTGTGCGAGGGCGCGGTCTTTGTATACGACTTCGACCGCTTCGACGCCGACAAGATCCTCCCCATGTTCGCAAAGTACAACATCACCACCTTCTGCGCGCCGCCCACCATGTACCGTATGCTCATCAAGAGTGACATCTCCAAGTACGATCTCTCCTCCATCAAGCACGCCACCACCGCCGGCGAGGCGCTCAACCCCGAGGTCTTTTATCAGTTTGAGAAGCTCACGGGTCTCAAAGTGGCGGAGGGCTTCGGCCAGACCGAAATGACCCTCGGCATTGCCAATCTGGTGGGCGAGAACATCAAGCCCGGCTCCATGGGCAAGCCCGTCCCGGCCTACGGCGTGGATATCCTCGACCACGACGGCAACCCCGTGGACGACGGCATCAGCGGCGAGATCGTCATCAAGGCCGACGAAAACGGCCCCAGAAAGTGCGGCCTCTTCCTCGGCTACTACAAGGACGAGGAAAAAACCCGCGAGGTCTGGCACGACGGCTACTACCACACCGGCGACGAGGCCTGGCGCGATGAGGACGGCTTCTACTGGTATGTCGGGCGCGTGGACGACGTTATCAAGTCCTCCGGCTACCGCATCGGGCCCTTCGAGATCGAAAACGTCATCATGGAGCTGCCCTACGTCCTCGAGTGCGGCGTCTCTGCCGCCCCGGATGAGATCCGCGGTCAGGTCGTCAAGGCCAGCATCGTTCTCGTCAAGGGCAAGGAGGGCACGGACGAGCTCAAGAAGGAGATCCAGAACTACGTCAAACAGCACACCGCGCCTTACAAGTACCCACGTATCGTCGAGTTCAAGGATGAGCTGCCCAAGACGATCAGCGGCAAGATCATGAGAAACAAGCTGTGATCCCGCTTGCCTCCCTCAGCCGCTTGCGGCGTCAGGGGGAGGATTCTGACGCGCGGGAAGCGTGCGACATTCCAGGCTCTGCTGACCGCTTCAGCGGTGGAAGGGGTCGTATGACTCCCTCAGTCACGGCGCTTGTGTGAGACACGCCGTGACAGCTCCCTCAGAGAGGGAGCCAAAGAGGAAGGATGATCTTATGAACCATAAACGCCTAACCCTGTTTGCCGGACATTACGGCAGCGGAAAAACCAATATCGCCCTCAATTACGCGCTCTGGCTCAAAAAGCAGGGGCTTCCGGTCACGGTTGCCGACCTTGACATTGTAAACCCCTACTTCCGCACCAAGGACGGGGAGCAGCAATTGAAGCAGGCGGGCGTGCGCCTGATCTCCTCGGACTACGCAAACTCCAACGTCGACCTGCCGGCCCTGCCGGGGGAGGCTTATTCCCTGGTGGACGACAGGAGCGTCTGCGGCGTCATCGACGTCGGCGGCGACGACCGGGGCGCGCTGGCGCTGGGCCGCTATGTGCCCGCCATCAGGGAGGAAGGGGAGTATGAGATGCTCTTTGTCCTCAACAAAGCACGCCCCCTGACCAGAACCGTGGACGACGCGCTGGAGGTCTTCTATGAGATCGAGGCCGCGTGCAATCTGCCCTTTACCGCGGTCGTGAACAACACGAACCTCGGCCCGCTTACAAAGGCCGAAGACGTGATCGCGGGGGAGCGCTTTGCAGAGGAAGTGGCAAAGCGCGTGGGACTGCCGGTCAAGATGAGCTGTGCGTCCGAAAAGCTCAGCGATGAGCTTCAAAACAAAGTGAGCAATTTCTTTCCTATACAGATCATGCAACTATATTACATGGAGAAAGAAGGGACCAGCCTTGGCAAAATTAACCTTTAGAGAGGAAATCTGCAAGGGCTGCGGCCTCTGTGTCGCGGCATGTCCCAAGCAGATTCTTGCCCTTTCTAAAACCAGACTCAATCAAAAAGGATATTCCCCCGTGGAGCTGACAAAGCCCGAGGAGTGCATCGGCTGCGCAAGCTGCGCCATGATGTGCCCCGACTGCGTCATCACCGTGGAGCGATAAGAAAGGAGCAGGCTTATGAGTGAAACCGTTCTGATGAAGGGGAACGAAGCCCTCGCGGAGGCCGCCATTCTTGCCGGCTGCCGCCACTACTTCGGCTATCCCATCACCCCGCAGACCGAGGTCGCCGCGTACATGGCCAAGAAGATGCCCAAGATCGGCGGCACCTTCCTCCAGGCCGAGAGCGAGATCGCGGCCATCAACATGGTTTACGGCGTCGCCGCCACCGGCCACCCGGCCATGACCTCCTCCTCCAGCCCCGGCATCTCCCTGAAGGCTGAGGGTATCTCCTACCTCGCCGGCGCAGACCTGCCCGCCCTGATCATCAACGTCCAGCGCGGCGGCCCCGGTCTCGGCGGCATCCAGCCCTCCCAGTCCGACTACTTCTTTGTCACCCGCGGCCCCGGCCACGGCGACTTCCATGTGCTGGTCTTCGCGCCGTCCTCTGTCCAGGAGATGGCCGACCTCACCGGCCGCGCCCTGCATCTGGCGTGGAAGTACCGCATGCCCGCCATGGTGCTGGCAGACGGCACCATGGGCCAGATGATGGAGCCCGTTACCCTGCCCGAGCCCTGCAACGCCTTCGGCGACGATAACCCCTGGGCCGCCACCGGCACCGAGATGAAGCGCCCCCACAACGTGGTCAACTCCCTGTATCTCTCCCCGGATGAGCTGGAAAAGTTCAACTTTGAGCGTTTCGAGCGCTACGCGAAGATCGAAGAGGACGAGCCCCTGTGGGAGGAGTACCTGTTGGACGATGCGGATATCTGCATCGTCGCCTGCGGCATCACCGCCCGCGTCTCCCGCAACGCCATCGTGGAAGCCAGAAAACAGGGCATCAAGGTCGGCATGCTCCGCCCCATCACCCTCTGGCCCTTCCCGAAGAAAGCCCTCGCGGCGGCTGCCGAGAAGGTCAGCGCCTTCCTTTGCGTGGAGATGAACATGGGCCAGATGAAAGAGGATGTGGAGCTTGCGATCCGCTGCAGGAAGCCTGTCGCCCTCTGCAACCGCGTCGGCGGCATGATCCCCACCCCGGACGAGGTGCTCGCGTCCATCAAAAAGATCGCAGAAGGAGGAATTGAAGCATGATCGTGTTTGAAAAGCCCCATGCCTTGACCGACACCGTTCTGCACTACTGCCCGGGCTGCACCCACGGCATTGTGCACCGCCTTGTCGCCGAGGCCATCGACGAGCTCGGCATTGAGGGCAAGACCATCGGCGTCGCGCCGGTCGGCTGCTCCGTGCTCGCCTACAACTACTTTAACTGCGATATGATCGAGGCCGCCCACGGCCGCGCCCCCGCTGTCGCCACCGGCGTCAAGCGCGCCATGCCCGACAACATCGTCTTCGCCTACCAGGGCGACGGCGACCTTGCCTCCATCGGCATGTGCGAGACGGTCTCCACCGCGGCCCGCGGTGAGAACATCACCATTATCTTCATCAACAACGCGATTTACGGCATGACCGGCGGCCAGATGGCCCCGACCAGCCTGATCGGTCAGGTCACGCAGACCTCTCCCTACGGCCGCGACCCCAAGACCCAGGGCTACCCCATCCGCGTCTGCGAGCTGCTGGCCACACTCGACGCCCCCGCCTATCTGGAGCGCGTCACCGTCAACAACGTCAAGAACGTCAGAAACGCCAAGCGCGCCATCAAGAAGGCTTTCCAGAACCAGGTCGACGGCAAGGGCTTCTCCTTCGTCGAAGTCCTCTCCGCCTGCCCGACCAACTGGGGCATGACGCCGCAGAAGGCCCTCCAGTGGATCGACGAGGCCATGATCCCCCAGTACCCGCTGGGCGTGTTCCGGGATAAGGAGGCGTAAAGATGGCACATCATGAAATCGTAATCGCCGGCTTCGGCGGACAGGGCCTCCTGTTCATCGGCAAGGTGCTGGCCTATGCGGGCCTCGTGGAGAAGCGCCAGCTCTCCTGGCTGCCCTCCTACGGCCCCGAGATGCGCGGCGGCACCGCCAACTGCAACGTCATCCTCTCCGACGATCCCGTGGGTTCTCCCATCGTGCAGCACCCGAACGTGCTGATCGTCATGAATACCCCCTCTCTCGACAAGTACGAGAGCGCCGTCGTCCCCGGCGGCAAGATCTTTGTCGATTCCACCCTCATCTCCCGCAAGGTCAACCGCGACGACGTGGACGTGTACTATGTCCCCGCCACCCAGATGGCCAAGGAGATGGAGCTCGGCAATCTCGCCAATATGATCCTGCTCGGTACCGTCATCCGCGAGACCGGCTGCATCAAGGACGAGACTGTTGAGGAAGCCCTCAAGCATGTTATCCCCGCCCGCAAGATGAATCTCATGGACGTCAACCTCAAGGCCATCCAGGCCGGAAAGGATTACCGGCCGTGAGGATCGCCTGCTGTCAGATGGATGTGCGCCTGGGTGACCCTGCGTACAACTTCACCCGCGCCGTCGCCCTTGTCAGGAGCGCGGCGGAACAGGGCGCTGACGTCGTGATGCTGCCCGAGACGTGGAACATCGGCTTCTTCCCAAGGGAAAATCTTGCGGAGCTGACCGATCCCGACGGCGAGCTTGTAAAAATGACCTTCGGCCCGCTGGCCGCGGAGCTGCATGTCAACATCGCAGCGGGCAGCATTGCGGCGAACCGGGACGGGAAGGTTTACAACACCGCTTACGTCTTCAACCGCGAGGGTGAATGCGTGGCGTCCTACAACAAGACGCATCTCTTCACCCCGATGGGCGAGCATGAGTATTTCACCCCCGGCGATCATCTGTGCACCTTCACACTGGACGGGGTCAAATGCGGCCTCATCATCTGCTACGACCTGCGTTTTCCCGAGCTGACGCGTTCCCTGGTCTTACAGGGCGCCGATCTGCTCTTCGTCCCGGCCGAGTGGCCCGCGGTACGCGTTGCGCACTGGCAGACCCTCAACCGCGCCCGCGCCATCGAGAACCAGATTTTCCTGGCCTGCTGCAACGGCTGCGGCACAGCGGGGGAGACGGTCTACGGCGGTCACTCCGCCATCTACGACCCCTGGGGCGAGATTCTGGCCCAGGCCGGCGCGAAGGGAGAGATCATCTTCGCCGACTGCGATTTCTCGGTCAAGGAGAAAATCCGCGAGAGCATCAACGTTTTCCGGGACAGAAGACCGGAACTGTACGAGCTTTGATTTGGGAAATGCTGAATAAATCCCCACGTACATCTCTATTTTGAAATAGGAAAAAGGAGAGCCACCACCATGGACTACAATTTTCCCGTAACCCGTACCACACACCCCAAGCCCCGGCCCGCCGATGAGAGCAAGCTGGGCTTTGCCAAGTACTTCACCGACCACATGTTTGTCATGGACTGGGACGAGGGTCAGGGCTGGCATGACGGCCGCGTCGTTCCCCACGCCCCCATCGAGATCGAGCCCGCCTCCTGTGTCCTGCACTACGCGCAGATGATGTTTGAGGGCATGAAGGCCTACCGGACGCCCGACGGCTCCATTCAGCTCTTCCGCCCCGACATGAACATCGCCCGCATCGCCCGTACCAACGAGCGCATGTGCATCCCCGATCTGCCCGGCGACCTCTTCCTCGCGGCGGTCAAGGCCGTCATCTGGGAAGACCGCGACTGGATCCCCAGCTCCCCCGGCACGGCGCTGTATATCCGCCCCTTCATCTTCGGCGATGAGGTCTCCTTCTCTGTTCTGCCCGCCAAGCACTACCGCTTCATGATTATCCTGACCCCGACCGGCTCCTACTATGCGGCCAACGACGGCGGCCTCGCCACCACCCGCATCTACGTGCAGGATAACTATATCCGCGCGGCTCGCGGCGGCACGGGCTATGCCAAGGTCGGCGGCAACTACGGCGGCGGCATGCGCGCCTCCCTCGACGCCATGAAGTACAACTGCAAGGACGTGCTGTGGCTCGACGCGGCGGAGAACAAGTATGTCGAAGAGATCGGCACCTCCAACGCCTTCTTCCGCATCAATGACGAGGTCATCACCGCGCCCCTGGATTCTGGCACGATCCTCCCCGGCATCACCCGCAACTCTGTCATTCAGCTCCTGAAGAAGTGGG
Source organism: uncultured Eubacteriales bacterium (assembly GCA_900321275.1). Classification (GTDB taxonomy): domain Bacteria; phylum Bacillota; class Clostridia; order Oscillospirales; family Oscillospiraceae; genus Limivicinus. Next base: position 9,904 of record ONVI01000018.1, on the reverse strand, counting down.
GCGTCAAGGTTTCCGAGCGCAAGCTCGCCATCGACGAGATCCTCGCCGCCTCCAAGGACGGCAGTCTCCAGGAGATCTTTGCCAGCGGTACCGCCGCCGTCATTTCCCCCATCGGCTGCCTGAACTACAAGGGCACCGACTACGTGGTCGCGGACGAGCAGGTCGGCCCCCTGGCCCAGAAACTGTACGACACCCTCTACGGCATCCAGACCGGCAAGGTCAAGGACGACATGGGCTGGACCTACAAGCTCTTCTGATCGCGTTATAGAGAATAAGAATCGCGGGCCGCATCGTGCGGTCCGCGATTTTTTCAGCAGTCAGGCTGATTTGTAAATGACCAGAAGCTGACCCGGATAGATCAGGTCGGGGTTGCGGATGTCGTTCCAGGTTACCAGATCCAGCACGGAGACGCCGAACTGGTTCGCAATTTTAATCAGGGTGTCGCCCCTCTTTACGGTATAGCCGATCTTCTGCTGACCGGGATGGTCTGCGGCGCCGCCGCTCACCTTGTCAAGCCCGGATTCATCAAGCTTTTTCATCTTGTAGTCACTCAAGTAAGTCCCTCCTCTGTTGAAAACTATGAACACGATAAGCTTTTGCCTATATGTAAGGAAATTATAATCTGCGCCCTCACTTTTTACAAGTGAGAGCGCAATGTTTTAGGAATTATTAAGATTCCCCCGCGGCCTTGCGCTTGGCCTCCTCTTCCTCCTCAAGCTGGCGGTAGGCCACCTTGCCGACGAGAGTCTTGGGAAGACTGTCGCGAAACTCCAGCTCCTTGGGCATGGCATACTTTGCAATGTGCCTGGCGGCGTAGTCCATGATGGCCTTGCGGGTTTCCTCTGTTGCGGGCACTCCGGGCTTGAGCGTCACGAAAACCTTGGGCCGGTGCATGCGGTAGGCATCGGGCACGCCGATGACACAGCTCATCTGCACAAGCTCGTTTGCGTCGAAGATGTTTTCAAGCTGGGCGGGATAGATGTTGTAGCCAGAGGAGATAATCATGCGCTTGGAGCGGCCGCGGAAGTAAATAAAGCCCTCGTTGTCCATGACGCCGAGATCGCCGGTGTAGACCCAGGTCAGCCCGTCGGCATGTCTGCGCAGGGTCTGGGCCGTCTCCTCGGGGTGCTTGATATACTCCTTCATGACGGTGGGACCGGCGAGCAGGATCTCGCCCTCCTCACCGCAGGGCAGTTCCTCGTCCGTGCCGGGCTTGACGATCTTGATATAAGTATCCGGGAAGGGAATGCCGATGCTGCCCTCCTTGGACTTGTTTACCGGTGTGAGGCAGCAGGCAGTGACGGTCTCGGTGGTACCGTAGCCCTCACGCACCTGAATGACGGCCTTGTGATCATAGAGAAACCTGTCGAACTTCTTCTTGAGCTCTACAGACAGGGAATCGCCGCCGGAGAACACGCCCTTGAGACTGCTCAGATCGGCGTTGTCCATATTCGGCAGCCGCAGCAGCGCCTCATACAGCGTGGGCACGCCCGCAATGAAATTGCAGCGGTACTTGGTGATAAGCCTGGAATAGCTCTCCGCCGTGAAGCGCGGCACCAGCACGCAGCGCCCGCCGTGCGAGAGCATGGTGTGGATGCATACGCCCAGACCGAAGCCGTGGAAGAGCGGCATCGCGGCGAGCATCTTGTCCCCCGGGCGGAACATGGGGTTGGTGGCGATCACCTGCTGACCCAGGGCGTTGAAGTTCAGATTTGTCAGCAGGATGCCCTTGGTGGTGCCGGTGGTGCCGCCGGAATAGAGGATGGCGGCGGGATCGTCCGCCCCGCGCTTGACCTTGTACTTCCAGAAGCAGGCCTTGCCGAGGCGCATGAACTCATCCCACATGATGACGGGCGCGTCGGCGGGGATCTTTTTGATCTTGCGCCCTTCGGTCAGCATATAGCCGACTCGCAGCGGGCGGGAGAGCGCGTCGCGGATACGGGCGATGACGATGTTGACCACGCAGGTGTTTTCGCGGATGGCCTCAAACTTGTGATAGAACTGATCGAGGGTCACGACGGTGACGCTCTCGGATTCGTTGATGTAAAACTCCAGCTCCTTTTCGCTGGACAGGGGGTGCACCATGTTGGCCACGGCCCCGATCATGTTCACGGCGTAGAACACATAGATCGCCTGGGGGCAGTTCGGCATGGCGATGGTGACGCGGTCATTTTCCCGCACACCGATGGTGCGCAGGCTGCGGGCGCATTTTTCGATGTTCGCCACCATGTCCTTATAGGTGGTGGACTTGCCCATGAAGTCGAAGGCAAAATAATTGGGATGCTCTTTGGCAACGTTTTCCAGAGTCTCCACCATGGAACCCTGAAAGTAATCCAGCGTTGCGGGTACCTCGCCGAGGCTTCCGAGCCACGGGCGCTTTGCGGTGATTTCCATATTTCTGTATTGTCCTTTCAAATATCGATCAGGCAACCGCCTGCAGCTCAATACTCCACCGGCGTGGAAAACGGAAGTTCCAAAAGCTCCGGATTCTCCAGCAGCTTGTGCAGCAGACGCACAGTGCCGGCGTAGTAGTAGCCGTCGCCGATGCGCTCATCCAGCGTGAAGCCGAGGGAGATGACCGGGCGCACGGTGCAGCTTCCGTCCTCGTGCCACTCGGGGGCCAGGTGCTTCTTGCCGATCATGACGAAGAAAGAATTGGTGCCCCAGTTGTTGAGATGGTGATAACCGCTGTCCATGCCGATGGAGCCGAGATTCGTCATAAAGATCGAGGAATAGTTCGGGTCGGCTTTGATGAGATCATAGGGCACCTTGCCGTTGCGGTCGAGGGTGAAGAGAATGTTCACAAGGATGCGCAGCATCCAGCGCGGCAGCTTCAAGAGCTTCGTCATCATGTCGGTGGAGTTGTCCAGGACATCCTCCCGGCGGCACTGGTGAATCTCCTCCATGATGGATTCGTGCAGGGTGTCGATGGTGTCGTTCTCACCGTAGCGCTTGTAGGCAAGCCCCTCCTCAGCCTTGTCCTCAAAGCGCTTCTTGACCACAAAAGAGACGGAGATATGGTCGCGCATGTAAAGGCGGTTGCCGGAGATGAAGCGGTTCATCCGCGGGCGCAGCACAAAGCACTTGACCGTTGCAGCCAGGAAGAGGTGGAAGTAAGTATATTTATCCTCGGTGCGTCCCTCGTTCTTCCGGGCGAGGAAGGCGTCGAGCGGGCGGCAGTCGATATCGACATTGATGTGCGCCTCGTTGTCGGCGCGGTTCGGCATCAGGTAGGCCATGAACTGGCCGAGCGCCGGGGCCTCGTCCCGCAGCCAGTAGCCGTCAAAGCGGTCGCCCCGTTTCTTTGTTCTCTGTTCCATTGTATGCTCCTCTTATCAATCGTTTTTTAAATCATCTCAGTATAAAACGACAGCCGCCTGTTTGCAACAAATATTTTGAGGAAAGCCGCGTCTTGAAAAGCCTGACCGCTCTGTTGTATAATGACAGGAAAAGTGACACAAAGAGGGAGGGAAAGCAGCATGCCGTACTATATCCGCCTGGACGACGCCTGCGAGAAGATGGACGTCAAAAACTGGGCGCGCATGGAGGAAATCCTGGACAGACACCGCATCGCGCCGCTGGTCGGGATCATCCCCCACTGCGAGGATCCCAAGATGGAACAGTATCCCGCCGATCCCGCGTTTTGGGAAACCGTCTCAGAATGGGTACAGAAGGGCTGGGTTCCGGGACTTCATGGTTATAACCATGTCTACATCACCGAAGAGGGCGGACTGAACCCCGTGCAGAAGCGCTCGGAATTCGCGGGACTTCCGTTGGAAGAGCAGAAGCGGAAAATCGCCGGCGGCGTTGCGGTATTTCGGAAAAACGGTTATGAACCCGAAATATTCTTCGCGCCCTCGCACACCTTTGACCGGAATACGCTCACGGCGCTTCAGGAGTGCAGCAAGATCCGCATCATTTCCGACACGATTGCCGACAAGCCCTATACCAAGTACGGCTTCACCTTCATCCCGCAGCAGTCAGGCGTCGTGCGGAAGCTGCCCTTTGACACGGTGACCTTCTGTTATCATCCCAACCTGATGCAGGATGCCGACTTTGAAAAGCTCGACGCATTCCTCGGCGAAAACAGAGGGCTGTTTCAGAACTTTGAGGCGAAACCCACGCATCGAAAGCGCAGTCTCTATGATCGGATCCTGCGCAGAATTTACTTCCTCAGAAGAATCGGCCGTTAAGAGAGGATAATAACATGTTTGATTATGTCTGCCGCGAAACGCTCAAGGGCGCGGACGCTTTGAACGTATACGCCGGTGCGGTCCCGGGCATGGGAGATATCGCGGAGATCGCGCCCCTGTTCTGGGCGGATCACTGCCTGGAGTGCAGCCCGCCCGCCTGCTATGCCTCGTGTGAGCTGTTCGAGGCCAATGAGATCGGCCGCTGCAAACGGGTGGATTTTATCGAGACGGGGACTGTAAACGGCTTTGACTTCCCGGTTACGCACCTGCGCTTTCGGAAGTGGTCAAAGCTGCGTTGCGCGTACAACAACCGCCTCGCCTTTCCCGCGTGGCGATTCCTGAAGGACTACCGCCGCCATGAAGCCGGCGTGGCCCTGGCAAAAAAAATAGACGCGCCCTCCCGGCTTCTGCCGGGGAAAGTGCGTTTCCCGCTCTCCCGCCTGATCCATCACCGGTATATCAAGGAATACCGTTCCGACGAAAAAAGCGGAGAACCCGCGCGGGAGCTGTGCTTTGCGTTTTATTCCCCCAACGGAAAGGGCTGCAAACTGCTCCTGGATTCCTACGGCTTCGATGAAATGCTCCTGACCCGAAATGTTCTGGAGATTTCCGAGGGCCTGAATGTCTGGCGCGTCCCGACAGATAAGCTGAGCCGCGGGGGAGCCCCCGTCTACGCGCTGGAAATCTTCCCGGTGAACAACGAGCCGCTTGAGCTGTATATCCTCTTCTCGGATCTCGTGACCTTCCGCCCGAAGCCTTTGTTCGCAGGCGCTGCGTCGTCTGAGAAGAAGCCCGCGAAGAAGGTCAAGTGCGTGGCCTGGGATCTCGACAATACCCTCTGGGACGGGATCATCGGCGAGGACGGGCTGGACGGCGTTACGGTCAGACCCAATGTCGCGGAAACGATCAAAGCCCTCGACCGGCGCGGCATCCTGAACACGATCTGCAGCAAGAACGATGAGGCGCTTGCCCTCGCCGGACTGGACAGGTTCGGCCTCCGGGAGTATTTTCTCTATCCCAAGATCAACTGGAAGCCCAAGAGCGGGAATCTGCTGGAAATCAGCAGGCTTCTGAACATCAACATTGACACCTTTGCCTTTGTGGACGACTCCGCCTTTGAGCGCGCCGAGGTGCAAAACACCCTGGGCTGCGTCCGGGTGTTCGCTGACACGGAGGTTGACAGCCTGCCGGAGCGGGAGGAATTTCAGGTTCCGGTCACGGCAGACTCGGTGAAGCGCCGCGCGTTCTACATGTCCGAGGCGCAGCGGCAGGAGGCGCTTTCCGAATCGGAGAGCGGCGATTACGAGGCCTTTATCCGCTCCTGTGATTTCCGGATCGACGTCGCGCCATGCAAAACGGACGAGGACGTCGACCGCTGCCACGAGCTGCTCATGCGCACCAATCAGCTCAACGCCTCCACAAACCGCATTCCCCGCGACGAATTCCGGGCCATCGTTTCAGATCCCGGCAAGCTTGTCCTGCGGATAAAATGCGACGACAAATACGGCGAATACGGCACGGTGGGCTGCCTGATCCTGGAGAAGAAGGCGGATGCGCTTGTCTGCACGGACTTTGTGATCTCCTGCCGCGCGGCGAGGAAGAAGGTCGAGAGCGCGCTCATCATGCACCTGATGCGGCATTACGGCCTGCCGATGGAGATCGTCTACAAGCCCTCCGAACGCAACCACGTTTTGAAGGACGAGTTTCTTTCCGTCGGCGCACAGTACGACGAGCCCGGCGCCCTCATGCGCTTCACCCCGGAGACAATACGGGATCACGACTGGGCGGCGGTGACAGATTCAACAGAACTTCCCACGCTGTAAGAGGAAGGCAAATTTCATGAATTCGACAAAAACAAAAACCACCGCGCGGGATATGACCCGGGGGCCGATCCTGCAGCTTTTGATCGCCTTTGCGCTGCCGCTGATGCTGGGCAATGTCTTCCAGATGCTCTACAACACGGTGGACTCCGTCATCGTGGGCAACTTCGTCAGCAAGCAGGCGCTCGCCGCCATCGGCTCCACCACTGTGATCGTGAACATGCTGGTGTTCTTCTTCAACGGGTTCTCCATCGGCGCGGCGGTGGTCATCGGCCAGTATTTCGGCGCGCGGAATATGGAAAAGCTGCACGACGCCGTGGAGACCACCATGGCCGCCACCTTTGTTCTGAGCGCGGTATTCACCGTGGTCGGCGTCCTGATGGTGAAGCCGATGCTGCATCTCATGCATACGCCGGAGGACGTCTTTCGTGAGGCGACGCTGTACCTGCGCATCTATATCGGCGGGATCTCGGGGCTGCTCATTTACAACATGGGCAGCGGCATCCTCCGCGCTGTGGGGGACTCGACGCGCCCTCTCTGCTTTCTGGTGTTCACGAGCGTGCTGAACATCGTGCTCGACCTGTTCTTCGTGCTGGTGCTGAAGACCGGAATTGCGGGCGCGGCCATCGCCACCATTCTGTCCCAGTTTGTCTCGGCGGCGATGATCCTCGTGCTTCTGACCCGCACCCGTGATATCTACCGTCTGGACTGGCGGGAGCTGCATCTGAATTTCCCGATTCTGAGAAGGATCTTTGCTGTGGGCATGCCCGCCGCGATCCAGTCGGTCATCACCGCCTTCTCCAATATCTTCGTGCAGGGCTATATCAACGTGTTCGGCTCGGATGTGATGGCGGGCTGGAGCAGCTACAACAAGCTGGATCAGTTCATCATGCTGCCCATGCAGAGTATGGCGATGTCCGCCACCACCTTCGTCAGCCAGAACTGCGGCGCGGGCAACGATCGCCGCAGCGACCGCGGCGCCGTCACGGCGATCGGGCTGAGTCTCGGCATCACCGGCGCGATTGCCGTGCTTCTGGTGACCTTCGCCCCGGCTGCTGTTCGTCTCTTCTCTCCCGACCATGCCGTGATCCAATACGGCGTGCTCTTCATCCGCGCAAACACCTTTTTCCTGCTCTTCGCCTGTGTGGACCATGTGCTGGCGGGCGCCCTGCGCGGGCGCGGCGATTCCCGCGGGCCCATGATTATCATGCTCTCCACCTTCGTGGTGCTGCGGCAGATTTATCTGTACTGGGTCACCCGCTGTGTCGCCAATACCCCGCTGCTTGTAGGCCTTGGCTACCCGGTGGGCTGGATCTCCTGCTGCATCGTCGAGGTGGCGTATGCGCTCATCATGCGCCGCCGGAGAGTGGAAGCGGTGCGCGATTTTGAATAACAGAAAACTACCGCAGGGGCCGATCAAAACGATCAGCCCCTGCGGTATTTAAAAAATCTATCAATGGCAGTTGAAGTAATCCACGGCGGTGCTGTCGGTCAGCACGACGTCGCACTTGCCCGCGTAGAGATATTCGAAGCACTCGGTCGTGCCGCCCGCAAGACGCGTGATCTGACCGAGGCGCTTGATCAGGCGCGGATCCGTATCCAGCGCGGCGCGGGCCTCCGGCGTGGAGGGCATGCACATCTTGCGGCCGCCGAGGCGCATTTTGTTCCAGACCGATGAGCCGTTGCGCGTGGCGATCACGATGTCGTTGTGAATATACGGCCCGTACACGGTATACAGGTCGGAGCCGGCCTCCTTGGGATCAAGGGCGATGCCGCCCCAGGCTACGTCGATGTTGCCGGACGAGAGCTCCACATATACGTTTTCCTTCTCAATCGACTGCATCTTCAGTGTCCAGCCCAGCTTCTCACACACGGCCATCGCAAGTTCGACATCCAGACCCCAGAATTCCCCGTTGGAGAGATAAGAGAAGGGGAAGGAGTTCACGTCCAGCCCGATGATCAGATCCTGCGGCTCCGGCGGGACAAGCTTTTCCAGCGCCTGTGCATCCTTCGCGTAGTTGAGCGCGGGGCTGCCCAGCCACTTGCTGGAGAGCTGATCGACCCGCCCCTCGGCGGCCAGGACGCTCAGCGCGGCCGTCACATAGAAATACAGGGGATCATTGTTGCGAAAGGCAAGGGAATAATCCTGCTGTATCAGCACCTCCACGATGTTGATGCCGTAACGGAACCGGCTGCGGCCGCAGCCGCAGAGCGGAAGAAGCAGGCACAACACCAGCAGAAGGCAGAGAAATCTTTTCATTCGTCGTCCTCGTCGTCAAACCAGGGATTTTGTCCGGCAAGCTCTTCCTCCTGCCGGCGCATTTGCTCGCGGTGCTGCTCGGCGGCACGGCGGGCGTTTTCCGGAGACTGTGCCGCGGGGCGTCTCGTCTGCGGCTGCGCCGCTTCCGGGGCTGCGGGCCGTCTTGTCCGGGGCTGCGGCTGTGCCGCTTCCGGGGCAGGGCGTCTGACCTGCTGCTGCGGCTGCGGGCGTCTTGTGCGCTCCGGCGGAGGCGTCTGCCTTGCGCGTTCGCGCTCAAGCGCCTCCTGGCGCATCTCCGCCTCAAAGCGGCGGCGGTAAGCCTCGTAGCGCCTGCGCTCCTTCTCCTTGACGATAATCACTGCGGCAATGCCGCCGATGATCGCCGCCGCAAGGAGAAAACCGAGCACGATAAGTCCCGCACGGTGCGCGCGCAGAACGCGGTCGGCGGTGGTCGTCGGGATCTGGGTCTGAGGCCCTGCCGGCTGGGGCTGGGACTGGGGCTGCAGCGCGGACTGCTGCGGCACGGTCGGCTGGGAGCCATCGCTCTGCGCTTCCGCCAGGCGCGCGGCTTCCTCGGCAGCGCGGCGCTCGGCCGCCTTCGCCTCCTGCTCCCGCTGCCAGGCGTCGTACTTTGCGTCAACGCTCAGGGTATAGTCCTTGAACTTCGCCGCAAGCTGCCCGATAAACTGCTCGGGACCGCCCACATTCTTGGTCATGATCGTCAGGATGAAGGGCTTGGGCGTATAGACAATACCCGATGTGTGGTTCCAGTTGCTGTTTTCCTGGTCCAGATAACTGCCGTATTTCTGCGCCACGTCATACTGGTGCATCTCATCCGGCTGACGGAAGTAATGCCCCTGCTCGGCCTTGAGAAGATTGTCGAGTACATTGGGAAAGCGCTCCGGCTCGTAGTACAGCGTCTCCATCACGTCCGTCATATAGCGGGGGGAGAAATAGCAGTAGAGCATATAGCGCTCGTCGTAGTCGGCGAGATCGGCGTACTGCTTGACTTCCTCGCGCCAGACCTCGTCTCCGCCGAGGAAGGTGCGCACCTTGTGCGCATAGTCGTTGTTGGAGTATACGAGGATATACTCGTACACCGTGTCGAGGGGCAGCCCGCCGATCTGGGTGTCGGGAGCGACCTCGCCGCTTCTTATGCGCTCGGACAGATCCATCATCAGCGGTACCTTGTACATGCTGCCGGGATAGAACCAGGTGTCGGGGTTGAAGTACCACTCGTCCCCCGTGGCGGTGTAGCAATAACCGATGCCGACACGATCCGCCGGCACATTTTTCTCGGCAAGAAAATCCTCCACCATTTTGGTAATGGCGGCGCCGTCAAGAATACTTTCACGCTGCGGCGGCTCCGACGCGGCCGGAAGCTCGGCGGCGGGTGCTTCCGCGGCGGGCGTTTCCGCCATCTCTGCCGCAAAAGCGGGCGCTGAAAGTCCGACCATGAGCGCCAGGCAGAGCAGCCAGGCGAAGACGCGTCCCCAGTTTCGATTCATTCTGATGAATTCCCTCCCCGCGCGCTGTTCGCGCACAAAACACTGTAAACAACAGTATAACATATATATTTCCCGTTTTGTACAGAAAATTTTAAAATCCGCGCGGCAGGGAAATTGTTTTCA
>ONVI01000023.1 GCA_900321275.1 uncultured Eubacteriales bacterium | reverse complement strand
CCAGGCGAATCCGAAAAACCGATCGTGTACTGCCGGGCCGTTCGTGAACGGCCCCTACGGTGTGCATGTTGGTTGTTTGCTGAATAAACCCGATACCCATTTTAATTAATATAAATGTAGTATAGATCGCCGCGCTTGTCAAGCGGCTTGCTTTTTTCACAGGCATAGACTATACTGTCGCAGACCAGTCTATGGGGGTGTCTTCCTTGCGCCTTGAAAAATATATCGGCAGCCGGGCCTTTTACCGCAAGCTCTGTCTGATCCTGATTCCCATTTTGATCCAGAACGTGATTACCAACTTCGTAAACCTCCTGGACAATATCATGGTGGGCCAGGTGGGGACGGAGCCCATGTCCGGCGTCGCCATTGTCAACCAGCTGCTCTTCGTCTTCAATCTCTGCATTTTCGGCGGCCTCGCCGGAGCGGGCATTCTCACTGCTCAGTATTATGGCAGCGGCGACTCCAGGGGCGTAGCCGATACCTTCCGCGCCAAGCTCTACATCGCCGCCTGTGCCGCGGCGGGCTTTTTCGTGGTTTTCCTTCTCGGCGGCGAGACGCTGATCCGCCAGTTCATCCATGAGGGCGGGGAAGAGCTCGACATGGCGGCGACGCTCAGGCACGCAAAGGACTACCTGGAGATCATGCTGCTGCAGATCCCGCCCTTTGCCTTGCAGATGGCCTATTCCAGTACCCTGCGCGAGACGGGGGAGACCGTTCTGCCCATGAAGGCCGGAATCACGGCGGTGCTGGTGAATCTGATCCTGAACTATATTCTGATTTTCGGCAAGCTGGGCGCGCCGGCGCTCGGCGTGGAAGGCGCCGCCATCGCCACGGTCATCTCCCGTTATGTTGAGTGCGCCATCATCGTCATCTGGACGCACCGGCACCGGGAGAAAAACACCTTCCTGGAGACTGCCTACACCACCTGGCGGATCCCCGGCACGCTCGTAAAGCAAATCGCCGTCATCGGCCTGCCGCTGCTTATCAACGAATTTCTCTGGTCGAGCGGCATGACCTTTCAGGGCCAGTGCTACTCCATGCGCGGGCTGGAGGCCGTCTCGGCGGACAATATCTGCCGCACGATTTCAAACCTCTTCTTCTGCGCCTTCCTCTCCATGGGCAACGCCATCGCCATCATCGTCGGGCAGATCCTCGGCGCGGGAGAACTGGAGCGCGCCGTGGACGAGGATCGCAAGCTTATCGCCTTTTCGGTGGCGCTGTGCGTTGCGGTGGGCGTCGTGATGGGCCTCTTTGCACCGCTTATGCCGCGCGTCTACAACACCTCCGACAACGTGCGGACCCTTGCCTCGCAGCTCATTGTCGTGACGGCGGTCTTCATGCCGCTCTACGGCTTTACAAATGCCTGCTATTTCACCCTGCGCGCGGGAGGAAAGTCATTCATCACCTTCCTATTTGACAGCTGCTACCAGTGGGCGCTGGTGGTGCCGCTGGCCTTTGTGCTCTCGCGCTATACGGATATGCCCCTCGTGCCCATGTCCGTCGCCATCCAGTGCATGGAGCTTATCAAGTGCGTCCTCGGCTGGTACCTTGTCAAAAAACGCACGTGGGTCAAAGATTTGGTCAACGGATAATTGCGTTTCTCCCTGCATGGATGTGCCATCATATCCCCACCAGACTCAGCGCCAGCTTTGCGAGAATGCCGCCAAAGCCGATGCGGGGGATGTCCTCCGCCGCACATACCGGCACCTCGGCGATCTGCTCTCCGCCGACGCTGACACGAAGATTTCCGATCTGCTGCCCGGCCTGTATGGGCGCCGCGAGTCTTGCGGGCAGCGTGAGCGCGTATTCCGGCTGACCGCCTTTGACCGCAAGCTGATAAGCCGCCCCGTCAAAACACAGGGGGACGACCTTCTTCTTTCCCAGCTCTACCGGCAGCGCGGGCAGTTCTTTCCCGTCGTGCAGGGGGATCAGGCGGTAATTGGCAAAGGCGTAGCTGAGAAGGGTCTCGGCGTCGCGGTTGCGGGAGTCGGCCGTCTCCCCGTGCATGACGACCGCGATGTACTCCACGCCGTTTCTCTCCGCCGAAGCGGAAAGGCAGTAGCGTGCCGTGGAGGTATAGCCGGTTTTGAGCCCCGTACAGCCGGGGTACCAGTAGACCAGCTTGTTGGTGTTGGCAAGCTCAAAGCTGCCGTCGCGGATGCTGTCCATCCAGATGGTGGTATACTCCTTGATGGCCTCATGGCGCAGAAGCTCCAGGGACATGATGGCGACGTCCCGGGCGGTGGTATAGTGCTGCCCGTCGTCAAACAGCCCGCTGCAGCTTGAAAAATGCGTATGCGCAAGACCCAGCTCTTTTGCCCGGTCATTCATCTTTTTGACGAATACCTCTTCGCTGCCGCATAAGTATTCCGCCATCGCAACCGCGCAGTCGTTGGCGGAGACCACCGCGATGCATTTGAGCATATCGCGCACGCTCATTTTCTCACCCGCCTCCAGGTAGACGCAGCTCCCGCCGAAGGAGGCGGCGCGGGCGCTGGCCGTTACGATATCGTCCGGACCGAAGGCACCGCTTTCCATCGCCTCCATAATCAGCAGCATGGTCATGATTTTGGTAACACTGGCGGGAAAGCCCGGTTCATCGGCATTCTTTTCGTAGAGTACCGTGCCCGTCTCCTTTTCCATCAGAATCGCCGAGGGGGCCGCGATGGAGACGGCCGGCGTCTCGGCAAATGCCGCGAGAGGCAAGGGGAGCAGGAGCAGGGCTAAGGCAAGACAGACGAAACGCTTCATGACGCCCTCCGGAAAATAGGATTTGTTCATCCGGAGCCTATGAATGACAAAACAGTTTTATGCAATGGTTTACAGGATTATGTATGATTCGACATTTTTTGCTTCTGCCTTTGTGAAGGAATAATGAACAGAACATGAAGAACAGAAAAGTTTTGAACACTTTCAACAGGGTTTTCAACAGCTTGCACAATACGCACGGCGAGCGAATACACAATACATAGTTTACATAACGCGATTACAAAAGAATATCAAGTTGTAAACTTACCGGAAAAAACATGCGCTGACGCTTGACGGCACGGGATGCCGCGTATAAAATATAGATCAGCCTTAGACGGGACAGAGTCCCGGAAAGGAGGGGCGAATGAGACGTCATTTCCATTGGGATAAAAAATATCTGTACTGGGGCATCACGGCTTTCTGCGTGATTGCCGCCGCCACGATATTCTATATGGCGCTGAACTATCTTGATCTGCTTAAACAAGGCCTTGCGTCGCTGATCAGAGTACTCAGTCCTTTTATCTGGGGTTTGGTGATCTCGTATCTGCTCAGTCCCCTGGTCAGGTTTTTGCAAAATAAGGCCTTTGGGCCGCTGCTTGAGAAAGCCTTTTCCAAGAGCCCGGAAAAAGGAAGAAAGGCTGCCCGGATTCTGGCTGTCGTCTTTGCGGAAATCATTATGCTGGCGCTGATCACAGGTCTGTTTTTCCTCATCATTCCGCAATTGTACAGCAGCATTGAGACCATTGTCATCAATTCCCCGACTTATATCGAATCCCTGACCAACTGGGTCAATAAAATGCTTACGGATTTTCCGGAGGTCAGAGACTATGTGGTCGACATGCTGGGCGATGTGAACACGGATCTGGTCTCCTGGCTGCAGACGACGATCCTCCCGCGGCTCGGCAGTCTCCTGTCCAATGTGGGCACGGGCGTGCGCTATGTGGTGACCGGCGTATACAATCTGGTCATCGGCATTATCGTCTCGGTCTATCTTCTCAGCAACAGGGAAGCGTTCATCGCAAGCGCCAAGCGCATCCTGTACAGCATTTTGAGCGTGGACACCGCCAAAAGGTTTCTGAACGTCCTGCGTTTTGCCGACAGAACATTTATCGGCTTCATCAACGGAAAACTGCTCGACTCCGCCATCATCGGCCTGATCTGCTACATCGGCTGTTCGATTCTCCAGATGCCCTATGCGCTGCTGGTGAGCGTGATGATCGGCATTACCAATATCATTCCCTTCTTCGGCCCGCTGATCGGCGCGGTGCCGAGCGCGCTGATCATCCTGATGGTCGATCCCGTCAAATGCCTGGTCTTTGTGATCTTCGTGATCCTCCTTCAGCAGCTTGACGGCAATATCATCGGCCCCAAGATTCTCGGAAACTCCGTGGGCATCAACGGCTTCTGGGTCATGTTTTCCATCATCATCGGCGCGGGCTTCTTCGGCTTCTGGGGCATGGTGCTGGGTGTGCCGGTCTTTGTGGTGATCTATACGATCATCAAGGAGAGCGTGAGAAGAAAGCTCCTGCGCAACGATCTCCCGACCGACGAGGCGTCCTATACCAATCTGGATTACATCGATCCCGTGACGCTCAAACCGGTCCACCACCAGACGGAAGAAACAGAATAAAAACACACCGCCGGAGATTTCCGGCGGTGTCGTCGTACAGGGGCTTACCTGTGCGCGAGCGTTCGGTGCGCGTCGCGGAGACCGTCGACCAGCGCGATGACGTCTTCCGCGGTATTATAACGGCAGAAGCCGATGCGCAGGGCGCCGTCGATGAGGCGCGGCTCCATGCCGATGGATTCAAGCACATGGCTGCGCGCGCCCTTCTTGCAGGCGGAGCTGCGGGAGACATAGATTTCCCGGGCCTCCAGAAAATTCATCAGCACCTCGCTCCGAAAGCCCGGCAGGGAGACGGAGAGTATATGCGGCGCTGCGGTCTCGATCATGCGCAGCTCCGGGATCGCGGCCCGAAGCCCGTCTGCCGCTGCGGCCTTGAGCGCTGCCATGTGCGCGATGTTCTCCCGAAGCCCGGCCTTCGCGATACGCGCGGCCTCCCCGAAGGCGGCGATCTGCGGCATGGCTTCGGTTCCGGCGCGGCGTCCGTCCTCCTGCGCGCCGCCCATGATATACGGGCGCAGGCGCAGACCCTTCCGGATGTACAGCGCGCCGATCCCCTTGGGTGCGTGAACCTTGTGACCGCTGATGCTTACCAGATCGGCGCCGAGGCTTTTCGGCGTGAAGTCAAGCTTCATGAAGGCCTGCACCGCGTCCGTATGCAGAAGCGCCGCGGAGCCTTCCTCTTTCAGAATACGGGAAACAGCGGAAATATCCGTCACAGCACCGGTTTCGTTGTTGACCAGCATAAGAGAAACGAGTATAGTATCAGGGCGAAGAGCCGCGCGTACGTCCACGGGAGGGATCGCGCCGGTGTGATCGGGCTTGAGGTATGTCACCTCATAACCGCGCCGTTCAAGCTCCTCGGCGGATTTGCGCACTGCGTCATGCTCGACCAGGGAAGTGATGACGTGCTTTCCCTTGCGGCTCATGGCCTCCGCGCCGGATAGCAGGGCCCAGTTGTCGCTCTCCGAGCCGCAGGAGGTAAACGCCAGCTCCGACGCGTCGCAGCCCAGCGCCCCGGCGACAAGCTTCCGCGAGCGATCGAGCAGCTTTTTCGCCTCCCGGCCTTTGGTGTAAGTGGAGCTGGGGTTGCCGTAGTTTTCCAGCATGGCGTCCAGAGCCGCCTGCGCAGCCTCCGGGCACACGCGGGTAGTCGCGGAGTTATCAAGATAGTGTTCCATTTATGTAAACCTCATTATGTAGAATAAAATATGCAAACTAAATTATTGTAAATAAAACTATGTAAATAATTTTATGTAAACAAAAAATACAATTCACAAAAGCAGGGATCGCACATTTTCACGATGTTTCGGCGATCACATCGGCATACCATCGCATACCATAGAAATGGAGAGAACCATGAAGTATATTATATCCACTCTCGGCTGTAAGGTCAACCAGTATGAGACGCAGGCCATGGAGGGCTTTTTATCGGATAAAGGATTTGAGCGGGCCGCGCCCGGCGAGATCGCCGACGCTGTGATCGTCAATACCTGCGCCGTCACCGCCGAGAGCGGGCGCAAATCCCGCCAGCTTATCCGCCGTCTGCGGGACGAAAACCCCGGCGCGGTGCTGGCTGTCTGCGGCTGCTACTCCCAGATCGAGCCTGACGCGGTTCAGGAGATCGGCGCGGACGTGATCTTCGGCGCGGCGGATCGGAAAAAGCTGGTGGACGCCGTGGCTGCGGCTTGTACAGACGGAGAAAAGCACCGCGAGATCGACGAGCCCTTCAAGCGCCGTGAGCTGGAACGTCTGCCCGCCGGGGCGGTGGATCACCGTACCCGCGCCATGCTGAAAATCCAGGACGGCTGCGTCAATTTCTGCTCCTACTGCATCATCCCCTACACCCGCGGGAGACTGCGCAGTCTCCCGCCGGAGGAAGCCGCGCGGGAGGCGGCAAGGCTTGACGCGGAGGGCTACCGCGAAATCGTCCTGACCGGGATCGAGGTTGCCTCCTACGGCGTCGATCTGCCCGGAAAGCCCGGCCTTGCCGATGTGATCGAGGCTGTAGCTATGGCAAGCCCGCACATGCGCATCCGCCTCGGCTCGCTGGAGCCGACGGTCATCACCGAGGACTTCTGCCGCCGTCTGGCCGCGACGGGCAGGCTCTGCCGCCATTTTCATCTCTCGCTCCAGTCCGGCTGCGACAGGACGCTCAGGGCCATGAACCGCAAGTACGACACGGCGACGTTCTTTGAAAAGACGGAGCTTCTGCGCCGTTATTTCCCCGACTGCGCGCTGACCGGCGACCTTATCGCGGGCTTCCCCGGCGAGACGGAGGAGGATTTCAACGCGACCTGCGCCTTTCTCTGGAAGTGCCGCTTTGCCGCGATGCATGTCTTTCCTTATTCCCGACGTCCCGGGACGCCGGCGGATGCCATGCCGGATCAGTGTCCGAAGCGGGTGAAGGAGGAGCGTGCCCACGAAGCGCAGCGGCTTTGCGACTCCATGCACCGCGACTATCTCCGCGCCTGCGTGGGACAGACCCTGCCCGTGCTGTTCGAGTCGGAAGAGGACGGCTTCTGCACCGGCCACAGCGATACCTACATGCCGGTGAAAGTCAGGGGAAGCGCCCTTCGCGGACAGCTCCGGGACGTACTCGTTGATCGCGTCGAGGGCGAGATGCTGTGCGGCTGTGTCGCGGAATGACCAAAACATGGACAAAACTCCCCTGAAAACAGGGGAGTTTCGTATAAATGGCGAATTGACGAAAACTCCTTCCTCATTGTAAAATGTGCGGGAAAAAGGAGATGGAAATCATGCAGAGAGATCAGGTCTATAATTTCGCGCCGGGGCCGTCCACCATGCCGGAGAGCGCGCTGAAAACCGCGGCGGCGGAGATGCTGAATTTCCGGGGCAGCGGCATGTCCGTCATGGAGATCAGCCACCGCAGCGCCCTGTTTCAGGAGGTTTTTGACAGCGCGTGTTCCAAGCTCAGAAAGCTGATGAACGTGCCCGAAACCCATGAGATCCTGCTTCTCCAGGGCGGCGCGACCACGCAGTTTGCCGCCATCCCTATGAATCTTATTGAGGGCGGGACAGCCGACTACGCCGTGACGGGCAACTTCGCGGGCAAAGCGGCGGAGGAAGCAAAAAAATACGGCACGGTTCACATCGCGGCGGATACGAAGCCGACAGGCCACGACCGCATCCCGACGCAGGAGGAGCTGAGCCTCAGCCCGGACGCAAAATACTTTTACTACTGCGCCAACAATACGATCTACGGCACCGAGTGGCAGTATGTGCCTGAGACCGCCTCGACCCTGGTCAGCGACATGTCCTCCGATATCCTCTCGCGCGCGGTGGACGTGTCGAAATTCGGCCTCATTTACGCGGGCGCGCAGAAGAATATGGCCCCCGCGGGTCTCACGGTGGTCATCGTGGACAAAGCCCTCGCAGGGCGGGAGCTTCCCATTACCCCGAAAATCCTCAGCTACAGGACCATGATCGAGACCGGCTCCATGCTCAACACGCCGCCCTGCTGGTGTATCTATATGCTCGACCTCACGCTCGACTGGGTGATCGCCCAGGGCGGCGTCAAGGCCATGGACGAGAGAAAGCGGGAGCGCGCCGGATTGCTTTACGGCTTCCTGGATGAGAGCAGGGTGTTCAAGGCCCATGCCCTGCCCGGATCACGCAGCTTTATGAACGTCACCTTCCGCACCGGCAGCGAGGAGCTGGACGCCGCCTTTGTCAAGGGCGCGGCGGAGCGGGGACTGCTCAATCTCAAGGGCCACAAGATCGCCGGCGGCATGCGCGCCTCAATCTACAACGCCATGCCCGTGGAAGGCGTCAGGGCGCTGGTCGATTATATGAAGGAGTTTGAAATCAAAAATGCTTAAAATAAAGACCATGAACGCAATTTCCGAGCACGGCACCGGCTGGCTGCTCAAGCACGGCTGCGAGGTCGGGCCGGATGTGGAGAATCCCGACGGCATGCTCATCCGCAGCGCGAATCTTCACGGCATGGAGTTCGGCGAGAACATGATCGCCATCGCGCGGGCGGGCGCTGGCTTCAACAATATTCCCGTTGAGGAATGCGCGAAAAAGGGCATCGTCGTCTTCAACAGTCCCGGCGCGAATGCCGAGGCCGTCAAGGAGCAGGAGATCGCCTCCCTCGTCATGGCCTCCCGCGATATGATCGGCGCGATTGACTGGGTGCGCTCCATTGCCGACTGCGGGGATGAGATTCCCGATATGGTGGAGAAGGGCAAGTCCTCCTTCGCAGGGCCCGAACTGCTGGGTAAGACCCTCGGCGTCATCGGTCTCGGCGCAATCGGCGCGCTGGTCGCCAACGTCGCGCTGGATCTCGGCATGGTGGTTTACGGCTACGATCCCTTTATGTCCGTGGACGCCGCCTGGCGCCTTTCCCGCGACGTCATCAAGGCCGAGGATGTAGATACCATCTATGCCAAGGCCGACTATATCAGCGTCAATGTCCCGTATAACGAGCAGACCCATCACATGTTCGACGACGAGGCCTTTGCCAAAATGAAAATGGGCGTGCGCATCGTCAACGAGTCCCGCGCCGAGGTCGTCGACGACGAGGCCATGACCCGCGCCCTCGACTGCGGCAGGGTCGGCAAGTATGTGACGGATTTCCCGAACAAGGTCATCCTGAAGGCGCCGAACGTGATCGCCATGCCGCATCTGGGCGCCTGCACCCCCGAGAGCGAGGATCGCTGCGCCGCCATGGCCGCGATGGAGCTGTACGATTACCTTGTCAACGGCAATATCAAGAACTCCGTCAACCTTCCGGACGCCACGCTTTCTCGCATGGGCGTGTGCAGGCTCTGTGTTCTGCACCGCAATGTCCCGCGTATGATCACCCGCATCCTTGACTTTATCAGCGACCTCAACATCAATGTCGAGCACATGATCAATAAGCCCCGCGGGGAGTACGCCTACACCATTGTCGACCTGGGCGACAGGATCGGTGAGGAGACGGCCTCTGCCATCCGCAGCATGGGCGACGTGCTGCGCGTTCGTGTTCTTTACTGACAGAATATAATAGAAATCCGGGACGGAGGCGGCGCTGCCGCAATCCTGTCCCGGATTTGTTCACAAACATGCCATTGAAAAAAACGGGGAAAAAGCTATAATAACAACTTGTCAAAATATATGATTTGCGATGGAAAGGGGGACGGCAGGCGTGAAGAGCATTTACCTTCGCAATTTTACCGCGATGGCGGTGCTGGTCTTTTTCTGCCTGATGCTTATCTGTCTCTCCTTTATCGGGATCGGCCGCATGCATCTGGTTCGCGTGCTGCGGGGCGACATGATCGCAAGCGCCCGCGAGGTCTCGCGCATTGCCTCGGCCATCGAACAGAACGACACGCTGGACAGCTGGCTGCTCGGCATGATTATCAGCGCCATCGCAAACTCTACGGAAAACCAGATCTTTGTCGCCGATGAGAATGGCTGTATCGTTCGCTGCTCCGATTCCGCGACCCGCTGCGGCCATATCGGCCTCCGGCTTTCGGAGAACGTGCTGGATCGGGCAAACGAAGACGCGGAATTCGGCCTGACCGATCTCGGCGGGATTTTTCAGGAGCCCCGCTACGTCGTCTCGCGCGGGATTTTTTCCGAGGCAGACGGCAACTGCCAGGGCTATGTATTTGTCATCAGCAGTCCGGGCAAGATATTCGGTGACTGGTCGGCATTCCTGATCCTGGCCTCCGGCGTGACGGTGGCGGTGCTGCTCGTTTTCCTGCTGGTGACGCTGGTTTACTCCAAACGCATGGCGCGGCCGCTGGACGAGATAGCGGCGGCATCGCGGAAATTTGCCCGGGGCGATTTCTCCGTGCGCGTAAAGCAGGAATACAGTTCCGACGACGAGATGGGCGCGCTCATCGACTCGTTCAACAAAATGGCGGACTCTCTCCAGGCGGCGGAAAAACGCCGCAGCGAGTTTATTGCCAACGTCTCCCATGAGCTGCGCACGCCCATGACCACCATCGCGGGCTTTGCAGACGGTATTCTGGACGGCACGATCCCGCCGGAGGAAGAAAAGAAGTACCTTGTCTCCATCCGCGATGAGACCCGCCGCCTGTCAAGGCTTGTGCGGGACATGCTGGATGCATCCTCGGCCCGCAATATCGCGTCCGATCCCAGCCGCCGCACCGTATTTGACCTCAACGAGCTGGTTTTACAGACGCTTCTGAGCTTTGAGGACAGGGCCACGAAGAAAAATCTCGACGTGGATCCGCAGCTCCCGGAGGACAATATCATGGTCATTGCCGACAAGGACGCCATCACGCGGGTGATCTACAATCTTCTCGACAACGCCGTGAAGTTCTCGGCCCCCGGCAGCTGCCTCACTCTGCGCCTGTATAAGGACGAAGAGAAGGCCTACGTCGCGGTCCGCGATGTCGGCGAGACGATCCCGCCGGATGATTTGCCCTTTATCTTCGACCGCTTTCACAAGTCTGACCGCTCCCGCAGCCTGGACAAGGAGGGCATGGGTCTCGGGCTCTATCTGGTCAAGGCGATCATCAACGGCCATGACGAAGATATCGCCGTCAAAAGCGAGGACGGCGTGACAGAATTTGTCTTTACGTTGAAGCTTGCAAAATAAGAGGGATGCAATATGAATAACGATTATAAAAACAGCGTTGAGAATTGGTATGCTCCGCTAAAGCGGGAAGAGGCGGTTCCCGTGGTTCAAGCGCCTTCCGCGGAAAGGAAGGGAATGCCCGTCGGCTGGCGCATTGCGCTGGGTACACTTCTGGCTTTGGGACTGATCATCGTCACTTCTCTGTGGTTTTCCAACCGGGACGCAGAAGAAAAAACAGATGACAAGCGTGAAGGCTTTGCGGGAGGAAGCGGCTTCAGCTTTATACTCCCTGACGATATCCCCGGTTTCTCGGACGGGAATACGGACAAGCCGGACGAAGAAATGCCTGAAAACTGGAAGGATTTCTTCAGTAGTTTTTATACGGTGGATGACAACAAGAAGGAAGAAACCAGAATCCCGTCGGTGGAGAAACGTCCCTCCTGGGAACTGAAGCTGGAGTCCGCCGGAGAGAAACAGCTCACCCTGCAGGAGATCTACCGGAACTGCGTTGAGTCGATTGTAAGCCTTGAAAGCTTCGTCGAAGGGGAGCCGGGTTATTACTGGGGTACCGGAATCATCCTGAGCGAGGATGGACTGATCCTCACCAACGCCCATGTTGTAGAGGGCTGTGACAGCGCGAAGATCGCCCTTCACGACGGCACGGAATATGAGGCAAAGCTTGTCGGCGCGGATAATACGAGCGACATCGCCGTATTGAAAATTGACGCCAGGGGGCTTGTTCCCGCCGTCTTCGGCGAGAGCGATGAGCTCCGCGTCGGCGATGAGGTTGCCGCCCTCGGCAATCCGCTGGGGGAAGAGTTCCTTGCCACGCTTACAGACGGTATTGTCTCCGCCATTGACAGAGGCGTCAGTGTAGACGGACACAGCATGAATCTCATTCAGACCAATACCGCCATCAATGAGGGCAATTCCGGCGGCGCCCTTCTCAATATGTACGGTCAGGTGATCGGCGTGACCAATATGAAGATGATGTCCAGCTATTCGAGCATCGAAGGCATCGGCTTTGCCATCCCGAGCAGCACGGTGCGCGTGGTTGTAAACGCCCTGATCAAAGAGGGGGAGGTGCGTGGCCGTCCCGCCATCGGGGTCACGGTCGGCGCGATCCCGGAGGAGGCGGCGGAGCATTATGAGCTTCCCGAAGGCCTCTACGTATCTATCGTTACCGAAGGGACGGACGCCTGGGAAAAGGGAATCCGGGAAGGCGATATCATTACCGACGTCAACGGCAAGCCGGCCCGTACGACCAACGACATTCTCAGCGTCAGAGACACGCTTCAGGTGGGCGACACCATCACCTTTACCATCTGGCGTGAAGGCGAGAGCTCCGATGTGGAGGTCGTCATCGGCGATATAAACGATATTTATTAAGGAAACGCTGAATAAATCGCCGCGCACGTCTTGACAGCATCTTTTCTGCCTGACTTTGCCTGAAAAACTTGAAATACACAAAGTATTCCTGCGCTTTTCAGGCTTTGTCAACCGAAAAATATGCTCGCCAATCCGCACGCTCCGATTTAATCAGCGCGTCCTAAAATCAACATGACGAAAAGCCGCGGGGCTGTGAAGGAAGAGAGAAAACGCTCGGAATTCACAGCCCCGCGGCTTTTGGATTCACGATAAAGCTTGACTTTTTTGAACATTCTGGTAATATAGCGTTAATGATATTATGTTAATCAAGATATGTTAATCTTGTAGAAGACATATTCCGATGGGGTGATGTTGCATCATGAACAGGAAAAGGCTGATATCCCTGCTGCTTGTGCTGTTCATGCTGGCCGCGCTGCTGCCGGTATCCGCGTATGCGGAGGAGACGGTGTTCCATTTTGGCGCGGATACAGAAGGAAACGAGCTTGTACTGCTGCGCTTTACGGGCGTACCGGAGACCGTGCTGCAGTATGTCACGGTATTTTCGGCGGGGGGAATCCCGCTCACGCCGGTAATCGACGAAAGCGGCCTGCCCGTGTACGGCAGTTATCGGCTCAGTCCCGGTACATATTCCTACGCCTTTCATGATCCCGACGGCAATTACGGCGATGTGCCCGAGACGGGCATAACGCTGGACGGGAGCGCGCCGGAGGTTGAGACCGCCCTGTCCTACACGGCACCGATGAAGGAAACGGAATCGGAGCTGGAAGCGCAGGAGGTCCGTGAAGACGGTGCGGTGATGCCGGTGATGCTCCGCTGCGACGGAATCAGAGACCTCAGCGGCCTTACGGTCTTTCGGGACGACGGTACGGTCATGCAGCCTTATGTCGATCCGGATACATCTGCGGTGCAGTACGGAAATTATCTGCTCAGTCCGGGCGTTTACAGCTACCGGATTCACGATCCCGAGGGCCGCGCCGAGGACACGGAAGGCAGCTTCGTCGTGGACGAAAGCGGCATGCAGACGGTCGACATTCACGCGGCGGGCACGGTGGAGGGGATGTGCTTCTCCGGAACCTTCATCAATCCTTCCTATTCCGGCATAATTGACGCCGCTTCCATCCCGATGCCCTCCGTCAGTCCTGAGGAGAGTCTGAACCTGCTCCTGCACGAGGCTGAGGGGCTCCCGTACACGGCGGATGAGGAAATGAACGCTGTGTATGATGCCGGCCCTGACGGGACGCGAGAGCCCCGCTATTCCCCTGTGGTGTACGATACGCTGGAGGCTGCCGGGGCGGCGGTCAAGCGCGGTCTGCTGCGCCGCCAGAAGGACATCGCGATTCGTATCCGCTGCGATATCTATCCGACGGATGAGGCATGGACAAGTGCCAGCAAAATGATTTACGCCGTTGCGATCCGTCACAGCGGCGCGCCGACCGACGGCGACTATCTGCGCTATGAGTACGGCGGCGTCAATTGTACGGGTTCCGCCGTCGGCGTGGGGACATCGGGGCCGTATTATTATGAATTCAACTACGCGCCGCTCTATTTTACGAACTATGCCCAGGAGATGGAGCTGAATGAGCGCATAGACAGTATCCTGAGCGGCCTGCGTACCGCCGGCATGAGCGACGAGCAGAAAATCGGCGCGGTTTATCAGTATCTCTGCGACCATGTCAACTACCGTGAGGGGGGAGATACGATCAATTATACCGCCTATGGCGCTCTGATCAACGGGCAAGCCTCCTGCCAGGGAATTTCCGTGGCCCTCTACCGCATGTGTCTGGAGCTCGGCGTGGACGCGCGTGTTGTGACCAGCTCGGAAATGGGTCACGCATGGAATATTGCCCGCGCGGACAGAAGGCACTATTACGCGCTGGACGCGACCTGGGACGTCGGCAGTACGCCGGAAACGAGAAAATTCTATCTC
Organism: uncultured Eubacteriales bacterium; assembly: GCA_900321275.1. Lineage (GTDB taxonomy): Bacteria > Bacillota > Clostridia > Oscillospirales > Oscillospiraceae > Limivicinus. The sequence goes on along the minus strand of ONVI01000023.1, from coordinate 16,478 downwards.
AAGGGCCGCACAAGCTGGCTTGAAAAGCACATGCTCGGAGACGAGTTTATTAACGGCAGCTTTGCCGATTACGACTTCCCGGCATCGGACTACGGCGGCGAAAGCTCCGAGGCGATCATAGACTCCGTTGCGCTGCTTTTTGAGGGAATGCTGCAGATCAAGTATTATTTCATCATCCCGGAATCCCTGATGAGTGAGCCCGGAGCCCAGGCGCAGCTCAGCAGGGGAAGCGAGGTATTCGCCGGAATTCCTCTCTCCGAAGCGAAGCGCGAAGCCGGAAAAGTCTGCTTCTATTGTAATGTGGAGGTCAGAAAGATCGCCGATCAGATCCAGCTCCGCATCCTTGACGGAGAAGGGAACAACGTCGGGATCAGCAGCAGATCCGGAACAAGTTATCCCAACGGATTCTTCTTCTCCCCGATGGAATATGCCAAGCAGATGAAGACGTCGGGCTCCAGCGCAAAGATGTGCGCACTTGCGCAGGCACTGGAGGACTACGGCGTGACGGCGCTGAATTATTTCAATAATGCCTCCAACCCTGTCCGCAGCGAGGTCAAAGCCGTGAGGACGGCAGATCTTGATCCGTGGAGCGTCACCACGGAAGGGACAAAGCCAGAGGGCTTTACAGAAACAAAAATATCCGCTGTGTGTGAAGCGGACAACAGTCTGCGCGTCTATTTTGCCTACGAAGTGGGGAGAGATCCCGAACGCTTCAGCTATAAAATCGACGATCAGCCGGCGGAGCTTCAGACGCGGGACAAGGGTTGCTATCTTGAGGTCAAAAGCATCGCGGCAAACGAACTGGATACGCCGCACCGCTTTACGATCAGCGACGGGACAAACAGCTTTACTGTTGTCTGCAGTGTGCTTTCCTATGCGAAGATGGCGGCCGGAAGCAAGACCGAAGCCCTTGCCGATCTCGGAAAAGCGCTCTATCTGTACAATCGTGCCGCCGACGCCTATTTCGGAACCTGACAGGAGACAGCCATGAATAAAAAGAACAAAGCGTCGAAGCTGATCAGCACGGCGACGGGGCTTATCATCATTATTGCAGTGATCCTGTGTTCGCCGCTGTTCGGTTACGGGAGAGGACTTGCCTCAAAGGAACAGCGCGATGCCGCCAAGGCAGCCGAGCCGGGCTTTTCCACAGGCTATACGGCTGCCCCGCAGGCAGCGGCTGCGGCGACGCCGAGACCCACGGCACAGCCGACGCCGGCGCCTGTGGTGCTGCCGTCAGCGCCGCCCGTACCGGATCCCACACCGGAGCCGACGCGTCCTCCGTCACGATCCGCAGCTGTTCAGCAGCCGGTTCAGCAGGCGGCTCAGCCTGCGCAGCAGGCGTGGAACCCGGAAGAAGCTGCGGAAGGCGAAGGAGAGTATGGCGAGTCGTCTGAAGGGACGCCGCCAGACAGCGTCGAAATGCCCGCAAACACCATCGGCATCGGGGAAGAGATTACCGCAACCGAAGACGGCGGCCAGTTCATTGCCACCCAAAACGCAGACATCGTAATCAACACCGGCGCTTCGGACAGCGGAAATGCTGAGCAGAGCTATGCGAGCAGCGATAATCCCCCAACACAGGAATTTGTGCCGGATTTCAGTGAGGCCGAGGCCTTTACAATCGGATAATATTGGGGGAGCAATAAATTACAGGAGCCGCATCACGCGGCTCCTGTACTGTTCATACTATTCCCTGATAGGAAGCTGACTTGACATTTCGAGCAGGAATTGCGCCAGACAAGGCGGCTTTCGCGGAGCATAATGGAGTTATATGGTCAAGAAAGCCAACGCCGTATGGCATAATTCCTGCCGGAAGGACTGTCAGATTCCTATCAGGGGATAGTATCGTATTATCTGCAAACGAAGCAGTGCCATTCCTCTTCGGAACGATGATCCAGAATCTCGAATCCGTTGGCCTTCAGCGCGGCTTCGGTCTCCGGCCAGCGGTTTTCAATAATACCGGAGCAAATGAAGACGGCCTCCGGCGCCATAAACTGCCGCACCTGCGCAGAGAGGGGAATGATCACGTCAGACACGATGTTGGCGAGAACAAGCTGCCAGCCGCCGCCGATGCGTGCGCGAAGTCCCGCGTCCCCCAGAATGTCGCCCGCCCAGGCGGTCATACGATCCGGCCCGATCCCGTTGAGCGCGGCGTTGGACATGACCACATCGGGCGCCTTGGGGTCAATATCCACACCCAGGCAGCGCTCGCAGCCGAGCAGCAGCGCCCCGATACCGAGAATGCCGCTGCCGCAGCCGAGATCCAGTACCTGCACACCGGGCGCGCAAAACTTTTCCAGCGCTGCGAGACACATGCGTGTGGTGGCATGGCTGCCGGTACCGAAGATCAGGCCCGGATCCAGCCGCAGCGGGACACGCCCGTCGTCGGGAGCTTCCTCCCATTCGGGGACCACAACCAGCTTTTCACCCACTTCAACGGGCTTGTAGTACTCACGCCAGTTGTTTTCCCAATCGCTGTCTTCCACAAAGGCAGTGGTGAGCTCCGGATAAGCTTCGCGAATCTGCCGCAGCACGGCAAGCCCGGCCTCGTCGTCGGTCAGGTAGCATTTGATGCGGCTGACGCCGAGAAATCTGTTCTCCAGCTCCTCGTCGACATAGTCCCAATACTGATGATTATGCTCAAGAAATTCCTTGAAATCATCCTCGTTTTCGATGACGAAGCCGCCTGCGCCCATGGCGGCCATCCGTTCACAGCGCAGGTCGATCTCTTCCGCCGGGGTGTTGACGGTCACTTCAATGTATCGCATATTGTTCCTCCGTATTCATATTGAAAACTGTTCCATGGATATCCGCCGGGCGGCGGCGCGGTGAAGCTGAGCGCCTCGTTTGTAACAGGGTGCGCGAAGGACAGCTGATGAGAACAGAGCGCGACAGGGCAGTCCCGCCGGGGGCTGCCGTATTTTGCGTCTCCGACCAGCGGGTGCGCGCGCGACGCGAACTGTACACGGATCTGGTGCGTGCGCCCGGTGCGGAGCCGCACGGACAGCAGGGAACAGCCTTCCGCCTCCTGCAGCACGCGGTAGTCGAGCACGGCCTCCTTGACCCCGGCGCGCTTTCTTGTGACCACATAGCTCTTGTTCCGCGTGCGGTCATGAAACAGCAGGTCGCGCAGCTCCGCATGCGGTTCGCTCATCTTCCCATGGATTACCGCGAGGTATTCCTTCTCAAAGCGCCCGTCCCCGATCTGACGGCTCAGAGCAGCGGCGGAATCTCGGTTCAGCGCGTACACCATGACGCCGCCGACGGCCTTGTCCAGACGGTGAACGCACAAAACCTCCGGGATATGGAGCTGTCGGGAGAGCAGCGCGGGCATGCCGGGCGTCTCAGAATCCACGCCGACAGGCTTGAGACAGATGACAAAGCCGCCGCCGTGATACAAAATCGGAATATCCATCGCTTCACCTTTGTTATTAATGATAGATTCAGTTTACCATCTGGGCGGAAAAAACACAAGAGCGAGCCTTTCCAGGAGATTTTTTAAAACCCAGAGAAAAAACGGGAACAAAGCGCCTCCCGCCGCGTCTTATAGACAAGCGCGGGCTGAAAGATATTGTAACACTCTTGGGAGCGGCGAGCTTTTTTCCTGAAGCGCGATTCTTTTTATATCCCGATCGCAAAGCGCGGAGCAGACCGCTGAAAGCCTTAAAGTTCAAGGGTTTCGGCAGCCTGAAAAAAGAAAGGCGTGTAACTAAATTGAAATTTATTGAAATTTTTTCGTTTTTAGGTCTTGCTTTTTAGAAAGAGTTGTTGTAATATTATAGCCGAATCGTAATACATTTTTAATCTTTTGCAAAACACGGTTCACAGCAAATCCATAACGCAGTAATCATTTTACCCGAGAGGGTAGCTATTAGGGGGAGCAATTATGAAGAAACGGATCATAAGTATGCTGCTTACCGTATTGATGGTCATGTCCCTGTTTTCGGGACTGCCCCTCAACGCGTACGCAGCCACGACAGCAGGCGCCAACACCATCGAGTATACGATGGGTGCCGGCGACTATGTTCTGAGGATCTGCCAAAAGTTCGGTCTGAACTACTACACCTGCAAAGACGCGATCATGATCCTCAACAACATTTATGACGGCCAGTGGAACAAACTGGCTGTCGGCAGGACGCTGATTCTGCCTGCGAGCGATAATGACGCGGTCCTGATCGCGAACGGCGCGCGCCTGACCAATGTCAACAGCGGCGCCGCTTCGACGACGATTTCTACCGGCACGGCGGCCACATACAACACCGGTACGGCCACGACCGGCACGTCTGTCGCCACGACGGCCACCTTCAAGTCTGCTGACAGCCTTGCCTACTACCTGGTGCCTTACACCATGTCCGCGGGCGAGAACGTCTCCGGCGTGTGCAACAGCCTGGGCGTAAACTTCAACATCTTCTCGCCGTTTATCAAGCAGGTCAACGGCATCTCCGACTGGACCAAGGTCAGAGCGGGACAGACCCTGATCATCCCGACGCCTGTCTGCCCGTCCGTCGGCACCACCTGCTACGGCGTCATGCAGCACAAGGTCGCTGGCAGCGATACCGCTTACGGCATCGCGTCCTCCAACGGCGTCAATTACAACGCCAGCAAGACGCTGCTTGAGGTGCTGAACCAGACCAACAACCTGGCGAACCTCACCGCGGGCCAGTGGTTCTACTACCCCGTGCCTCTGACGGTCTCCGTGCCCGGCACCGGCAACCCCGGCAGCACCGCCACCACGACCACGACGACCACCGTCACCGACGGCAACGGTACCACCACCACGACGAGCACCACCACCTCCAAGCTCTACAAGCTGACGAGCGGCATGTCCGCCTCCGACGGCACCATGCTCTTCTACGTGAACAGCCAGGCCGTCACCGCAGCCCCTGCCGGCGCGAAGGTCACCATCGTGACCGATACCGCTTCCGGCAAGGCCATCCAGAGCATGACGGTCAAGCATTCCGACGGCAAGGCGGATATCCACCTGACCGGTGACACCTTCGTTATGCCCGGCTGCGACGTCCGCGTGGACACTGAGATCAAGAACGGCCATGACATCAATATCACGGCCAACTACAGCGGCAAGGCTGTTGCCTCCGTCAACAACGTGACCGTGCAGGCCGCCGTCAAGGGCGCTCCTGTTGTGATCAAGAGCAACGACCCCAATTATGAGATTTCCGCTATTTATGCCTATTACGCGAAGACCCTCGCGGCGTCCACCAGGACGGCGCTCACGGTCAGCAGCTCCAAGGCATTCATCATGCCGGACGCTGACGTGGAGGTCGAGGTCGTTCTCAAGCCTGTTGCGACCTATGCCTTCTATGTAAACGATCCTGTCAGAGGCAGCTTCTATCTCCAGGTCAACGGCAACTCCGTTACCCGCGCAGCCAAGGGCGCGACCGTCACGGTCGTTACCAAGCCCAACGAAGGCTATGAGCCTGTTGCGCTTGAGGTCGTCAAGCATGGCGACGCTACGGTTAGAGTCAACGTCTTCAGCAACACCTTCACCATGCCCGGCTACGACGTGGACGTTACGGTCAGGTTCGGCGCGAAGGGCAACAATATCCTGATTATGCCCTCTCAGATCGGCCTTGTGTACGCATTTGACAACAACGTGGACACTGATCCCGAGGATGCGATCACCGATGGCGACACCAATACCGATATTTACCTGAGAGCGTACAATGACGACGATCCTCCCACACAGTTGGATGGAAACTATAAGATCGACTATGACGTCGTTCGCAACAGCGACGGCCTGAAGGTATCTGTCTCGAAGAAGGATACCAATCTCTACTCCTTCAAGATGCCCAAGGGCGGCGTAACCGTCACCCCGGTCATCACCGCAAGAACTCCCGCCGAAGTCTTTGGCGAGATTTATATGAACGGCGATTCTACCCCGATCAGTAAGTACAGCGACTGCAGCTTCTCCGTCACCTACAAGGACGGCACCAAGGAGAAGAGAACCGAGTTCAAGGGCCAGGGCGACAAGACGGTCAATATTCCCGTCCTTGAGTATGTGGATCTCCGTTATGAAACGTCCTCCGGCGTCGCCTTTGTCAGATACGAAGTCGTGGTCGACGGCGATTTCAGCAAGAGCGATCTCACTCTGGCTCAGTGGTGCGAGCTTCTGACCAACCAGGCCAACAACAGCGCCTACTTCCAGATTCCCGATGGCGCGACCAATGTTACCATCAAGGCTTTCTTTGAAAGCGGCAAGGTGCCCATGGGCCCGGCTGTCCTCGAAGGCACCGGCTCCGTCAGCTACAAGGTCAGCAAAGACGGCGGCGTTACCTGGAAGTCCGCAAACGCCTGCGAGCCCGGTGATTTGGTTCTGCTTGTCGTCACGGCCGGCAATGGCTACAAGTTTGATGACGACAAGTTTGAGAGCAGACTGTTCGTTACCCGCAAGGATAACGGCGCCCTGATCAAGCTGAGCAAGGCCGGACCTGGCATCATGCCTACGCCTCCGGGACTTGATACCTACGGGTATACCTTCACCATGCCCGCCGAGGGTGTGGACGTCCGCGCCATCTTCGATCCCAAGCCCTTCGTGATTACCATGAAGTGCGTGGATGAGTCCGGCAAGGATCTGACCGGCCTGGGCCTGTGGCAGATCGCCATCGACTGGGTTCCCGGCGTGGCCGACAACGGAACTGAGATTATCCCCTGGGTTGGCTTCGAGACAAAGTTCGATGTGGCCTACGGCGAATATGTCACCGTCGCCATGACGGAGGCCGGCTGGTCGAAGTACGACATGGTCTCCTTCCGCATCGACGGTCTGGAGTACACCGCCGATCAGCTCAACTACTTCTACAACTTCCAGATGATCGACGACCGCGCGAAGGATCTCACGATCACCGCGGTTCTGAGACCGAAGAATGTCGGCATCCATAACATGTCGGCTATCTACGACACCACCAAGCTTGGCGTGGAGTTCCTGATCATCGATTCTCCCACGGGCTACAGCGACGAATATCGTTTCAACAGCTCCGGCGCGCTCAATTACCTGAACAAGGCTGTCACGGGCGATAAGATCGCGATTGTTGCAAACTCCATTGACAGCAAGTACACCGTCAAGGAAAAGGACATTACCATCACCGCCTTTGGCACGGATGCGGATCGTGTTCTGGCAACGGAAGAATGGATTTACGCCAACGGCGCTCCCGCAGTTCCCGGCGCAGCCGGCGCATTCCGCGTCTTCACCTTCACCATGCCCGACGCTGACGTGTACGTCCAGATCAATGTGAGCGGCACAAAGCAAGGCATGACCATCAGCGTCTATGATAAGACCGACAACACGCCTCTCAGCGGTATGGTCAGACTCTTCGCCACCGCGACGAACGGCGCAACCATTTCCCGCGACGTCGGTTCGGACTTCAGCTTTGACGATATTCCCTACAAGTCTGTTGTTCAGGTTCTGCGCAGCGAGCTCGCGCTTGCTGAGGGCAAGGTTATCAAGGACGTTGAGATCAGCACCGCAAGCGGCAAATCCATCAATTATACGGATATGACCAACGCGGGTGAGGGTATCTACTTCACCATGCCTGACGAGCCTGTCTGGGTCATCATCCGCATGGACGACAGGTACTTCAACATTCCCACTGTCGTCGTCGACACGCAGGTGAAGAATGGTACTCTGTACTACCGCACAGGTCCGTCCGATACGGATCCTGTCCGCAAGCTCAAAGACTTCAAGCCCGGCGAAACCGTCTATGTTTTTGACGAGCCCAATATCGGCTACGCACACCTCGGCCTCGGCGATCTCAAGATCTACGTCAACGGCATGAACAATGCAGTGAACGTCCAGCGTGTTACGACGAGTCCGCATGTCTGGTCCTTCACCATGCCCGAGGGCACGATCATCATGAAGGCCGAGTTCCTGAAGGAAGATAAGCAGGAAGTTGCGGTCACGGTCAGTATCGTGAAGGACGACGGCTCTCCGTTTGCCGGCGCAGAAGTCGATATTACAACCAACGGCTATACCTCGACGATAAAGGACGGCGACACGTTCAAGCTGTTTGAACTGGAGTCGGCAGTGTTTGCCTCCGCTACAGACGGCTATAACCTTTACAGACTGCAGGCTGCCAAGGGCCTCACCAACGGCGCCGGATACGTGGCTCCGGAGGATGAAGCGATCGATACCCTGGTCATTACCCTGGCGCAGCTGAATAACCAGATCATCTGGAACGTTATCAACGGCACGCTCAGCTTCGATAATGCGACGAAGGGTATTCCGAATGTCGTTGCCGCCAATATCGGCGACATCATTGAAATCACCGCAGCGCCCAATACAGGATATCTGCCGCTGAAGGCTGTCAACATCAGAATTACGAGTCTTGCCGAGGGCGTTGAAGTCCCGCTTGATACGAGCACGACCCCGTGGCAGTTCGAGATGCCTGCCGGTGGTGTGATGGTTGACGCAATCTTCATGCAGAACGATTCGGTAAAGGTCGATTTCAGCACAGATCATGACGCCACGCTGAAAATCGAAGGACTTGGAACTAAGGAGCTCAAGGCGGGATCTCCCATGACCTTCTATATCCCTGCCGGCGCCATCATTACGGTTACGCCCGTCGACAGCAACTACAATAAGATTGAGCTCACTGCGGGCACAGGCAAAGTTGAGGGCAACAAGTACATCGTTCCCGGTACGGATGATAGCCTCACTATTGAGCTGAGCAGCTCCAGCAACCCGATCATCTCCAATGTCACCGGAAAGGGCAAGATTCAGTTCTACTCGGATTCTGCGATGCAGACGCCGATCACGGATCTCAGCAGCGTGGCGACGGGCACACAGTTCTGGATTGGCATTATGCCTGACACCGGCTATAAACTTGATACGGCTAACTCCGGAGTCTACGAGATCATCAGCAAAAACAGCATGGGCAGCTCGAATCCCTACACAATGGTCGAGGGCGGCGTTTATGTCGAGGCAATCTTTGTCGCGAAGGAAAACAGCATTCCTGTCAGAATTCTCGACAAGTCCAAAATCGGGGAAGATGTCAGCACGGCAGCCGGACTGAGCGCTCAGAACGTCAAGATCAAGGTCGACACCAAGGAAATCACCTATCTTGACAAGAATAACCTCGTCGCCAAGACCGCGCAAAAGATTGTACTTCCCGTAATTTCCGGGAACTACATGATTGACAGCGTCAAAGTGTTCAGCGGCACTGATGTGAAAACCGGCAAAAATCTCAACAGCACCAGCTACACGATCGACGGTACCGAGACCTATCTCGTGATCTATGTCGACACAAGCAAGACTGTCTCAAGTTCCGTTCAGTCTGCATACTCGTTCAGCGGCGCGCTCCCTGAGAGCGATACCGTTGTCGAAGAAATCGGTGCAGACGCTGTGAACACTGTTGAGTACGAAGAGGAAGCCCCCGCATACGAAGAGGAAGCTCCCGCGTACGAGGAAAGCGCCGAGCCCGCCGAGGACACCCAGTCCGACGACGCAAACGCCTGAGCAAATTCCCAGCCAATTCCCCTATATCTCCCCCCCTGAGCGGCTGGGCCGCCTGGCCCAGTCGCTCACTTTGAGGGAAGAAAGAGATATCACATACAGAGAACCCGGCAGCCGCGAGGCCGCCGGGTTTTCTGGTAAATCTTGACTTTATCCCGCTAATGTGCTAAAATGCGCGCATCTTATAGAGACAGGTGAGGACGATGATCTGTTCCAACATTACGCACGACGAAAACGGTGCGCTCTGCTTTGCGGGGCAGAGTGTGGAAGCTCTGGCGGATCGGTACGGTACGCCGCTCTATCTCATGGATGAAACACGCATCCGCGAAAACTGCCGCATGTACAAAAACGCCTTCCGCAAGGCCTTCGGCGACAAAGCCCTGCCGCTGTACGCGGGAAAGGCCTGCGCCTTCAAACAGATCTACCGCATCATGGCGGAGGAGGGCATGGGGATCGACGCGGTCTCCCGCGGGGAGATTTGTACCGCGCTTGCGGCGGGCTTCCCGGCGGAGCGGATCTGGTTCCACGGCAACGGCAAGACAGACGCCGATATTTGCTATGCCCTTGCGCATGGCGTGGGCCGCTTCGTGGTGGACGGCCAGGAGGAGCTGGAAGCCCTGAACGCGGAGGCGGGCAGGCGCGGCGTCCGGCAGAAGATCCTCCTGCGCGTCACACCGGGCATCGACCCGCACACCTATGAGGCCGCGAACACCGGGGTGGTGGACGTTAAGTTCGGTGTCTCCATCGGCACCGGTCAGGCACTGGAATTTGTCCGCGCCGCGCTGAACATGCCTCATGTAGAGGTCGAGGGTCTGCACTGTCACGTCGGCTCCATGGTCTTTGACGAGAGTGTTTTTGAGGACACGGTGGACGTCATGCTGGCCTTTATGCGGGAGCTGAAGGAAAAGCTCGGCTATACGGCGGGGACGCTGGATCTCGGCGGCGGCTACGGCGTGCGCTATGTCGAATCCGACAAAAGGGCGGATATCCCCGGGCGCATTGCGGCTCTGGCGGAGCATATCCGCGCCCGCGCCGCGGCGGAGGGCCTGCCGGTACCCTTCATCCTCATGGAGCCGGGCCGCAGCATCGTGGCCGACGCGGGCATGACCGTCTATACCGTCAGCGCCGTCAAGCGCATCACGGGCTTTAAGAACCATGTGATCGTGGACGGCGGCATGACGGACAATCCGCGTTACTGCCTCTACGGCGCAAAGTACACCGTCCTGTATGCTTCGCGCGAGGGCGGAGAGACGGCGGTTTTCGATCTCGACGGGTGCTGCTGTGAAAGCGGCGATATCCTCCAGCGCGCGGTCACGCTCCCGGCGGATATCAGGCGCGGCGACCGCGTAGCCGTCTGCACCACCGGGGCCTATAACTACTCCATGGCCTCCAACTACAACCGCCTGGGCCGCCCGCCCGTGGTCATGCTGCGGGATGGGGAGAGCTATGTGGCCGTCCGGCGCGAAAACCCGGAGGATCTCTGCGCGCTGGACAATTAAATCATCCTGAGCGCCGGCGAAGGGGCTTTGCACAGAAATAATGGAAAGTATCTGCACACAGAAAAAAGAACTGCGCCTGGCATATAAAGCGAGGCGCAGAGAATTGGATCAGGAATACCGAAGGGAGGCGGATCAAGCCATCCGGGAGGCGGTGATGGCTTCCACGCGCTGGAAAAACGCGGAGCGGGTCTTCCTCTATGTCAGCATGTGGGAGGAGCCGGACACACGCATCCTGATCGAAACGGCGCTCCGGGAGGGAAAGCGGGTCTATGTGCCGCTGTGCTGCCCGGATCGGGTGATGAAGGCGATCCGCATACAGAGCACGGATGAGCTCCGACCCGGTATGCTGAACATTCCGGAGCCCCCGGCGGAGAATGAGGCCGCAGCCCCCGGGGAGCTCGACCTTGCTGTCGTACCCTGCGTAACAACGACCACGGCCGGGGCGCGGCTGGGCTACGGCGGAGGCTATTACGACCGCTTCCTGCGTCTGCACCGCTGCCCGGCGATGTGCCTGTGCTATGGACGTATCCTGGCGGATGAGCTCCCGACAGACGAAAACGACGTGCGCATGGACGTTGTGGTTACGGAGAACGGCGCAATATAAGCAAAGGATCTTTTGTTCTCGCATGCCGCAAGGGAAAGCTTCTTCGCTTCTCGAAGCCATGACACTATGTTTATCCCGGGAAGGGCTGGAACGGGAGCCATAGAAAATCGCCTGAATCTAACTGACGGACGGTCTGCACCAGCTTGCCGTTAAAGAAACCGTAGGGCGTGCGGTAGCGATCCCAGCCGTTGGAGGTAAACTCGTTGACGAGTGTGCCGTCCCACATCAAAAGCCAGTAATTGATCTCTCTGCCGGTAGCGGGGTGAATGAGTTCCTCGTCCAGCATGGTATAAATATCATAGATGGGGCTTTGTTCCCCTTCCTCCGTGATGGCGCCGAAGAGCAGCTCTTCGGTGCCGTCTTTATTTATGTCCCTGCGCAGCCAGCCGAGATTCAGATCCTGGACACGCTTAAACGCCTCGCTGATACCGAGATCGTCCACGCTCTCATGGCTCCAGCCGTCACGAATACCCTGGGCCACGCGATCCAGCAGCTCCGTGTAAGCGTCATAGCCGCTTTTGCCCAGCTCCGCGTAGACGGCGTCGGCAAGCGCCGTCAGCTTTCCGGCGTCCGCGCCCGCGGACAAACCGAGCTCATACAGTACGCCGCTGTCCGCGTCGACCCAGGCGATATAGCCCGCGTCGTCCCGCGTGTAGACGATGCCCCTGCTTTCGCCCACCATGGTCTCCGCGCTTTTCTGATAGAGAGCTGAGGTGTCGGGCGGCGCAAACCCGGCGTAAGGCTTCGCATAGATCCAGCCGTCCACACCGTCGAGGGTGAATTTCAGGCGCGCGGTCGGCCGCTCCTGCCCGTTTTGCAGATAGCTGTATACGGCGTTTTCGGCGCCTTCGGGCGGGGTCAGGGCAATCCCGGTGGCTTTGATAAGCCCTTCCGCGTCCGTCTCATGGATGGGGCTGACCGGCTCGGGCGTCGCAGGAGCGGGGGGCTCCGTTTCCGCCGCCGGTGCTTCCGTGATCTCTGCCGGGGCCGGCGTGGCGACAGCGGACTCGGCGGCATTGCAGGCGGCAAGCACTGGCAGCAGAAGGAGCAGCGTCCAGACAAGCAGTTTCTTTTTCATGGGAACCTCCGGGAATGTGTCAGTATTTTGGATCGGCTATGCTCCAGAGATAGGATCTCTGCATCATGGGCGTGTCGGGGCTGATTCGCCCGCCGGTATCGAGCGCCGCGTTGGAGACAACGGAGAAGGGGAGCGTTCCGGTCTCGTATTCTGCAAGCAGCGCCTCTTCCTGGAAAAGCAGCACGCCCAGCGGCATATGATAGTCGCTGGTGACAATGGCGAGGGATTTGACCTCCGGGTGCCGCTCCCGCAGGAGCGCAGAGGTAAAGACGGCATTGTCCGCCGTGGTGCGGGATTCGGCCTCAACCAGAATGCGGGAGGCGTCCACCCCGTGCTCCGTGAGCCATGCGGCCATAACGCCCGCCTCCGTCGCGTTCGGGTTTTGCCAGGCGGTGCCGCCGCCCGTCACCGCGATCAGCGCCTTCGGATATTTCTCGGCACAGCGCAGCGCCGTCTCACAGCGGCCGCGCAGTTCCTCTGCCATGCTCCCGTCGGGATAGAGCTGGAAGCCGAGCACCACGATGCACAGGCTCTCATCCTCCGGCAGCCCGTCGGGAAGTACGCTGTCATGGATCACAAGGGCGCGGTTGATCTCGCTCCACAGCGGCATGATCTTTCCCCAGAGCGCGCCGAGAGCGGGATCAAGGGCGTTGAGCTGTTCAAGGTCGTCCCGGATGATCTCCGCCGCGTCGTCCTGCCGGTCGGCGTAGGCGTAGACCATATCGCTGACCAGATTGTAGCTTTCCTCCGTGTAGCCCTGCGGCGGGTTGAAAAGCGTGGGCACGGGCGTCGGGGGCGGCGTCGGAGTGACGACGGGCGCGGGTGCGGGAGTCGGCGCCGCAGTCGGTACAGGCGTGGGCGGCGCGGTCTCCGCGATCACGGGGACGGCGGGTTCCTCTCTTGCCTTCCAGCGAAGAAAGAGAAGCCCCGAAAGCGTCAGGCTCAGCAATATGATCAGCACAATGTTGAAGCGTTTCATGGTTTCACCTCAAGTATGAGTTACACAAAACGTCATGGTTTGGGACAGAAAAATCGAAAGCTGAAGGAAGCGCCGATTCAATCGACGTGTACAGACTGGCGAGTGAATTTTTCGTCTGACAAAGCCTGAAAAGCGATGGAATACTTTGTGTATTTCGAGCTTTTCAGGCAAAGACAGGCGAAAAATCCGCCGTCAGGATGCGCGCGGGGATTTATTCAGCGTTTCCTTAATACCCGATCACTTTGTCCACGCCGTAGAACTTTGCCATATAGACATTGGGCCAATCGTTTGGGTCTTCCGGGTTGAGGTAGGCGAGGCCCTCCAGAGCGCTCCAGGAGGTCTTGGCATAGGGCCGCCAGAGCTGCACCTCGCGCTCACCGCGGGCCGCACAATCCGCAATGAAATCCTCGTTATACTGCAGCAGATAGTGCGTGTCGCGGATGTCCGGCAGGCCGACGAACCAGCTTCGCGCCATGAAACACATGCCTGCAAGCAGGGCCGCGATCAGTACATTCCGCCCCGGCAGATCATAGAGCCTTGCCAGCAGCACGGCGTCGGATAACAGCAGCAGCACCAGCGCGATGTGCATGCTCCGCCCCGCACAGTACATGGCGAAGGTCAGCACAAACTGACCCGCCAGCGACCCGAACAGCAGCACCAGCGACAAAAGCCGCGTTTTCAGATCGACCTTTCGATAAAGAGCCAGCGCATAGAAAACAGCGAAGCTGACGAGCAGCGGCCAGAAGCGCAGATACATGCGCCCCGTCTCGACAAAGTTTGCAAGCAGCACGGGAAGCGTCATCTCGGCGGACTTGTTTACGGTCTCCGCCGGAGCGGACATCATACAGGCAAAGCCGCCGAGCATCGACGCAAGCCCCAGCCACAGCCACAGGGCCGGGCGGCGCCTGCAAAAGAAAAAGTCGGCTGCGGCAAAGGCCAGCCACGCCGCGACCAGCGCCACCGTGCCGTTTTCGGAGTACGCACCCACGGGGAAGGAGAAAACCACAAAGAGAATGCGTGCAGCCATGCCGGGTTCCGTCTCGTCCCGGAAGCGCCGCACGAGCGGCAGCAGCCATAAAAGGCTGAACACGCCGCACCAGAGATAGTTGACCGAGCCGGTCAGCCACAGGAACACCTGCCCGAAATCCGGCTGGAAGGCCCAGAAGGCGAAGAAGAGCAGCGTCAAAAGCACGGGATTGGGAAGCCCCCGGCCGACGGCAAGCGTGTGCAGCAGCCAGACGAGGAGGACGAAGAACAGACTGTTGACAAGGTCGAACACACCCTTTGGCAGCATCAGAAAAAGCTGCACCAGAAAGTGCGGCACCACGCGCCCGTTCATGCTCTGCCGGTGGGCAGCCATGGAAGGGAAGATCTGCGCGATGCTCTCGATGCGCGTATCGTCCGCATAGGAAAAGCAGTAGCGGTAATCGTCCGCGATGAGATGCGTCCAGTGATTGCACAGGAGCATCATGGCGAAGAAGCCCAGGCAGAACAGAAGCAGCAGGACCCGCGAGCGGCTGAAGCGCGAAAGCTTTTTGACCATGCCGTGCACCTCAGTTCCCGAAAACCCAGAGATGGGTCACACCGAAGGCTTCGCGGATGAAGTAGTTGAGCATGACGAAGAAATAGCCCCACGGGGCGGCGACGCCCGCCGCGTCATCGACACCCAGATTCCGTGCCATGAGCTTTGCGCGGTACAGGTGATAGGCGCTGGACACGATGGCGACATTGCCCTTCGGATCGTCCCCGCGGCTTCGGATGATGTCGAAGGAAAACTTGAGGTTTTCAAGGGTGGAGGTGGCCTTCGGCTCCATGATCACACGCTCCGGGGCCACGCCGTGCCGCGTGAGCCAGTCGTACATGGCCTGCGCTTCGGTGACCGTCTCGCCGCTGCCCATGCCGCCGGAGACAATGGCGACGGTGTCGGGGTGTTCATTCAGGTATTCGAGCGCCCCCTCCAGCCGCCGCACCAGCGTCAGCGAGGGCTGATCCCCATACACTGCGGCACCGAGGACAATCAAATACTTCCGCCCCACATCATCGTCAGTACGGGCGTTTTTGATGATGAAATACTCCACAAAGCAGAAATAGCAAAGTCCAATGCAGACAAGAACCACCACCACGCGCCAGAGAGCGACGGGCAGATACCGGTGCAGCAGAAGCAGGGCTGCGACAAACAGCAGCGCATAGCCCCACCAGGCATAGCCCCGCAGTGCAAAGCGCAGGAAGACAGCCGCTGCGACAAGCGCCGCAATCAGCGCCCAGAATCGAGAATTTTTCATCCGTTCAGTTCCTCCCAGCGTTCGTAGAGCTCCATCAGAGCCGTGTCCAGCTCATCCTTCTCCGCCTGGATCTCCATGAGCTTCTGGTAATCGGTGGCGTATTGCTCGGCCTGCGCGTCGAGCGCCGCGATCTTTTCCTCCTGCCGCGCGATTTCCCGTTCCAGGCGGGCAATGGCCTTGTCGTTGTTCTTGGGGCGCTCGGCCCTGGCTTTTTTCTCCTTTGGCGCTTCCTTCTGCTTTTCGATCTGCGTGACCAGCGCCTGCCGATCCCGCCAGGCGCAGAAATCCTTGTACCCGCCGCGAAAATCGGTGATGTGACCGTCCTTCAGCTCCCACACGCGGGTGGCGAATTTGTCGATAAAGTAGCGGTCATGGGATACAAAAAGCAGCGTCTGCTCGTAATCGGACAGCGCGTCCTCCATCCACTCGCGGCTGGCGATGTCGAGATGGTTGGTCGGCTCGTCCAGGATCAGAAAGTTGATGTCCCCGCCCATGAGCATGCACAGGCGCAGGCGGCTTTTCTCGCCGCCGGAGAGGGCACCCACCGGCGTCAGTACATCTTCACCCCGGAAG
>ONVI01000016.1 GCA_900321275.1 uncultured Eubacteriales bacterium | reverse complement strand
CAGTTTTCTCGAAAAACTCACTAGAAGTTTTTCGAGTCTCTCGGAGATTGTCTCATAAATGTGGGTCACTTGGTAGGCGGGTGCTTATTGTGCGCTTACGTAATATATATGTAAAAATGGTAAAAAATGTTACTTCGCCGACTTAGTGTTTTCATAGCAGAAAGGTGTGGTTGGTTCCATGGTGAAAAACGGTTCGGTAAAGAGTTGGAGAAGAGGAATATCTCTGTTGCTGGCTTTCGTCATGCTCATGAGCTGTGTGAACATTGAGGCGTTTGCACAGGAATATGCGGACAAGGGCTTTGTCGAAGACGCCGGCTTCCGGGATGAGGAAGCGGCGCGGGACAGCATCGAGGAGAATGCTTTTGTGTCCCCGGATGATGCGGTGCAGGACCAAGAGCTGTTCTTTGAAGAATTCGCGGAAGAGGAACAGCCCATCCTTGAGGAGATGGTGCCGGACAAGCCCGCCTTCGCGGAACCCGAGCCAGAGCAGGTCCCGGCGTCCCCGGCAGAGAACGGGGATACCGAAGAAGACGAAGAGGCGGCGCCCGGGGATACGGAGGAGAACAAAGAGGAAACGTCCATCTATGACCTTTCCGAAAGCGAGACCTTCGATGCGGGAGAAGTATGGTACAGTTTAGGCAACTGGCGTGAACTCCAGGAAGTTCTCGATAGCCTCAACGGCAAACGGCTGAAGCTGGGCGGGCCTGTCACGGCGACGGCTGATGATAAGCCGCTGCTGCTGACCAACTGCTCGGGGCTGGATCTGAACGGGTACACCCTCGACGGCTCAGCGCTGGACGCGGACTATGTCCTGGAGCTGAACAACGCATCAATCTACAGCCAGCACGGCTCGATTGTAGGCGGCAGGGTCTGCAATGTGAAGGTGACAGGCAATAACTACTGCAGTGTGACCGGCGTCCACTTTGAGCATCCCGAGGTCGGTATGGTGATTGACGGCGGCGCTTTGGTTATGTTTCACTACCTATACAGCAACCCCGAGATGAACATTCTGCGCGTCAACAACGGCACAATCATCCTCCGGGACGGCCCGGCGATCAGGGAGCGAATTGAACTGAGCAACCATGCCTCCATTTCGGTAGAGTCAAAGCTTTACGGGAATTACAACCTGGCCGTAGAGGAGCCTCCCGACAAGCCTGACTGGTGGAAGGTCCTCTCGCAGGGCGACTTTACAGCCTCGGCCGATCAGTTCACGATTTGCGGCACCTACGATTCGAAGACAGGTGCGTTCACGGAAAGCGACTGCTACTACTGCAGGCTCAGTAACGCAGGGCAGCTTGAAGTGACCAAATGCTATGAAGCAAGGCTGTTTTTCGCCTACCCGGAGAGCGGGAATGACGAGTATGCGATTGAATATGTGAGCCCGAAGGGGACCTATACCCTGCCCGACGGGGACATCCTCATGGCGCCTGACGGGAAAGTTTTCAAGTGCTGGAAGCAGAAGGGAACCGATACGGAACTGCAGCCCGGCAAGACGTTTGAGAATGTCAGAAGCAACCTCGAGTTTGAGGCCGTGTGGACGATCACGTCCGGGACAGAGCTGCAAAAGCGGATCTACACGGCGAATGACGGCGAAACGATCACTTTGGAATTCGACTACGATTCCGCCCGGGAGGGTCATCTGATCATCGCAGGGGGTAAAAACCTGACCATCGACCTCAACGGCCATGTCATTGAGCGCATCTCTTACATGTCCGGCATACCCGGCAATATCCTGACAGTCCCAAGCGGCTCGACTCTCACCATTATCGACAGCAGCAAAGAGCAGTCCGGCATGATCCTCGGCGGCAATAACTACTATGACGGCGGCGCGATCATCGTTCAGGGTACGCTCAACCTGGTCGGCGGCAGTATCGTCGGCAGCAAAAGTCTCGGCAACGGCGGCGGCATCTTCGTGGCCTCCGGAGGAACCCTGAACATGAGCGGCGGCATCGTCGCTGCCAACGAGGCCAAAAACGGCGGCGGCATCTTCCTTGCCGACGGCGCAGTCTTTACCTTCACCGGCGGCAAGATCTACAGCAATACCGCCGCGGGCAGCGGCGGCGGTATTTACGCCTGTGCTGCCTCGACGCTTAAAATGTCCCGCGGCCCCGAAGTCACCGACAACTATATTGTGACAAACCCTGACACGGAGCAGGAGAGCTATACGCCATCGGACGTCGCTCTCACAGGCGGGGTGAAGATCACCGTAAACGGCAGCTTTACCGACGACGCGTACATCGGCCTTGACACAGCGGCGGACGTTGTCGCGGCGGTGGGCTACACGCAGGCAGATTCCGCCGATACCTACTTCTTTGCCGACAACGGCGGAACCCCCTACAGCAGGAACGGCGCGATCCTCGTGGAAATCGAGCATCACTTCCTGCAGCAGCCCGTGTGGACCTGGAGGGCCGGCGCGGCTAAAGCCGAGATTCACTGCCAGAGCTGCCATGAAGTATTGTGGACCGAGGACGCGGTCATATCCGGCCCCGTCTTTAACAGCGAGCAGCAAAAGCTCGAATATACGGCCACTGTGACCCATGACGGGAAAACGTATACCGATACACACAGGATCGGCGGCACCCTGACAAGCCACGCGCGGGTCGAGCCGCGCATCGACGATGAGGGCGCCTACATTCCCGGCACGGAGGCTTATTACAGCTTCGAGGGGGAGGACAATAAAACCTGGCTCCTCGCCGCGGCCGAAGACGGCAGCGTGGGAGCGGTGACAGGCACTGTCCGTCCGGTCATGTATTTCAGCTTCCGGGGCAATGTCATCACCGGCTATACCGGCGGCTTTGAGACATCGACGAACCTTGTCCTGCCGAAGACCTTTGACGGCAATGCTCTCACGCAGATCGGCGACGGCGAGCATGCGCTGTTTGATAATCCCGCCGGCATGGCGGTCACCGTTACTGTCACAGAGAATACCCAGAGGGTGGCGGCGAATGCCTTTAAGGGCTTGAGCAATCTCAAAACCTTCGGCGGCAGCACGTCGAATCTCACGGAGATCGGCGCCGACGCTTTCCTCGGCAGCGGCGTCACGGAGCTGACACTGAGCGCGGAGCGAAAAATCAGCATCGCGGACAGCGCGTTTGCGGGCAATGTCCGGATCAGCGCGCTGCATGCCTCGGCGCTCGGCGAGGGCGAGGATACGCACGGCGGGCGGTATACGGTGGTGTATACCGACCATGAATACGCCATAAAGAATACGAATTGGGACAGTGTTCCGCCGACCATCACCGTCAGGTGCGTGAAGCCCGGATGCGGCAAAGAGCAAATCATCCAGGCGACGGTGACAGAGCAGACCGAAGGCAATCAGACCGTCAAGACCGCGAAGGCGACATTTGAGGGCATCGAATACACTCACAAGGATAACGTCTACCAGGTCACACTGAAGGCGGGGCTCGGCGGCGGCAGTGATAAGACGGTGCCGGTGACCGGCAGCAGCTATACGCTGCCCGCGGCAGCGGACGGTTTCGCCGCTCCGGCGGGTGCGGTGATAAAAGGCTGGCAGGATCAGGACGGCACGGATTATGCGCCGGGCGAGAGCTGTACGCTGAGCGGGGACAAGGTCTTTGTCGCGCAGTGGGAATCCACTTGGGCCGAGGTGAGCAAAGCGCTGGAGGCCGGCCAGGCCTTTAAGCTGCTCAACAGCATCACGGCCGCTGACGACGAGGGAAGCCTGAAAATTCCCGCCAATAAGACGGCCTCTCTGAATCTTGACGGCTACACGCTTGACCGCGGCCTTGCGGAGGCCGGGGCAAAGGACGACGGCTGCGTTTTCTCTCTGGGCGAGAGATCCACGCTCAACCTCTTCGGCAACGGCGGCGCGGTCACCGGCGGCAACAACACCGGCAACGGCGGCGGCTTCTATCTCGGAACCTCCTCGACGCTCCTGGTTGCCAATATCAGCATCTCCGGCAACACGTCCGCTGCCAAGGGCGGCGCCGCCTATATCGACGATGGCGCCAAGGTAAGCACCAACAGCAACAGCAGCATCTATTGGGGCGTCGGCCTCGGTCTCGGCGCCGTCGGCGGTCTTGTCTATTTCGTCGGCAACAAAGCGCTGAAGGGCGGCGGCACCTATATCGGCCAGGGCGGTACGCTGGAAATCGGCAATGGCGTGGAGATCCTGGACAATACCAACCCGAGCAGCGGCAGCGAGGTAAGCTACGACAACGTCGAATCCTATGAAGGTGAAAACGGCGGCGGCCAGCAAGGCAGCGGAAGCGGAAGCGGCGGAGGCGGAAACGGCGCCCCGATCGCGTTTGTCGCCGGGGCCGGGGCCGGAGGCGCCGCCAGCTCCATAGGCGTTTCGAGCGCTACTCTCGCGAAGCTTGCGTTAGGGGGCCTCATCACCCTCGGTCTCGGCTTTGGGATCAAATTTATCGTCGACAGAAAGAGCAAAAATGATCTGGAATCTACTCCCACCAACCCGGGCGAACAGCAAAAGACCGAGCAGAAGAACTGCAAGCACGAGGAATATGTGGTGCAGACCTGGGTCTGGGACGAGGCGACCTACGAGTCTGCCACAATGACAGCCGCATGCAAGAAATGCGGTACCACGATCACGGAGAAGGTCAATTCCACCGCTATGCTGGAGGAGGAAACGCAGACCTGGAAATACACGGTCACAAAGTACGGCAGCTCCGAGACCAAAGAGGTCGCGCCCTATAAGGTGACCCTGCACTCGGGCCTCGACAAGATCATCGAGACGCTTCAGGCCGCGGCGGACAACGATGCGGCAAAGGCAATTCTCGAGGAGCTTCAGAAGATCCCCGCGGAAGAACCCCGGAGCGTGGTTCAGAACGTTCCCCACAAGCAGGGGCAGCCGGGCAGCCTCCAAAGGCCGGACATGCCGGGCGGTGTCTGGGGTACGCTCGTACGGTTCTACAGATTCGGCGGCTGGAAGCCCTTTGACAAGGCCCGCATCTTCCAGGACGGAAAATTGAGGATAGAGATCAAGGATGATCTCGATCTCAGCAGTGATTGGGAATGCACGGTTGAATACAAAAAAACAACGACAGCGGCCGACGAAGACCCGGAGAAGGGCATCACTCCCATAACCGAGGCTGTACCCTTCGGAGAAGTGCACGTTCTCCGAATGAACCCGTTCAAGCGCGACTATTACGATTTCGACGGCTGGCGGGTTTCCATGGGCGGTGTCGCCATTAACAAGCCTGCGAACGCGGATCCCAACGCCGCGAAAAAGGGTCTGGCCGAGGGCACGCCCGTCGCGATTCTTGCCAATACGGAGGTAACGGCGCAGTGGAGGTCCAAGTGGAGCAAGCTCAGAGACAAGATGCTTTCTCCCTCCCTGGCGGGAACCGAGGTGCTGGCAGGCACTGTAAAAGCCATGCGGGGAGATTCGACGCTGCGGTTGGTCGCCTCCGATTTCGGCATTGACCTCAAGGGCAGCACCATCGACCGAAGCCTGGGTCTCGGCGTGGGTGCAACTACCGAAGTGATCGGCGGCAACGTGTTCGAAGTCATTGCCGGTACGCTGACCATCATGGATTCTGCCGCCAAGAAGGAGCAGCACGGCGGGGTTGTCAACGGCAGCGCCATTGGTTTCAACGGCGGCGCTGTCTGCGTCATGGAAAGCGGCAGATTTGTGCTCAACGGCGGCAGCATCCTGAACAACAAAGCCGTGCTGTCCGCGACGAGCGTTGGCGGACAGGGCGGCGGCGTCTACACGGGATCATTTGACGGCGCTTTTGACAGGAACGTGCCGATGTTCTTCTTCAAAGCCGGCATGATCGAGGAAAACATGGCAACCTGCGGCGGCGGCGTCTATGTGGGCCATAAGACCAACACCCTGATGACCGGCGGCACGATCACGGCAAACGAGGCTGCGGGCGTGGCGAGCTTTCTCGGCAAGGGCGGCGGTGTCTATGTGGATTCCGAGGCGCTTTTCCAGATGAAGGGCGGCACGATCAACGGAAACCATGCCACCGATCAGGGCGGCGGCGTCTATGTGGCCGGTGATATGGAGATTTCAGGCAAAATCAACATCACCGGCAACAGGGCGGGGACGATGAAGGCCTGCAACGTTTATCTCTGCAAGGACAAGGTCCTGACCGTGACGGGCAAGCTCGATCAAAGCACCCTCATCGGCGTCACGACCGAGGTTGCGCCCACGGCGGACAAGCCCGTCGTCTTCACCAAAGGCCTGAAGGACAATGCCGAAGTTATCAACTTTACAAGCGACAACGACGCCTATATTGTGCATATCAATGAACAGGGCGAGGCAGAGCTCTGTTTGCCGGCCGCTATCAGCTTTGATGCAAACGGCGGCACAGGGAACATGGGCAGCGAAAAAATAATGCGAAACGAGCAGTATATGCTGCCCGATTGCCGCTTCACCGCTCCCGCAGGGAAGGGCTTTACAGGCTGGAATATTTCCGTCGGCGGCCAGACCACAGCGACAGGCAAGCAGCCCGGCGACCTTGTCAAGATCACCGGCGACGCCACAGTGACGGCTCAGTGGGCGGAGCAGCTTACCGTCACCTTCGACACCGACGGCGGCAGCGCCGTCGCTGCCCAGACGGTCTTCGTCGGCAAAACCGCTGCAGAACCGGAGATGCCGACAAAGCAGGGTTACACCTTCATCCGCTGGGAGCTCAACGGTGAGGAGTTCAGCTTCTACACACCGGTAAACAGGAACCTCACCCTGAAAGCCAGGTGGGCCGAGGGGACGGTGCCTGTCTTCCGGACACACTCCCTGGCTCTCGGTGAACGGATCGCCATAAACTTCTTCATGGATCTTCCGACGATCGAAGGCGTGGACTACAGCAAGAGCGAGATGATCTTTACCATCGGCGGCATCGACAGCAGCCGCATCCATACCGCGGCCTATAATCCGAATTTCAAAAGCCAGAACGGCAAATACTATGGCTTCACCTGTATGATCAACGTCGCGGAGATGGCCGACACCGTTAACGCCGCCTTCCATTACGGCGACGACAGGACCGTCTCACAGATCTACTCTGTGGCGCACTATGTGGAGAAGATCAAAACGGGCCCCGAGTATGTCGGCAAAGTCAAGGCCATGGTCGATGCGCTGGCGGACTTCGGGCACTACATGCAGCCCTTCCTGTCGGAGGCCAATCAGTGGACTCTCGGTGAAAACGGAAAGCATAGGGTGATGCCGGAGGAGAACAAGATTACGGCCGAGCAGATCGCGGAGATCAAGAACAAGACCGCCGACTACGATATGGTCAAAAACATCACGGAGGGTTCGCCGATCATCAATGTCAAACAGGCTCTGGTTCTGGACAGCGAAACCTCGATTTATCTCCATCTTGAAATGCGGGACGACTATGCGGGCGGCATCCCGACCGCGAAAATTGGGAACAAATCCCTGAAGGTCACCCGCATGTCGGACGGCCGCTACCGGGTGGTGATCCCGAGCATTCGGGCGACACAGCTCGGCGACAAATATGAAGTTGTCATCACCGCAGACGGGAAAGACTGTACGGTCAGCGTGTCGGCCCTCTCGTATGTCTATAAGGCGCTTGCAAATCCCGACAACCTTTCTCCGTCCGCGCAGGCAGCGGTGGCATCCCTATACCGATACTATGACGCTGCCAGGCAATACAACGCCCGCTAAGGAGGAGCAAAAATGAAGCCTTATGAAGCCCCTGAAATGGAAATCATCCGCTTTGAGAGTGGGGATGTGTTAACATCATCACACGAGGTACAAACTCCGGATGAGGTACAAACTCCGGATATATAATTGATTCATCATGTTTGAACATGATGAGGACCAGGACATCCTCCTGCCGGTGGTCTGTTCCACCCCAAAAAGGCAAGGGGGCTGTCTCAAAATGAATTTATATATGCGGAGACTGAATTCATACCGTAGAGGAAGGGTCTTGACCCTCCCGCGCGGGAAAACCGAATCAACGCAGAAACGTGGGGCAAATCCGCAGAAATGTTCGGATTCACCCCACGTTTTTCCAAGATTTATGCGTTTAACTTCCGGGAGGGGCAAGCCCCTCCCCTACGGTGATATACCATTGTTTTCAGACTCATTCACATTTTGAGACAGTCCCTTGCCTTCTCCTGTCCCTGCGCGTGTTCACAACTTATTTTCTTTACAGAAGCGGTCGGCGATGGTATATTGTTTTCGTCAAGAACGATCAAGGGAGGCGCATGACGCAATGGATAGAGCTGCTCTCAAGGCAAGAGCGCGGGAGGTCATTGCCACATCCAATCCGAAGGTGCTCACGGTCGGTCTGGTTTACCTTCTTATCGGTATTGTGCTCAATGCCCTCGGCGCGCGCGTGATGAGCGTCAACATCAGCGAGAGCGAGCTGATGAATTACATGCGCTACGCCGCGGAGGGAAATTACGAATATGCCCTGGAGTATCTGAAAACCATGGAGCCGCCGACCGCCGCGTATGCCATCAACAGTCTGCTCAAGGTGATCTCCGGCATCATCGGCGCGGGCTTTGTCATCTTCCTGCTCAATACCATTCGCAACCGCCAGCCGTGCTTTGCGAATCTGCTCGACGGCTTTGGCATCTGGTGGAAGGTGATCCTGCTCAATTTTCTGCAAAGTCTGATCATTGGCCTGTGGAGCCTGCTGCTGCTTGTCCCCGGCGTTATCGCCTATTACCGGTACTCCCAGGCGCTCTACATTCTTATTGACGATCCAACGAAATCCCCGGTACAGTGCCTGCGGGAATCGAAGTCCATGATGGCCGGGCATAAGAAAGAGCTGTTTCAGCTCGACCTGAGCCTCATCGGCTGGTTCCTGCTCGCCATGATCCCCTATGTGGGCTATGCAGCGCAGGTCTGGTCTGTCCCGTACATCGGGATGATTAAGGCATTGTATTACGAAAAGCTCCTCGGCCGCAATGTCTGGAGCTATACGCCGGACTATCCCCCGGATTATCCCCTGTAATCTGACAGGCGCCCCCGTTTGGGGGCGCCTGTTTCGTATCAGTAAATAAGGGAGAAGTGTTCCGGTTTGAGCTTGTATTTGACGCCGGAAACGAGGCCCATCGCGCCGTACATCGTCACCATGGACGATCCCCCGTAGCTGAAGAATGGCAGCGTGATGCCGATAACGGGCGTGATGCCGATGCACATGCCGATATTGATGAAGGCCTGGAAGGTCATCGCCGAGGCCACGCCCATACAGATGAGCATATCGAAGAGGCGGCCGCTCTTGAGTCCGATGCGGACAATGTGGACAATGATGATCGCCAGCAGAATGATCACAACAATGCAGCCGATCATGCCCAGGTTTTCGCCCACCACCGAGAAGATGAAGTCGGTGTGCTTGCCGGTGAAGACCGTGGTGCGGTGTCCCTCTTCCACGCCGGTGAGACGGCCGGAGGCGAGGGTCAGCTTGCTCTGCGTGGTCTGCCAGGTGATGCCCCAGCCGTCCGGGTCGATGCTCGGATCATAGGGGGCGATCAGGCGCTTTTTCTGATAGTCCTTGAGGAAGTAGTTCCAGAGAAGCGGAACCGCCGCGGCCACTGCCGCGCCGCCCAAAGCAAACCAGTAAAGCCGCACGCCCAGCAGGAAGAACATGGTCAGGAAAATGAGCATGATAACCGTGGCGCTTCCCAGGTCGGAGGAGACCACGATGATGAGGCCGAAAACGATCACGAAATGGCCCACCATCTGCACGATGGAGAAGAAGCCGTCGATATCCGCATGCTCTTTGATATACGTCATCTGCCTGGCGGCGACGATGATATAGAGGATCTTGATAACCTCGGCCGGCTGGATGCCGATGCCGGCGAAGCGAATCCACGCCTTGTTGCCGGTGCCGTCGTCCTGGCCGAAGATCACCAGCGCAACCAGCAGCAGCACGTTGATCACACAGAGAATTTTCCACTGAGATCCGAGAATGTCCGCGTCAATGATCGTGAACACGACAAAGGCCCCGATGCCGAGGAACATGGAAAAGACCTGCACCGCAATATACTTGGACGGGGCGGCCATGTTCCAGCCGCCGTTGACCATGCCGACGACAGCCTTGTCAACCATCAGGACGCCGAAGATCGCGCAAACGGTGCACATGACCAGCAGAAAGATATCCGCCCGCTGGAAAAACTGTCTGATATAAGGCTTGAGCGTTTTGATGTGCAGCACCGCCTTTCTGTAAAAAAAGATGGGACGCTGATAATAACACGAACTTATACTTTACGCAATGAGGAAATCGGTGGTATAATACACCGGTAACCAAGTCAGTTTATCACACAAACAGCCCGCGTTTGTTATTAGAATGTAAATCCGTGCGGGCGACAGGAGAATACCATGTCTGAATACTTGAGTCACAGCGAGGCCGAGACCGAAGCCCTCGGCGCGCGTTTTGCGGAGAAGCTGCCCGGGGGCGCGGTGATCGCCATGTACGGTGATCTCGGCGCAGGCAAAACCGCCTTTGTGCGCGGCATGGCCCGGGGAATGGGCCTCAACTGCCGGGTCTCCAGCCCGACCTTTACCATTGTCAACGAGTACCTGGGCGATCGGGAGCTTATCCACTTTGATATGTACCGGCTCTCCGGCGCGGACGAGCTGTTCGATATCGGCTGGGAGGACTATCTCGCCCGCGGCGCGGTCTGCGCGGTGGAGTGGAGCGAGAACGTGGAGGACGCCTTTTTCGGTGATGAGATCCGCGTCACCATTGAAAAGCTGTCCGACACGGAGCGGAAAATCACGATTGAGGGGGCGAAGCCATGCTGATCCTGGCGTTTGAATCCACGGCGAAGGCGGCCTCGGCGGCGCTGGTACGGGACGGAAAGCTCGTCAGCCAGTACAGCCAGTGCAGCGGCCTGACCCACAGCCGCACCCTCCTGCCCATGGGGGAGGACATGCTGAAAAACGCAGAGCTCACACTGGGCGATGTCGATCTGATCGCGGTTGCCCATGGCCCCGGCTCCTTTACCGGGGTACGCATCGGCGTGTCGATGGTCAAGGGCCTCGCCTGGGCCGCCGACAAGCCCTGCGTGGGCGTCTCGACGCTGGAGGCCATGGCCTGGCACGGTCTCGCGGCGGGCGGTCTCATCTGCCCGGTGATGGACGCGCGGCGCAGTCAGGTCTATAATGCCCTCTTCCGCATGGAGGACGGGCGTCCCGTGCGCCTGACGGAAGACAGGCCAATCGCGCTGACCGAGCTTGCGGAGGAACTGCGCGCATACAAGGAACGCGTTTTCCTTGTGGGCGACGGGGCGGAGCTGAGCTTCCGGACGCTTTCGGCGCTGGGTCTCCCCTGCGGCCTTGCGCCGGAGAACCTGCGCATGCAGAGCGCCTGGGGTGTGGCAATGGCGGCCATGGACAAGGAGCCCGGCAGCGCCGACAGCCTGCTCCCGGTCTACCTGCGTCTCTCCCAGGCCGAGCGGGAACGTCAGGAGCGGCTCGATCGGGAGAACGAATCATAAGAAATGCGCCGCGGTTTTCCGCGGCGCGTTGTTATCTGTTCCTCAGAAATTGGACGGGACGTAGATCTGCCGTCCGGTGATCGGGATGGCGGGGTTGCTGATGTTGTTCAGCTCAGCCAGAACGCTCGCAGTGGTGTGATAACGCGCGGCAACGCTTTCCAGCGTGTCGCCCTCCTTCATGACATAGACGAAAACGGGGCCGTTGTACGTGCCGCCGCTGACTTTGAGCAGTTCGCCGTCGTCCAGGCTCCTGATCTTTTGATCGCTCATTTTATGTTCTCCTTTCAAGATTTCGCAAGGTTTGTTTCAAATTACGTCAGTATTATAGCATACGGGGAACAGGTTGAACAGAGCGCGGGGCATGAATAATTCTTAAGATCGGCCTTTATGGTGCCATGTCATGCCCTCCTTTTCCCGCAGCGTGACACTTTTTTGGCGTTTGCCGCAAGTTTTCATTGCCACAGGGAGTGAAACATGCTATACTTCTTTGAGAAATCAGACCAGGCATGAATCCAATCATGATAAAAGGAGAAAATCAATGAGCAAAGTATGTGTTTTCGACCATCCGTTGATTCAGCACAAGCTGTCCGTCCTCCGCGACAAGAACACCAGCGTCAAGGTATTCCGTGAGCTTATCTCTGAGATTGCCATGCTCATGTGCTATGAGGCAACCCGCGATCTGCCCCTGGAGGAGGTCATCGTCGAAACCCCTGTTGCTCCTGCCAAGTGCAAGCGTATCGCCGGCAAGAAGCTGGCTGTCGTCCCCATCCTCCGCGCCGGTCTCGGCATGGTTGACGGCATGGTGAGCATGATGCCCAACGTCAAGGTCGGCCATGTGGGTCTGTTCCGCGATCCTGCCACGCTTGAGCCGGTCAAGTACTACTTCAAGATGCCCCCCGATATTGAAGAGCGCGACGTCATCGTCGTCGATCCGATGCTGGCCACCGGCGGCTCCGCCTCCGCTGCCGTCACCTTCCTCAAGGAAGTCGGCGTCAAGCACATCAAGCTCATGAGCATCATCGGCGCGCCCGAGGGTGTGAAGCGCATGCAGGAGGATCATCCTGACGTCGATATCTTTGTTGCCGCGCTGGACGATCACCTCAACGACCACGGCTATATCGTCCCCGGTCTCGGCGACGCGGGCGACCGCATCTTCGGCACCAAGTAAACCGGGATTCCATCATTTGACGCCGCCCGAACGGGCGGCGTCTTAAGTATTTTTAAGCCCCGGAGGCGTTGCGCTCCGGGCGCAGCCGTGGTAAAATCCATTATGAAAGAACATAACAACACGCCGCCCGGCGGCGTTCAAAAGGAGGAACAAAAATGTCTGAGATCGAGAAAATGAACGATCAGGAAATGAACACCGTTGCGGGCGGCAATTACGGCGGCCCCAACACCGGCAACTGGGTCACGGTCCGCGGCCTTCAGACGGGTTATCTCGCCCTGAGAAGCCAGCCGAACTATGATTACAACAATGAGATCCGCGGCAGCGAGAGCTACAACGGCCAGACGCTGCAGATCGTCGGCAGCTACACCTACGGGCCCGACGGCAAACTCTACGTCTACGTGTACAATCCCAGAAGCGGCAGAAGCGGTTGGGTCAATTCCGCTTTTGTCGGATAAGGAAGCCTCTTTCAGGTACCAGCAACCAGCCCCGGCACGTGATGTGCCGGGGCTGGTTGCATTCTATGATTACATTTTCTCCGCCAGGAGCTTGAGGATCTGGACGGCGTTGGAGGCCGCGCCCTTGCGGATCTGGTCGCCGCAGCACCAGAGCGTGAGGCCGTGGTCGTCGGTCAGATCGTCGCGGATTCTGCCGACCCAGACGATGTCCTGATCGGTGGTGTCCAGCGGGGTGGGATAGCAGCGGCCCTCGTAGTCCTCGATGAGGCGCACGCCGGGATAGGCGGCGACGGCGGCCTTCGCGGCCTCGACCGAGACCTTATCCTTCGTGTGCAGGGTGACCGCCATGGAGTGGGAGCGCATGACCGGCACGCGCACGCAGGTGCAGTTGACCTTGAGCTCGGGGCTGTGCATGATGCGGCGGCCCTCATTCTGCATCTTCATCTCTTCCTTGGTGTAGTCGTTGCCGTAGGGCGCGTCGATGAAGGGGATAACGTTCATGGCGATCTGGTGGGCAAAGGTCTTGACCACGGGCTTCTCACCCTTGGCAATGGCGGCCATCTGCTCGTTGAGCTCGTTGATGCCGTTGGTACCGGCGCCGGAGACAGCCTGATAGGTGCAGACGATCATCTTCTCAATGGGGGAGAGATTGTTGATGCCCGCGACGGCCATGAGGGTGATGATGGTGCAGCAGTTGGGGTTTGCGATAATGCCCTTGTGATTGAAGGCGTCAGCGCCGTTGATCTCAGGGACGACCAGAGGCACGTCGGGCTCAAGACGGAAGGCGGAGCTGTTGTCGATGTACACGGCGCCGCTCTTTTTGATGGCAGGGGCGAATTTCCGGGACATGTCGCCCTCAACCGCGCCGAGGACAAAGTCCAGACCGTCGAAGGCGTTCTCGTTCGCCTCCTGGATGGGGACGTCCTTGCCCTTGAAGGAGATGCACTTGCCGACGCTCTTGGCGCTGGCGAGAGGACGGAGCTCATTGATGGGGATGTCGTACTCGGCGAGGATCTTGAGCATTTCCTGACCAACGGCGCCCGTAGCGCCCAGAACCGCGATATTCAAAGCTTTCATAATTTTTACCTCCAATTATTATAAGGATTTCGCAGGGGCGATTCACGAACCGCCCGCCGTTCTTGTGATACGAAAGGATATGCGCCGCCTGCCTTGGCTCCCCCGCACCGGGAGAGCAGGGGCTGTGCCCGTTTACCCCGCGAAGCGCTCGTAGATAACCCGGATCGCTTTCTCAAAGTCCGCGTTCTCCACGCCTACGATGATGGACAGCTCGTCGGCGCCCTGCGCGATGGTGCGGATGTTGATGCCGTTTTTACCCAGCGCGTGGAACAGTCTGCCCGAGGTGCCGGGGCGGGACGTCATCTTGCGGCCGACGGTGGCGACGAGGGAGATGCCCTCCTTCACGTTCACGTCGTCGGGGCTGACAGTCTTCTGGATGTCGGCGATAACGTCATAGACGCTGTCGCCCAGAGCTTTGGTGGAGGCCACCAGCGCCAGGCTGTCCAGGCCGAGGGTGATATGCTCCACCGGTACATGGTAGCGCTCCAGAATCTCCAGGGTCTGGCGCAGGCAGAGACTGGTGTTCATGCTGCGCTTCTTGATGGTGAGGATGGTGAAATCGCGCCGGCCGGCGATGCCGGTGATGAAGCGCTCTTCCTCATCGCTGCCTCCTTCCGCTACCTCGTCTACAATCATGGTGCCGGGATCCTGGGGACGGTTGGTGTTGCGGATGTTGAGGTCAATGCCCTTCTCCTTGACCGGGAGGATGGAGTCCTCGTGCAGCACGGACGCGCCCATGAAGGCCAGCTCCTGCAGCTCGGCATAGGTGATGGTGGAGATGGGAGCCGGATTATCCACGATCCGGGGATCGGCTACCAGGATGCCGGAGACGTCCGTCCAGTTTTCATAGACGTCGGCATTTACCGCCGCCGCGGCCAGTGCGCCGGAAATGTCGCTGCCGCCGCGGGACATGACCTTGATCTTCCCCGTCGGGAGCTTGCCATAGAAGCCGGGGATCAGGATACGCTCGTACTGATCCAGCGCTTTCTTGATGGCGGCGTAGGTTTTCTCGCGGTCAATCTGACCGTCGAAGCCGAAGAACACGCAGTCTGCGGCGTCCACAAACCTATATCCAAGATATTCCGCCAGCAGGCGCGAGGTGAAATACTCGCCGCGGGAAACCAGCTCGTCCACGCCGAGAGAGCGGTCAAGGCGATGCGCAAGCTTATCGAAATCGCCCTCCACATCGTACTGAAGCCCCAGCTCGTCGCGGATCTCGACGAAACGGGAACGGATAGTGGAGACGATATCCTCACACGACACGCCGTAGGTGATGTGCGCGTGACAGAGATAGAGAAGATCCGTCAGCTTGTGGTCGCCGGAGTCGCGCTTGCCCGCCGCGGAGCTGACCACAATGCGCCGCGCGGGGTCAGCCTCGATAATGGCCTTGACCTTTTTAAACTGTTCGGCCCCCGCGACAGAGGAGCCGCCGAATTTCGCAACCTTTAACATTTAACCCTCCATGGCGGCGAAGAAGATGCTGCCGCCCTCGTTCCGGATATCCTCGGCAATCGCGTGCATCACAGGCACGGCCATCGGGACGGTCACACCGCGCACGGCATCGCCGGCAGCCTTGCTCTCGCTGAAGGAGAACCGGTCGGCCTTATCGGCATTCACGCGCACATAATAGCTGTGGACGCAGTTCGAGTTGTCGGCCCGAACCTGGATGCAGGCGGGGCGGAACATCTCAAGACTGCCGAGCCCGCAGAGGTCGCGCACCACCGCGGAGGCGGTGGGATAGCGCCCGGCGCCCTGCCCCATGAGGACGATGGCACCCGCGTTCTCGCCGTTGTACTTGGCCATGTTGAAGTTCTTCACCACCGCGCACTCCGGGGAGCTTGCCGGGAAGAGCACGGGCTCGACATAGGCGTAGACGCTGTCGCCCGCAGGGCCGCCGGAGGTGATGAGGCGGCAGGTCAGGCCGCGCGCCTGGAAGTCCGCCACGTCGGCGGCGGTGATGCTCTCAATGCCCTCGCGGCTGAAGCCGTCCACCGGGAGCTTGTCATAGGCCACCGCGCAGGCCAGCATGATCTTGCGCAGCGCGTCAAGACCGGAGACGTCGGCCGTCGGGTCTGCCTCCGCGTAACCGAGCGCCTGCGCCTGTTTGAGCACGTCGCCGTAATCCTTGCCCTCGCTCTGCATGGCGTCGAGCATGAAGTTCGTCGTGCCGTTGAGGATGCCGCCGAGGGAGAGGATCTTATCGCTCTGCGCGGCGATGGCCAGATTGTGCAGGAAGGGCACGCCGCCGCCGCAGGCGGCGGAGAAGAGGAAGGACACGCCGTTGTTGCGGGCGATCTCACACAGCTCAATCCCGTGGGCGGCCACCAGCGCCTTGTTGGAGGTCACCACATGTTTGCCCGCCTTCAGCGCCATGGCGACGTAAGTGTTCGCGGGCTCGATACCGCCCATGACCTCCGCCACCGCGCCGACGGACGGATCGCCCACAATGGTCTCGACAGAGGTGACCTTAAAGGGCTTGTCCGCCTTGCCCGGTCTCACCAGAACAGGCCCCGGCTCAAGCCCGGCGCATTTCTCCAGCATCTCATAAACGCCGACGCCGACAGTACCGAATCCCAGAATAGCAACTTTCATTTGTATCTTCCTCTCTGAATGTCCGTAAAATGAAGACATTTGTCTTTAGAACGGCGACAGTTTAACATACCCCGCGCCGGATTACAAGCTTTTTTTGAAAAAAACTTTGTCAGAATTGCGGCAAAAATTGTCCCGCTTCTTGGTATATTTAAACAGAAAGCAAAGCAAGGCGGCGGGTTTCTGCCAGAAACAGGCACAAACCCGCCGTAAGCTTGCCGTCAGCCGTGTTTATTCCTCCGGGGTTTTATTTTCAAAATCGAAGGTCATCGCGTCGGTCTCGGCGGCGCTCACGATGTCGTCAAAATCGCCGATCTCCACGTCGATGTCGCGCTCCCCGGCTTCCCCGTAATGCGCGTGCAGATCGTCGATCTTCGCGCGGGTCACCCGAATCTTTTCCGTCGTGCGGCCGGCCTGGTCAAAGAGCGGGGCAAAGGGGCCCTCGGGCGCGGCTTTCGCCTGTTCGTAGTACATGCGGCCGATCTCGGTATAAATGCGCTGCAGCTCGTCATGCTCGTTTTTGAGCTCGATCGAAAGCTTCGCGATCTGCCCCAGCGCCTTGGCGCGCTCCGTCCCCTGAGCGTAGATGTCCAGCACGCCGCTGGAATCCGCGGCCTCTCTGACCTTTCCGGCGAGCCTGCCGAAAATATCCTTATAATCCGCCATATTATTGTTCCTCCTTTTGCGTTTTTTCAATCACGATCGGATTTTCCATCGCCGCGACGCGGTTGACGTACAGGTCGTCCGGCGAGAATGGGCGTCGGCGCATGTAAAGCAGCAGGGCCGCCGACGCGATCACCAGCGCCAGACTCAGCGCCTGGGAGACACGGACGCCGGTATTGCCGATGTAGAGGCTGTCGGTTCTGAGTCCCTCGATCCAGAAGCGGCCGAGCCCGTAGAGCAGAAAATAGAGCGTCACGCAGTGTCCGTCAAAGCGGCGCCTGCCCGTTCTTTCAAACCACAGCAGGAACAGCAGAACCCCGAGATTCCACAGGCTCTCATACAGGAAGGTGGGGTGGACATAGACCGTCGTCCCGTCCGGGGCGGTGAGCCCCATGCGGCAGAAGATATCAGTCACCGCGCCGAAGGCCTCGCGGTTCAGGAAGTTGCCCCAGCGCCCGATGATCTGCCCGATCAGCAGGCCGTAGCACAGGTTGTCGAGCATGGCGGGGACAGGGATTTTCTTATGCCTGCACACGAGATATACCGTCAGCACCCCGGCGATGACGCCGCCGTAGATGGCAAGCCCGCCGTTCCAGACGGAGAAGAGTTCATCCGGATGCACCCGGTAGTAGTCAAAGCGGAACAGCACATAGTAGAGCCGCGCGCCCAGGATCGAACAGGGGATGAGCCAGATCGCCACATCGTAGACGTCATCCTCCTTGAGGCCGAAGCGCTTGGCGCGCTTGGCGCAGAAGACGATGGCCAGCAGGAAGCCGAGGCCGATGAGCACGCCGTAAAAATAGATGGGGCGGCCAAAAAGTGTGAAGTAAGAAGGCGGATTGATGCGCAGTCCCCCCAGCATGGGGAAGGAGATCTCCGCGTCCCGCTGTATCGTTTCCAGCATGATTCAGGCCTTCGCCTCCCCGCTCTTCGGCGCGATGACCGAGAGAGCCAGCCGCTCGGGGGCAAGCTCCGTCTCCGCAAAGCGGCGGCAGTCCTCCGCCGTGATCTCCTCCAGGATCTTATAGCTGTCAAAGGTGCAGTAGCCGTCGAAGCAGTCCATCGCCAGCGACACGCACACGTTGTCGAAATCCTCCAGCGCCCGCAGCCGCGCCCCCAGCGACGCGCGCCTGGAACGGATGAAGAACGCCTCGTCAAAGCCCTCTCTCACGATGCGGGCGATCTCGGCGTTGAATTCCTCCAGCACCTTTTCGGGCGTCTTGCTCTCGCCGCCGACGATCATCGTCAGCGTTCCGGCGCTGGCATCCACCTCGTAGTCAAAGTCCATGTTCAGCGTCCCCTCGGCGTACAGCCGGGTGAAGAAGGGGGACGAGCTGCCGCAGAGCATGCGAAGCGAAAGCGCCGCGATCAGCCGCTGCCGCTGCGCCTCTCCGCCCCGGAGTCCGGGCAGGAGCTTCGCGCCGATCAGAAACTGCGGGGCCGAGACTTCCATCTTCTCAAGGCGGAAATGCTCCTCAGGCGCAAGCGCCTCGGCGGGGCCGAAGTCCGCGTGCGGGACGGGGGCCTTCTCCTTCGGCAGTACTTCTTCCGCGATGCGGGCAACCTGCTCGGGATCGACGTCGCCCTCCACGCACAGCACCATATTGGACGGCGCGTAGAAGACCTTGTGGCAGTCATAGAGGGTCTGCGCGGTGATCTCGGCGATGCTCTCCACCGTACCGGCGACGCGGTCGCGGATGGGATGATGGGCATAGAGCATTTCCAGCAGATTGTAGTAAACCCGCATACCGGGGTTATCCTCGCCCATGCGGATCTCCTGCGCGATGATGCCCTGCTCCTTCTGCACGGTCTCATCGGTAAAATACGGGGTGGAGACAAAGTGCAGCAGCATCCGCAGATTTTCCTCAAAGCTCTCGGTGCACTGGAAGTAGTAGCAGGTGATGCCCGAGGAGGTAAAGGCGTTGGGGTCGGCCCCGTTTGCCGAGAGAATGTTCAGCGCGTTGTCGCCGTTCGGCAGGTCGAACATCTTATGTTCCAGATAGTGGGCCACGCCCGCCGGGGTGTCGAGCGCCCGCCCGTCCACAGTAAAGCGGCGGCAGGCTCCGCCGTAATTCGTGGCGAAGGCGGCGTAGAAGGTGGAAAAATCCTTCTTCGGCACCACGCGGATCTCCAGTCCGTTGTCCAGTACGGCGGTGTACAGCGTCTCGCCGATGCCGGGATAATCATGCTTGTGTATTGTCATCTTCCGTTTCCTCTTCTTCGTCGGTCTCTTCCCCGTCCTCGCCGCGCAGGAAGTAGACAAGATCCAGCTCAATGCTGCGCGCAACCTTCATGACGTCTTCCTTCGTCACGTTCTCCGCCAGCTCCGCAAGCTCGGTCGGGCCGTAATCCAGCCCGTCGATGGCCTGGCTGAGCCAGTAGCCCTCCAGGTCGCCCTGACTGTCGAGGGCGGCGCGCAGATCGGAGGCCACCGCGCGCCGCGCCCAGGTGAGCTCTTCATCCGTGATCTCGCCGTTTCGCACCTTGTCCAGCTGGGTGAGGATTTCGGTCTTAGCGGGCTCGAAATTCTCGAAGCTTATGCCGGAGGACACGATCATCAGGCCCTTGCGCAGGACGATGGCGGAGCTTGCGTAATAGCACAGCGACAGCTTTTCCCGCACATTCAGGAAGAGCTTGGAGGTCGCGCCGCTGCCGTAAAGGGCGTTGAAGACGTGGATGGCGGCCCGGTCCGGCTCCTCCATGCACTCGCCCAGGCGGAAGCCGAGCACCAGCTTGCCCTGGGTCACATCCATGCGCTCCTCATAATAGCGCGGCGCGGCCTCAATGGCGTTCATGCGGATCTCGGTGCCGATGTCGTAGTCGATCTCGCCCCGGGGCAGGCCGCTGAACGCGTCGCGCAGGGTTTCCTCCACCTCGGACAGCTTTGCCCGGCCGCAGTAGAAAAGCTCCACCGGACAGGTGCGCAGAAGCTCCCGGTAATAACGGCTGAGCTTTTTATAGTGGATGGCCTCCGCCGTCTCCACATCGCCGAAGCGGGAGACCGCGAAGTCCTCATAGCAGCACATCTCCTCGATGCAGCGCTGCACGGCATAGCTGCGCTTTTCATTGACGGCGCTGCGGATGAGGTCGAGCAGCTTTTCCTTCTCGCTGTCCACATACCGGGGCAGCAGGAGCCCGCCGCGGGTATTCGGGGACAGCAGCATCTCCGCCATCAAGGCGCTCATTTCGCCAAGCAAAGCCTCCCCGCCGGGGAGAAAGACAGGCTCGGGAAAGCTTGCAAAGAAGCCGAAGCAGTGCACCTCCCCCACGCGTCGGATCACGGGTTCGATCGCGGCGCCGTAGAGCTCGTCCAGACGCCCGGAGAGCTGCTCCATATCCGGGTAACGGGTCGTACCCCGGCGCAGCACCGCGGGGAGCAGGGCGTTCATGGCGGCAGTCTCCCGCCTGAGCTGCGTGAGCAGATTGACGCTCATGCAGGCGGTTTTGAATTTATCGGAACGCAGATGGCTCAGAAAAACGCCCGGCATCAGCTCCGACCGTGAATACTCCATGGGGCACCTCCGGCTTTGTAAATCGTTTTATATATTATAACACTGCAAGGGGGAAAAGAAAAGCGTGAATATAGCGTGGAGTTCGTGTCGGAGCGTGGAGTTGAAAGCCCCCTTGCCTAAAGGCGGGCCGAATCGGGTTATGCCGAAGTTGCTCCCCAACTCCACTCTCCACTTTTCACTTTTCACTTTCCACGCTTTATCCGATCCCTTCCCCTTTATATTCTTTGCCATCGGCAAACACTGTGCCGTCCCGGGCCTCAATGCGGTGCTCTTTCCCTTTCGTGTCTGTCCATTTCACGGCATACTCGCCGAAGGACGCCGGGGCGCGGCCCGCGTACAGTTTTCCGTCCCGCAGGCGCAGGCCCAGCAGCCCCTCGCATACCGCGCGGAAATACCAGCCCGCAGAGCCCGTGTACCACGTCCAGCCCGCTTTGCCCTCACGCCCTTTCGCCGCGCAGACGTCCGCCGGGAGGACATAGGGCTCCGCCTCGTAAACAGCTGTATCGTGCGTTTCGGGCAACAGCATGCGCAGGAGCTCCCGCCCCTCGGACTCCCGGCCGCGCCGGAGGCAGGCCAGCGCCAGCCAGATCGCCGCGTGGGTGTATTGCCCGCCGTTTTCGCGGAAGCCCTCGCCGTAGCCGCTGAGATAACCGGGACTGTCCGCGGCGGTATAGGGCGGGGTGAGCAGCTTTACGAGGCCGTGCTCCCGGTCGACAAGCCTTGAAAGCGCGCTGTCCAGCGCGAGGTCGACCTTTTCGGGGCTTGCCCAGGGGCAGAAGGCCGCCCAGGTCTGCGGCAGGGCGTCGATGCGCTCCCCGTCGCCGAGGGCTTCCCCATTCTCCCGCCAGGCGCGCAGATACCAGCGCCCGTTGAAAGCGTTGTCGGCGGCGCGGCCCATCTGCTCGGAAAGCGCGTCATAGTGCCCGGCGCGCTTGTCGTCCAGTTTTTCCAGAAGCGAGGCAAAGCGCTGCGCCGTACAGGAGAGGAACCAGCCCAGCCATACGCTCTCGCCGCCCACACGGTCGAGGCCGTCGTTCCAGTCGCCGCTTCCCATCAGGGGGAGTCCGTGCTCGCCGAAGCCGCGCGCCTCCGTCTTTGCCAGGGCGCGGTGGGCGTGTTCGAGGACGGATGCCCGCTCTCCGCTCTGTGCCGGGGTTTCGTAGCGGTTGCGCTCATCGTCCCGCAGCGTCTGAGATTCCGCAAACGGCAGCTCCAGCGTGCAGAGGCTCATATCGCCCGTGGCCTCGGTATATTCGCACAGCGCCCAGGGGAGCCACAGCAGATCGTCCGAGCAGCGCGTGCGCACGCCCTTGTCGCCCGCGGGGTGCCTGTGCCACCAGTGCATCACATCCCCCTCGCGGTACTGGTGGCGGCAGCAGTCCAGAATCTGCGCGCGGCAGAGGCCGGGGTCAAGAAGCAGGAGATTGACGCTGTCCTGAAGCTGATCGCGAAAGCCGACCGCCCCGCCGCACTGATAGACGCTGCTGCGGGCGAGCAGGCGGCAGGCATAGCTCTGGTACACCGCCCAGGCGTTCATATAGTGCATAAGCGCCGCGTCCGCGCAGACGAGCTGAAAGCGCCCCAGAAAGCTCCGCCACCAGCCGCGCGTGCCGTCCAGCATTTCCCGCGTCTCCCCCGGCACAGCAGCGCGGCGCACCGCCTCCTCGTCGGTGCCGAGGATCAGCAGCGTCGTGTCCTGCGCCTCCAGCGTAAAGCGCAGGGCGGCGGGGCAGAAATCGTCCTCGAACGTGAAGTCGGCGGAGACCGCCGCGAAAAGCTCCGTCCCGCGCAGCCAGCTCCCCTCGTCCGTGAGACAGAGAAGGCCGTCGCGCGTCTCGATCCGCAGACCCGCCGCGTCCTCGGTTCCGAGCATGGGATGCAGCTCCCAGCCCAGGGTGAGGCCGCCCGCGCCGCGGATCATCAGCACGCGCACGTCGGGCTCCATGGGGATGAACAGCGTCGTCTCGATCCGCCGCCCGGCAAGCTCCTTGCGCCAGACGGCAACGCCCGGCGCATAGCGTACCTCGCAGGGGTTCAGGCCGTCCGCGAAGAGACTGACCGTCTCGCTGCCGATACAGGCATAAACGGCCTCGCTGCCCGCTGCGGCGCGGATATCCGCGGGCGGAGGCAGCAGCCGCATCTCCCGCGCGTTTTGAAGCCACAGCCCCGCGGGGCCGAAATCGGCGGCAAAGCCGGAGAAGCTGCCGTTTGTGAGCACCTGCTGCCAGATGCGCGGCGGCAGCGCCCCTCCGATTTCAAAGATGACGGTGTCGCCATCCCAGCGGCATGCGGGGACGTCCCCGCCGCGCTCCGGCGTCGTCAGCGCGGGCGCGAGCGGAGCGCTTCTTCCGGCCGTTTCCCCAATGAATACGGCGGCGCGGTTTCGCAGAAGCTCCTTCGCCTCCGTTGGCGCGCACAGGACACCGCCCCGGGTGTTCAGCAACGCTTCCAGGCCGAAGGAGGCAAGGCGGCTCTCAATCTCCCGCAGGCGCGGGCGCAGGTACTCACCCTGCTCGTCGGAGAGACAGACCAGCTCCGCCTCCAGTCCGCAGCATTTGAGCAGGCAAAAGGCGCGCAGCAGAAAGTCCGCCTCGCTTGCCCCGGCCTGACAGCAGAGAATCGGGTAATCGCCGGAGATTCCCCAGCGCCACAGCTCACGCTTTGGCGCTGCATGGCACAGCCGGTTTTCCCACAGCGGCAGCACAAGCTCCATCGCGTTGTCCAGCTCTTCCGTACTCATCCCGAGCCGCAGCGCCGCCGCCCGGATCATGCTTCCGGCAGCTTTCGGAGGTGCGGCGAGAATCCTTTCCGCCGCCTCCGCCGCCTCCTTCGCGCTTGTCCCGAGGGCGATCACGAAGCGGATCTCCGCCTCCCCGCCCCGGCGCGGCATGAGCCTGACTTCCGCCCGCACCAGCGGCGAAAACAGCGCCCCGAGCCCGCCGCGGACGTCCGCGCTGAAGCCTGCCGGGGCGTCCGCGGCAAGGGAGAGCCATTTCTCCGCCCCGCCGGATTTGGACAGGCGGCGCAGCAGCAGCTTGCCGTCCCGCTCCTCCGCCTGCATACCGAGCTGCCAGTAGGCCCGGTGGCTGTCCCAGTCGCGTTCCTCCGCGAGAATGGGTGCAAAGGACAGGGCAAGCGGGATTTCACGCGCGGCGCCGGAAGAGATGATCAGACGGACGATCTCGCCCGGTTCCCCCTCCGCGCTCTGCCTTGTGAGCGTGCAGCGCAGACCGTCAGATTCGGTCTCCCAGCGGCAGCGCGCCTCGCCGAATTCCCATTTCGTATTTACATTGCCGGGCAGCAGCGCCCGGCCGTCGAGCGTGACTGTGAGGCCGGGGTCGTCGCCCTCCGGGCGGTAGACGCAGATATCGCCAAGAAACGCGGCGCTCTCGCCCGTGTCCCTGAGCCGCAGACTGTACGCGCCGTTTGAGAGCAGGCAGGCGCGCTCTTCCCCTGCGCAGACTCCGCTTTGCGTCCAGTTTCGGCGCGCGGCATGCATGGGCTTTTCCGGCGCGGGGCTGCCGTCCCTGCGGATCACGGCGGCGGAGTCCGGCAGTTTCTCCTGCAAAAGCAGGGTAAAGGCCGCCATCGAAGGCTCGCTCATGAAAAGCTCCCGCACACAGCCGCCTTCGACGGCGTTGAGCGCGGCGAGGATGCTCATGCCCACATGATGGGCCATCCAGCAGCGCACCTGCTCCCCGTCGGGATTTGCGCAGCGTCCGGGCGTAAAGTCCAGCGCCTCGATATAGCCCCAGCGCCCGACCGCGCCCAGTTCCCTCAGCCGCCGCAGATTTTTCACCGCGGCCGCCGGCTCCGCCGCGAGGGCCAGAAAGCTTGCGTAGGGCGCGATGACCAGATCCGCCTCCTGCCCGCGTTTGAGGGCAAGCGCCGGACAGCCGTGGGCCTTGTAGCGATAGCTGAGTGAGGCGTCGAGGGAGTAAAACGCACTCTCGGAGATGCCCCAGGGCTTGCCAGGCAGCTTTCGCCGCCGCTGTGCGTAGAGGCAGAAGCGGGCGCTCTCATAAAGCAGACTCGAACGATAGAGCGGCAGGAACAGCATGGGCATGAGGTATTCAAACATTGTGCCCGTCCAGCTTGCCAGTCCCCGGTAGCCGTCCTTCTGAAGCTGGGCGCGGCTCAGCCGTTTCCAGTGGCGCAGGGGGATCTGTCCCCGGGCAATGGCGATATAGCTTGTGAGCATGGACTCGCTGGCCATCAGGTCGTACCAGCCGCCCGCGCCGCGCTCCTTCTCGGCGTCGTAGCAGATATAGAAAAGCTCCCGGCGCGGATCGAAGAGCGGGGCAAAATCCATCGCGTCCAGCAGCGCGCGGAAACGCCCCTCCAGCGAAGTTTCGCCCCAGCGCTTCAACGCCGCGCAGACTGTGATAAGCCCCGCGCAGAGATTGCCGCTGTCCACAGTGGAGATGAAGCGCGGGCGCAGGGGACGGAGCGTGCGCGTGTCATACCAGTTGAAAAAGTGACCCAGGCGCCGCTCCATGCGCTCAAGCGTCGGCAGCATGTTCCGGAGATAAGCGACGGCCTCCTGCTTCGGGATCACGCCCGCCGTCCCCAGTGCCGCCGCCGAAGCCAGCCCCAGCCCGATATTGGTCGGAGACGTGCGGTGCGCCGCGCCGACGGGCGGCTGCTGCTGAAAGTTGTCGGGCGGGAGAAAATGATCCTCCGCGCCTGAGAGATCTTTATAATATCCCCAGCAATCCGTCAGGCTGCGGTGCAGCAGGTCGCGGTCGCGCACGGAGAGGGAAGCTTCTCTTGCCGCAGGCAGCGCCAGCGCCGCGGCAGCCGCGGGGGACAGAAGCCACATGAATCCCGCCGCCTTTCCCGCGGTCTCGGGCGCGAAGGCCATCAGCAGTACCCCCAGCACGACGCAGGGGTACATCGCCCGCACATGCTCGGCAAGGGAGGCGGAAGCGCGCACCTCGGCAAAGGTCGTCCACTGCAAAAGCCGTTTATGGCTTACTAGCATGCGCCAGAGCGCCGTGAGCATTGCGGTCAGGCAGACCCAGGCCTCATAGGGCAGCAGCCACAGGCGCATAAAGCTCCGCACGATCGCCCCGCCGAGGCCGGTCAAAAGCCTTGTATGCCGACGCAGGCGCACGCGTCCGGCCTCGCGCCGGAGTCCCGCTTCCGCCATGGTCAGCATGAGATCCTGCAAAAGCGTCAAAAGCGCAGCCCAGCCCGCGAGGCGCAGCCCTATGCTCTCGCAGCAGAGGCCGAGCAGCATCGCCGCCAGCGTCGCGGGGGCGACAAGGCTCCGTCGCAGGCTGTCCAGCAGGCGGAAGCGATCCATCAGCGGCAGCGCCCGCTTGAAGATCCACGGGGCGTTCTGCCAGTCGCCGCGCACCCAGCGGTGCAGCCGCTTATAGTAGGCGACGGGCTTTGCCGGGAAGGCGTCCACGACGGCGGCGTCACTCATATAAGCCCCGCGCAGATACGCGCCCTCCAGGGCGTCATGACTCAGCACGCGTTTTTGCGGCAGCTTTTCCGAGCAGCGCAGCAGCATTCCCGCGTCCAGAATGCCCTTGCCCGCAAAGCCGCCGGAGCCGAAGGCGTCCATGTACAGCTCCGTCGACAGGCCGCCGTAGGGGTCAGAGCCGCCGGAGCCGGCGAAAATCAGGGCAAAGTCCGTCGCCCCCGCGCTCTCGAGCTCCGTTTCGATGCGCGGGTGAATGACCGCGTGTCCCAATACCGGCAGTCCGTCCGGCCCCGGTCTGGGGGTGTTGAGCGGATGCAGCGCCGCGCCGATGAGCTGTCCGAGCGTGCCGGGAAAGACCCGCGTGTCCGCGTCGAGAGAGATGATGAAGCGTGTGCCGCGCAGGGCCTCCCTGTCGCCCGTGACCTCGAGGGCGCTGTTTTGCCCGCACAGGAGCTTTGCAAGCTCCGTGAGCGCCCCGCGCTTGCGCTCAAAACCGCTCCACTCCTCTCCGTCAAAGCTTCGCTGCCGCAGAAAGAGATAAAAGCCGCCGCCGTATTTACGGTTAAGCTCTTCCACAAAGCGCTTCGCCTCCTGTATCAGCGCCGCGTCGCCAGGGGCGGTCTCCGTCTTCGCCGCGGGCAGATCGGCCAGCAGACCGAAGCGCAGCTCCTTCCCCTCGTGGACGGAGGCAAGGCGCAGCTCTTCCAGGCGCTTGAGCTCCACACAGCCCAAAAGCGCCGACAGTACGCAGATTGTCCTGCCCTCCGGCGGCACGC
Source organism: uncultured Eubacteriales bacterium (assembly GCA_900321275.1). Taxonomy (GTDB): domain Bacteria; phylum Bacillota; class Clostridia; order Oscillospirales; family Oscillospiraceae; genus Limivicinus. The sequence goes on along the minus strand of ONVI01000016.1, from coordinate 80,073 downwards.
CCCTGGAGAGATCGAGCCGCGGCAGGGGCTCCGGCTTCAGAAAGCGCAGCAGCAGGAAATCCACAAAGCCCTTCACAAGCGACCAGAGCGGCACCAGCAGCAGGAGCGTCCCCCACAGATCCCCGAGCAGCACGAAGAAGAACAGACAGCCGAAGAGCGTCAGCCCCGTGAGGGAAGCGATATAGACCGCGCCCCGCAGCTCCCCCGGTGGGGAGAAGAGCAGGAAGCCGACGTGCCGCCCCTCCTCCCCTGCCGTATCCACAAGGCGTCGGGCCATAGACTGTTCATCCGTCCCCTGCGCCGCAGCCAGCTTCGACAGACGGCGCAGATAGGAATCCTTTGTCTGCCGGTCCATTTTGACATAGCTGCCCTCCGTCTCTTCGGACAGGATCTGTCCGGGCACGTCGGCCCCGTCCAGGACGGCTTCCATATCCATGGCGGACAGCAGGATCAGTGAGCGAAAGAGCGACGAGAGCGTCTCCGTCAGCTCCCCGGGCTCCGATGACGCGACGAGTCTGCGGCACGCGCCGGAGACCGCCTCGAGGATTACCGCCCGCAGCGCCGCCGGGAAAAGCAGCAGCTCCCGCCTTTGCAGCACCGTAACAGACTGAAAGCCGCGCAGAAAAACCGCGCAGCGCGGCTGATCGATTTTCCCGTTGCCCGCCTGTAAAAGCGTGCGACAGAGCTCCACAATCAGAAGCCTCCCCCGGCAGCTCCGCTGGCGCTCGCATTCCCGCAGGGCGCGGCAGACGGCGGGGTATTCCCGCTGGAGCAGATAGTGGTTGTCCAGCAGCCATTCACAGGCCGCGGGGATCCTTCCTCCGCCCGCGTAACGCCGCCGCAGCAGGGTATTGCAGCGCTCCGTCTCCTGAAAGCCGCGCCTGAGCGTCTGCGCCTCGCCCCGCCCGTCGCGGGTTCCGTCCGGGCGGAGGGCGTGCGCGCAGGATACGGCGTAGTCGTATAGCCGCTCATCCTCGATATACGGTACCAGATTCATGCTGTCCATGGCTTTCTCCGTTTCATGTTTGGATTCACCATGCAGTTTTTCCCATTTGAAGCGGGATATGCAAAAATTCTCTGACAAGAAAAAACACTTGACAGATCGTGAAACTGCGCGTATACTCTGTAAAGCTTGATGACTTGACAGGAGGCGCAGCGCTGTGGCGGAGAACCGAAGAACACAGAGCATGCTCCTGGACTTTTACGGAGAGCTGCTGACAGACAAGCAGAGAGAGTGCTTCGACCTGCATTACAATGAGGATCTGTCCCTGTCGGAAATCGCCGAGCAGCTTGGCATCTCTCGCCAGGGCGTGTGGGACAATATCCGCCGGGCCGAGGCCTCCATGCAGGAGATTGAGGAGAAAACCGGCCTGATCCGCCGCTTCGAGGGCACAAGACGCATCCTGGAAGCGATCTACCGGCAGGCAAAGGAGATCGGAGAACTGACCGAGGGCAAGCCGCAGAGGACCGCGTGGCAGATCATGCGGGAGATCGACAGCCTTGAGGATTGAACCATGGCATTTGAAAGCTTATCCGAAAAACTGAATGAGGCCTTCAAAAAGCTTCGCGGCAAAGGCAGACTGACGGAGGACGACGTCAAGGACGCCATGCGCGAGGTGCGTATGGCCCTGCTGGAGGCGGACGTCAGCTATAAGGTCGTGCGCGACTTTACCAAGTCCGTCACCGCCAAAGCCGTGGGCGAGGATGTGCTGGAAGCCCTGAACCCCGCCCAGATGGTCATCAAGATCGTCAACGACGAGCTCTGCGGCCTGATGGGCAGCGAGAACCGCAAGCTCAATATCAGCGACAAATCGCCCAGCGTCGTGATGCTGGTCGGCCTGCAGGGCGCGGGCAAGACCACCAACGGCGCAAAGCTCGCGGCCTATATGCGCAAGCAGGGCAAGCGTCCGCTGCTGGCCGCGTGCGACATCTATCGTCCCGCCGCCATCAAGCAGCTCGAGACTGTCGGCGCCCAGCTTGATATCCCCGTCTTCCAGATGGGCACGACGAATCCCGTCGATATCGCGAAGGCCGCCATAGAGCACGCGAAGAAGCACGGCAACGACCTTGTCTTCCTCGACACCGCCGGCCGTCTGCACATCGACGCCCAGCTCATGGACGAGCTGAAGAACATCAAGGCCGCGGTCGAACCGGCGGAGATCCTGCTTGTCGTGGACGCCATGACCGGTCAGGACGCCGTCAGCGCGGCGACCGCCTTTGACGAGGCGCTGGACATCACCGGCGTCATGCTCACGAAGCTCGACGGCGACGCGAGGGGCGGCGCGGCCCTGTCTATCACGGCGGCGACCGGAAAACCCATCAAGTTCATCGGCGTGGGCGAAAAGCTCGACATGATCGAGCCGTTCTATCCCGACCGTATGGCCTCGCGCATCCTCGGCATGGGCGACATGCTCACCCTCATCGAGAAGGCGCAGCAGAGCTTCGACGAGAAGAAGGCACTCGAAGCCGCCGAGAGGCTCAAAGCCAACCGCTTCACTCTCAGCGATTATCTCGACCAGATGAACCAGCTCAAGAGCATGGGCGATCTCGAGAGCGTCCTGAGCATGATCCCCGGCATGGACGCCAAGGCCCTCAAGGGCGCAAAGCTCGACGACAAGGCCATGGCGCGGCAGGAGGCCATCATCCTGTCCATGACGAGGGCCGAGCGCGAGAATCCCGCGATCCTCAACTCCAGCCGCAAAAAGAGAATCGCCGCGGGCTCCGGCACCACGGTGGTGGACATCAACCGCCTGGTCAAGCAGTTTGAGGCCATGCAGCAGATGACCAAGCAGCTCACCGGCAAGAACATGAAGAAGCTGCAAAAGAAGATGGGCCGCATGGGCGGCAAAGGCGGCGGCCTGTTCGGGGGCTTCCCCGGATTTTAAAGCGTTTGCAATGCGCGAAAGCGCTTGTAATATATTTTGATATTCAACATGGAGGTGAATATACATGGTTAAGATCAGACTTCGCAGAATGGGCGCCAAGAAGGCCCCTTACTACCGCATCGTCGTTGCGGATTCCCGCAGCCCGCGTGACGGCCGTTTCATCGAGGAGATCGGTATGTACGATCCCATGGCCGAAGGCGAGAAGATCAAGGTCGACATGGAGCGCGCAAAGTACTGGATCGCGAACGGCGCACAGCCCACCGATACAGTCCGCGGCCTGCTCAAGAAAGTTGAGGCCTAAATTAAGGAGTTCATGACCGCATGAAAGAGCTTTTGACCTATATCGTGCAGAGCCTGGTGGACAATCCCGACCAGGTCTCTGTGACCGAGCGCAAAGCCGACGGAGAGACGATCTTCGAGGTCCGCGTCGCGGACGGCGACATGGGCAAGGTCATCGGCCGGCAGGGGAGGATCGTCAAGCAGATCCGCATCCTCATGCGGGCCGTCGCCCAGAGAAAGGGCAAGAAAGTATCAGTTGAGATTATGGACTGATCCTGAAAACCCTTCGGTTTGTACCGAAGGGTTTTTGACATTTTAAACTATAATGTTATGAAAGTGTTATTCTATGCGAAGCGAAGAATCCCGTATGGGTACACGTACTGCCGGGGGAATCCTTCGCCGCGCTCAGGATGACACTTTCTATTCTTCGTCAGGCACATATTCCATAATATCGCCGACCTGGCAGCTGAGGATCTTGCAGAACATCTCAATCGTGTGCGTGCTGACGCTCTCATTGCGCTTCAGGCGCGTGATCTGCCCGGGGCTGACATGGTACTTTTTGATCAGCGCGTATTGGCTGACACCTTGCTTCTCCATTACTTTCCAAAGATTCTCGTATGAAATCATAAAATCACCGCTTTCCTCTTGCATGTTAACCGAAAACGGTGTATAGTAATATTAACCAATATCGGTTAATACAGATAAGGAATGGAGAAACATGAAAAAGAGACTTGTACTGGCACTCGTAATGATGTGTCTGATCCTGTCCGGCTGTGGGAAAAGCAATGCGGTTCGGAACGCAGAAGAAAAGATCGCGGCGATCGGAACCGTTACCGCTGACAGCGGCGCGGCGATTGCTGACGCAGAAGCGGCCATGGACGCACTGAGCGCAAAGGAACGGGAAAAGGTTGAAAACGCGGCGGAGCTGCCCGCGGCAAGGGACGCATGGAAGAAGGCCATTGCGGAACGGGAAGAACGAGAACGGCAGACGCGGCTGGAAACGCTGCGCCGGGAGCTTCTTGGAAGCTGGGAGTTTACGCAGGAAGTAACAGACGAATACGCTGAATTAATCGACCGCATGATCGGTTCTATGATGGGCTTTACAGAAATCCACTTTTCCGATTACGTGGATCGTATCGCTGCAACGGGGAGCTTCACGCTGCTGGGTAACGGCACCTATAAAATCGGCTTCACCGCGGCGCAGCGAGAGACTTTTCTGGATTCAATTGTTACGCCGATAAAGCGCTATTACGCAGACATAATGCGGGATCTTATTGCCCAGGAGCTGGCGTTCAGCGGGATTGTTATCGACGATATCCACTCAGATGAGGCGTGGGTCTCCGCGACCGGCATGGACTTCAATTCGCTGGTGGAGGCCGACCTCGGCATGAGTCTGGATGCGTACATCGACTATATCATTCAGACCGTCCGGAGTACGCTTCTGGACGCGCTGGGCGCAAACACAGAAACACTTGGGAATTACCGGGTCGAAGAAGGAAGACTATTGCTCTCCGGCAGTCTTGAGGAAGCAGTCAGCGACACGCGATACGTGACCTTCGATTTTGACGGAGCGGCGCTGACGCTCACCGGATACAGCAATGTCCCGGCGTTCGGAAACGTGTTCCCCATCATCATGAACAGGACGGCATAGCTCGAACATTTTACAAATCGGAAACAGAAATTGCATGGTTTACGAAATAACTTCCTGTTATTATAATCCCGCAAGCAGCAAAGACCCTTCATTTGAATAACTTCTTAAAAAACTAAGCAGAGCTGTCAGGAGCTCTGCTTTTGTTATTATTCCATTGTAAGCTTGCCGCTTTTACAGCGTAATGGTAAACTTTGCGTTGCTGGCCCACTGACCGTCCATGTAGAAATCGAAGGTCAGCGGCTCCTCCAGCATCCCTTCGGTGCAGTATTCGCCGAAGCCCTTCTCCGGGCCGAACCAGCGATAGCCCACCTGATACTGGACGAGATAGGTACCGGCGGGCAGATTCGTCTGCCCCACTTCTCCCTGCCGGACATAGAAGCGCACCATTGCCGGCTCCGCCGCGCCCTCCATCAGCGCCATGGCGTCCGTGACCGTGACGAGCGCCGGGCCGTTGAAGGCGTTGACCTCCAGCACGCCCCCGCCCTGCACGGCAAAGGTACGCGCAAGCTCCGTACCGGTGGCCGGTTCCATATCGCGCAGAAGGAGATCCAGCTTTTCAAACAGTTTCTCGCACTCTTTGACGGCGGCGGGATTGTCACGATAGGTCTCCTCAAGGCTGCGGATGTCCTCAAAGGCCGCATAGCAGCTGTGGCTGTCGATCAGATCCCGAACCTTTTCAAGCGCTTCGGTCAGCTCCGGCGGGATTGCGGACGCTTCCGGGGTCGCTTCCGGTTCCGGGGTTGCTTCCGGTTCCGACGGCTCCGGCGGCTCGGGCAGCTCCGTTGTATCCGGCGTTTCGGAATTCTTCGGTAATTGTGTCGCCTGCGGCGTTTCCGCTGCGGGTGCTTCCGTTTCGACCGCTTCCGATTTTGTCTCCTTCTCTTCCGCGGTTTCCGCCGTCGGCTGCGGCGTCTCTGCCGGTTCCTGCTTTGAGCAGGCGCTCAGCAAAAGCGCGGCGAGCAGCGCGCACAGTATAAGAAGCGCAAAGATTTTTCCGCTCCTTCTCATGTTGAAATCACTCCCCTGCATATCCTGTTTTGTCTACCTTACCATATTGCCCCGCTCATTTCAAGCACAGGCCATGTACAGTTTCCGGGCAGAATATGTCTTGCGAAGACAGTATTGCCGCAGTATAATAAGTATCAGAACAAAACGAAGGAGAGCATCATGACGGCGGTAATCGTAATTGTTGTATTGCTCGCGCTGCTGCTTTTCGCATCGAGCTACTTCTTCCGTTACACCTTCCTGCGCGCCGACAAGCCCGACCCCTGGAACGACGGTCTCGGTGAATTTGTTCTGAAAGACCGTGCTTTCTTTGAGCGCCCGGATCGGGAGCTGCTGGAGATCACCGCCCGCGATGGGCTGCGCCTCAAGGCCTGGTTTTACGATCAGGGCGGGGACGTGACTGTCATTCTCTGCCACGGCTATCGCGGCGGGCCGGTGGAGCTCAGCGGCATCGCCTCCCATCTGTATGCGGAGGGCATGAATATCCTGCTGATCTTCCAGCGCGCCCACGGGTTAAGCGAGGGCAGCTATTTTACCATGGGCGTAAAGGAAAAGCTGGACGTCGCAGACTGGGCAAAGGAAATCGCCGCACGGAAGCCGGACGGGAAAATTGTGCTTTTCGGCTGGTCGATGGGCGGCAATACGGTCATGGGCGCCGTCGGGGAAGCGCTGACGGAAAACGTGCGCTGCGCCGTGGCCGACTGCGGCTATGACGATCTCAGAACCCAGCTTCTTTTCAGTTGTCAGGAGAATATGCCGCGTCTGCCTGCCAAGCGCTTTTTCATCCGGCTGCTCGGTCTATACTGCCGTCTCTTCAAGGGCTTTTCGCTCAACGATCCGCGCAGCGCCTCCCTCGGCCGCTGTAAAATCCCGATGCTCTTTATCCATGGCACAGCCGACGCGGTGGTTCCCTATGACAATCTCGACCGCTGCTATCAGGCCTGCGCGGCGAAGAAGCAGCGCGCGACCTATCAAACTGTGCCGCACATCCGCTCCTGCGGTTCCGACCCCAGGCGCTATTTTGGGGAGCTGGACGCTTTTATCCGCGAAAATACGAAATAAGGAGAAAACGCCATGTATTTTGATTACACTTACGTCATCTTTGTGCTCCCGGCGGTGATCCTCTCACTCTGGGCAAGCTGGAACGTCAAGCGCACCTTTCGGAAGTATTCCGAACAGATGAACTCCCGCGGCATTACCGGGGCGCAGGCCGCGCGGCAGGTACTGGACGCGAACCACCTGCAAAATGTGCCGATCCAGCGCGTCGGCGTCGAACTCAGCGACCATTTTGATCCGAGAAGCAACGCCATCTTTCTGTCCGATTCGGTCTACGGAAGCACCTCCACCGCGGCGGTGGGCGTCGCCTGCCATGAGGTGGGCCACGCCATCCAGCACGCCGAGAACTATCTCCCCATCCAGATCCGCCAGGCCATCCTCCCGGCCGCCGGCTTTGGGGCAAAGCTCTCCATACCGCTGCTGATCGCGGGTCTGTTTCTCAGCTCCTATTCCCAGAAGCTGCTTTATCTGGCCTATGCGGGCATTCTGCTCTACGGGCTGTGCGTCCTGTTTCAGGTGGTCACGCTGCCGACGGAGTTTGACGCCAGCAAGCGCGCGCTGGTCAGCATTGAGCGTATGGGGCTTCTGGAAGGCGAGGAGCTGATCGGCGCGAAAAAGGTACTCCGTGCCGCGGCGCTGACCTATGTGGCGGGGCTCGCAACGACGATGATGCAGCTTTTGCGCTTCATTGTCATGGTCAACAACCGGAAACGGGATTGATAGTTTGCTTTGGGGCGGGGTGATTTTTCACCCCGCCCGTTTTTTTATTTCTTCATCTGCTTGCCGATCTGATCCGCGCCGGTCGCCGCGAGGCCGGACACAATGCCAACCGCTGCCGCGCTCATCAGATCCGCCGCCGGAAAGTCCGGCATTGTACGCATCCCCAGTACGCCGAGCGCCGCCCCGCACAGGCCGCAGATTACCGGGATCCATTTGCTGTCGAGGGGACTGAGTTTGACAGCCTCCCCCACGAGCCAGGCGATCACGCTGATCGCCGCCACGCCTGCCATTCCCATAAAATCCATTTTAATCTCCTTTCCTTATTCCCTCATCCGTTCCAGGTCCCCGATGCGGTGATTGATAACCTTGATCTGCTCCTCCACCACGGGCATGCGCCGGGCGAAATTGTTGTGCTCCCGCACCTCCCGCGTCAGATCCTCCAGCTTTGTCTCCGTGACAGCCTGCGCCCGGCTGTTGCTGGCAAGTACGCCGATCAGCGTCAGAGCCCCGACAATCACGGACCCGATCATCCCGATCCAGGCCTCGTTCATTTTCCTCTCTCCCCCTCTATGTATTGTTTGAAGTTTTCCGCAAACTCTTCGGTTCGCATATAGTCAGCCAGAAACTTCAATACATCGGCGGCGTCCCTCAGCGCCTGAGAAGGTTCCCCGCGCTGTTCCACCAGCGCCATAAACCGTTCGCTCCGCGCGACGTCGGTATCAACCGGCCCTTCGTAGCCTTCGACGCGCCCGTTGTCGCTGTTCTGCCACAGATCGCACGGCGTATTCGGCTGCGTCTCGCTCCACTTGGCTACCCACACCAGGCAGCCGTCCGGCAGTTCGTCCGGGCTGATCTTCGACCACAGCGTCCCCTCGGAGCTGTAGACGCCGGGAATGTAGCCTTTACCGCCGATTCCCGCGCACCAGCCGCGGATCACATTCAGGATCGCGTCGTGGTCAAGCTCCAGCGTCTCCGGCTCTTCGATATCGAGGAACACGCCGCAGGGCATGGGAAAGCCGTTGATCGCGTCCAGAAGATACGCCGCCTCCGCCATCGCCTGCTGCGCGTTGATGGCGTGGGAGTAGCAATAGCAGCCGACCGGGAAGCCCGTTTCGTAAGCCTCGCGGTAGAAGCCGAACGCTGCTTCGTCCACCAGCCGCGTCCCTTCCGTGAGCTTGATAATGGCAAACTCGTTGCCGTTGTCCCTGATCTGCCGGATGGTCAGCCCGTTTTGATAATGGGAAATGTCTACGCCTTTCATATCAGTCCCTCCAAATCGCAATAATCACGACTGCCGCCGTGCAGAGAATTGCCGCAAATGCCAGGCACGCCCAAAACTCCTCGCCCATTGTTCAGTCCTCCGTGATGATATCCCGCCACGGGAAGAACTCGATTGTCGGCTCTTCCCATGGCTGCTTCTCAGTCGTCTGTGAGAAGTCCAGATAAGCTCTTTTCATCGTCGTCGTCCATGGCCTTTGTTCTCACTTTAGGTAATTGAGTATAAATCTTTCAGCCCCAACAGGGTATTGGCCATGACTTCGGTGCCGACGTCTATGGTTTTAACACTGTGTCTACCGGAATCCATCACATTGATGCTTGTTTCCAAGGTGAAAGACAGAAGTCCTTGTTCTCGCGCGTAGTTGGTTGTCGAGCCGGTAGTCACAGTATCACCCGGATTAAAGCCGCCGGTATAAGCATAGATGATCCCGCTGTCCGTCATCAGTCTTATCTTTTTCCAAAACGGGATAATCTTATTGATCGCGAGCAGATACTTCTTTTTGGCTGAGATGGAATCGCTGGTTTGTGTGCCAAGCAAGCAGGAGATTTCGTTTCCGTATCCGCTGTTGTGAAAGTCAATATAGATTGCAGCGTCGTGATGGTTCTCAAGCCATTCTTGCACGATTTGTGTTTCTACCTGGTCTGCCGGGGCCGCTCCCGAATAGTCTCTTCCTTCTTCTGTCTCAGCCCAATCAGCGTCAAAATTTCTGTTGATATTTACGCCGTTTGAATTGACCCGGCTGTCGGAATCATATCCAGACGGGCAGACAACTGGAATTACACGCAGCCTTATCGCGTTTACAACATCGGCAAGAATATAATCATCCTCACACATGGCTTTGCACAAAAAGAACAGAGACATAACAGCGCTTTTTTCACTGCCGTGCACGCCTGCGGTTATCAAGACTTCCGGCTTTGAGATTTCCGGGTTTTGAGACCTCTGACCGTTTTGCGAATTATAGTTTTTCCCGGAAAAGACGTACTCATAGAGCGAAAACCCGTTTTTTTCGAGCGTGTTTTTCGTGACGTAGCCGCTGTATTTTGAAACAAGATCGTCATAGAGTGCGATAACTCCATTGTAGGTTTCAACCAACTTATGTCTATCTTTTACAGAGGTATACGCGTCGGGAAGATGAAGATAATTCGTGAGTTTACTTCCCCCGAAAAGCTGAAATTCTCCATATGTGTCGGTATCGGCGTAGCAAGAAAAAGCTGCATATTTTGCGTTGCCTGGAACAGCAATTCCTTGTAAATCACTTAAATAACCATTTGATGTTTGGTTGTTCGCAGCCCTCTGTCTGGTGATAAAGGCTTTATCTTTATCAAAGAAGCACATACAAAGACCGCTTTCAGCTGTCGAGGTAGTTCCGATTCTCTTATATTTCAGATAGGAAAACGCGCTGACATCAATTAGATTTGTGCAGTTGTATTCAGCGGCATTGTACATAACTCCGTCTTCGTTAATGTATTTATTCGAGTTCAGATAAAAAGGTATTTCGATATTATCTGTCAACGCAAGGACACCATCGAGCGTGTCTATATACTTGCCAACCATAGACGAGTCAGCGGCGTGCCCGCTTAATGACAATGACCTGTCAGAAAAGGCGTACATGGTGAACTGCTCAAGTATTGCGGTTATGTCTGAATCGGAAATATTATTGCCGTCAGCCCTCCTAAAGGTTATACCGATTTTCGCCGCAGTTGCTGGAATGTAATAAAAACCGGTAATGTAATCGCTTGCTTCTATAAAATCTGCGCCGTTTGCAATGTTTCCGTCTTCGCCATACAAAGCGACGCTGAAAGAATAAGTATCCCCCTTCAATTGTACAGCAACAATATTGTTATAGCCGAATATCAGTTGATTCGTCGCCGCATAAGCGGCGCCATTATTGATAACGCCCGTCGATGCTTTGATATATTTTCCTTTTGTCAATACTGACTTCGGCCCTGTGCTTGGCATCGGTACAACAGAGAAAGAATCTAATGCCTTCTTTAACTCACCGGTTTTCTTTGCGTCTGCTGCGGCCCCGGCGATGGAAAGCGTGTCGTCAACGACAACGCCGCTGCCTCCGCCGCCCTGAATTTCGATGTTTCCGCTGCCGAGGATGGACGCACCATTTACGGTCTTGATGTTCTCGCCGGAGACAAGCGTTCCCTGTTTCCCCGCGAGAGACGTTCCGACTTCCGCGTTTATCTGCTCCTGCGTCTTGCCAAGCGCGGAGTCATAGACGTTGGCGGCGTCCCATGTATGGTCTTTTAATCTAAGGTTTGACATATCCACACCTCATTTATGATAGTTTCAAATATGTGATCGCGTATTGTAAATTGGAAACTTCCGAGTCAGAAAACGCGGACTCGTCAGGTTTCCTAAAGCTCAATGCAAAATACTTGTCGGTTGATGAATACGGGACGACAATAGGCATTGTTGATGAGATATACTGATTGTTGGTCAGAGAACGAGTTGGGTTATCCGGTGCAGAATATGTCCAGCCAGTCCATTGAATATTGCTGATTCCGCACAAAAGGAGAAGTTTCGTTTGTGGGATTACTGTCGGTGAGTCGTATGCTGTCCTGTAATATTTCCCGGCGCTTGATGCTCCGGTTTTACCGGTAGCAAGTGCAATATAGCCTTTCGTAAGATATGGCGATTCTGCTGAGCCACCTATGTATGGAACGAGGCTCGCTGACAGCTCAATTGTGCTGTTTCTCGCAGTACCGGACGAGATATATCCGGCGGTCGTCACACTTGGCGTTACTGAAAGCGTTTTTGAAAGCTTTATTCCTCCACTAATCGCGCTAACAGAAGCGGAAGAGCCGGTAATACTGGCCGGCGCAGTAACAGAACCGCTTGCCACAGCCTTCGTGGCCTGACTCGCGTAATATCCAGCAGGAACGGTGACAGTCGCGCCGGATGCAGAAAGATTGCTTGCCGTCTTCGTGGCAATTGTGCCCGTAGCTGCCGCCCCGCTCGGCAAGTGGAACTTTTTCCCGCTGAGAACAGAGGCAGCAGTCACGTCGTCGCCGGTGAGATCAATCAGCGTAGTCCCGGCGTAGACAACCTTGTTTACATTCTGATTGCTTGCCATAACGGGCCCCCTTACGCCGCGATGGTGACAGTCTTCCCTCCGGCGGTATTGTCAGTCTCCGTGTACGGGATCGCCGCCACAGTAACCTGAGACAGATAGTCATAGCCCGTGTCGGGGAGAATGGTCTGCTGCGTCGTGGTCGGCGTAGCGGTCTTGGCCTGCGCGGAGATCGCCTCGCCGGTGTAGCTGCCGGTGACGCCGAGGATCTGGACGCCGGATTTGATGTTCCCGGCGATGATCTTGGCCTGCTCTGTGGAGCTGATGCTGACCTTGCCGCTGCCGTCGTGGTAGCCCTGCGGGACGGTGTACTGCCCGGCCTTGGTGGAGATCGTGCCTGCTACCGCGCCGTTGTTGGGCATGGTGCCGGTCAGCTTGCTTCCGTTCTTGTAGGCCGTCTTGGTCGCCAGAATCTCAGCCGCGACAGCCGTGGCGTCGGACGTGTCCGCGTCATAGGGGCAGGTGCCGGTTCCCGGCTCGCCGCTGGGAAGATGGAACTTCTTGCCGCTCAGGACGTCGCTTGCCGCAACATCGTCTCCGGTCAGGTCGATCAGGGTATCGCCGCCATAGATAACCTTGTTGATGTACTGATTGTTTGCCATAATATTAACCTCCAATTGTTGCGGTCATGCCGCCTGAAATGTTTGAGACTTCCGCGTAAGGGATTGCTTCTACGACAATATCTCTGTCGAGATAGTTGCCCGCCGTGTGGAGCGTGGTTTCCGCTTCGACGAGCGGCGTCACGCTCCACGCGCCCGCTGTCGGCTCAAATACCGGGAGATCGGCCCACCTCGCGCCGCCCTCTGCGGTCGAGTCTTTCACGAGCCACTGCCCGTCCGTACCGCCGGGAGGCAGCCCATAGAAGACATCCGCCTCTTCAAGGTCGGCTGCCATTCCCGGTCTGGAGATATGCCATTCTCCGTCGTCTCCATCGGTGACGCCGATGTCAAGCACCGCTCCCGCTCCGGATTCCAGATGCCAGGTGCCGTCGTCTCCGTCGAGGATGACAATATCTCCGTCCGATCCCTCGCCGGCGGGGATGGAAAAATGGGCCCCGTTTTCGTTCATAACGAATAAGGCTTCCTCTCCGGGCTCCGGCGCCGCCGAGCCGCCGCTGCCGTCCATCACGTCAAACACATGATCACCAACGGCGTCCGTGATGGTTACGCGGTGCCCGCCTGCAATTCTGACGACCGACACAGCAGGGGAAAAACCGTCTTCACCCTTTTCCCCTTTGCCGGACACGCCCGAATCTACATAACATGCGCCGTTCTGATTCCAGACCAACCATCTGCCGTTCTCTCCCAGTTGGGGCGGATGAATGGCCGCCTCCCGGGCTTCCGCTGCCGCGCGGGCCGCGCCAAGGGAGGCCAACTCCGCCTGTTGCGCGGCGCTCGCGGCATTCGCCGCGCTGATCCCGGCGGCTCTTTCCGCTGTCTCCGCCTCCCTCGCGTATTTTGCCGCGAGGGAGGCATTGTCCATATCAATCCTGATTGTCCCCTTGTTTCGCGCTTCCAGTCTGATGCTCATAACGTATCCCCCTATGCATCCAGAACGTCCGCGACGCTGATCTCCGCCGTTTCACTGTGCAGCTCCTGCCCATCCGCCAGGACGGCGCAGACCTGCGCATAGACCGGGTCCCACGCCTCAAACAGCGCCGTCTCCGCCCCGGAGAGCGCAACGCATGCACGCAGGCCGTTTTCTGTGATTTCCGCGTCCTTCCGCGTTTTTCTGATAATCATCTGTCCTCGCTGCCGGAAGCTCAGCGTAAAATCCTGCAGGGCATTCGCGTCCCTGTCGAAAACGATATCGAGCACGAAAGGCTCTCTTCTTACCGCATTGATCATACGCAAGCCTCCTTATGACAGCACGATCCCGGTGATCTCCAGATTGTTTCCCACAGAGGTAGCGCCGATATAGTACGCTCCGTTTAGTGACGCGACATTCAGCGTTACGGTGTACAGCGTATCAAAGACGCCCTGCCACATGGCGTACAGCTCCGGCGTCTTCGCGATGTCAAAGACGCTTTCGCTGCTTGAACCCACGCAGATCCTGCTTTGGCCATATTTGGCACTGCGCAGGTAACCGCTCACGGAGAGGGTGGAATAGCCGCTCAGGTTGACCGCCGGTCTGAGCCAAAAGCCGCCTCCGTCACGCTCCCGGATCGCGTTTCCGTTCATGCTGGCGTTGCCGCCGAGGCTGTAACCGTTTGCCAGGCCGTTCTGCGCCGACAGTAGCACCCCTTCCTCACTCACGACGGGATCGGACGGGTAGCTCAGCTGTATCGTTTTGACTTCTCCGGCGGCAGAGATTGTCACGCTGCCGCTTTTTGTCCGCATCCCGTCGCTGATCGTCACCGTCCATACGCCGCTTCCGGTGACCGCGAAGGCGGCAAGTCCCGTCCCGCCCTCCGCCGTAAAGCTCTCGCTGCCTTTGGAACAGGCGCAGCTGCTCCCCGTGGGGTATTTGGCGCAGATCAGCGCGTAATCGCTCACTGCGGTCTGCGTCAGTATACTGCCCTTTTTACAGAGTATTCCTTCTCCCATTGCTTCACTTCCTTATGCAAAAGAATCGGAGCGGCAGCGCGACGGTCGGTTTGTTCATCGCGTACGCGGTGATCGTTCCGTCGAAGGTGACGACGCGGTAGACCTTCCCGAATTCCTCCACCCTCTTTTTATCCGTCGCGAATGAACCGCTGAGGATTACATCCACAAACGGCGTATCGCTCGCGCGCATTCCGGTCAGAAAGATCGACTGGCTGTAAGGCGCCTCCGCGCCGTTCCAGCCCGTAGGGGGGAGATTTCCGTTCAATATCGTGCTCACCGCGCCGGAAGAGAGCTTTGCGGCCGTAACTGCTCCGTTTTCCAGATTATCGGTCTGGATGACGATTGGATCCGCACCGCCTGGCAAGTGCCGGGCGTTGTGATAGGGCATTGCCGCCAGTGCCGTATTGAAGGTCGCCTCCGTGCCCTGATAACCCGCGTCCACCGCTGCGTCATAGGCGCTGGCCCCCGCCGGCCCTCTCTCGCCGTCTTGTCCGGCCGGGCCGCGGATATTCTGCGTGGCAGGATTGAGCAGACCCCCGTCGTTTGTCCAGGAGATATTGCCGTCGGCATCGACGCTCGGCCGGAAGGTTGCCCCGGGATCGCCTGTGCTGCCCTTTGCGCCCTGTATCGTCCCATTGTTTTTCCACTGACGGTTGACGCCGTCCCAGATATAGACTTCATAAGGCGCCTCCGTCCCTACGCCGCAGGCCTGCCCCGCAGTCGGCGACGGCACGCCCTCCGCAAGCGCTTCGGGCGTATCGAAGAAGCCTTCAATAACGAAGCTGGTTCCGTCCTTGCCGTCGAAGTCCCCTGCCAGCGCGGCTGCCTTAACCTCCCGCGCGCAGGCCAGCGCCGCGGCAGCATCGTTTGCGATCTGTTCCGCCACGCTCAGCGGCAGGGCGTGCAGGGGCGCGTCCACCAGGCCCGATTCCTTCACCGTGATGATGACCGGCGCAGTGGTCAGGCGCGAGCCCTCGCGGTTGCCGCTGAGATAGACGGTCCATTCCCCCACGCTGAGGTTGAGCCCCTTGTCCTCGGTGATGCTGTTGTTTCCGTCCAGAAGGAGATCAAAAACCTCCGTTCCGAGACTGTTGCCCTTTCGGAAATGCACCCAGCGGGTATAGCCCTCCCAGTCGTCGTTGAGGAAATAAGCCTGTACCGTCAGATAGTTCAGCGTGTCCGCCGCGATGACCGGCGTATAGATCCGCAGGCTCTGACCGCTGATGTATAGCTCAATCATGTTTTTCCTCCTCGTCAAGCTGCAGGACAAGTCTCACAAGATAGTCCCGCAGCTGCTTGATTTGCTGTTTCTCGTCTCCGCTGAGGATGGGCGGCAGTTCGATCATCCCACGTCACTTCCCATCGTCAGGATTTTTGCGATGGAATAGAGCCGCACCTCGCCCCGGCCGACCAGCTTCATGCGCATGTGATCGCAGCGCCGCGGGCGTACGGGCAGGGTGACGGTGCGGGTTCCCTTCATCCGGATGCGCCCCTGCCTCACCCACTCTCCGTCAGAGTCGTACATGAGGTAAACGTCGATCTGCGCGCCCTCCTCCATATAAAGCCGGAGATTGAAGCGGGAGAGGTATTTGCGGTCCGGGTACTGGTAGTACAGCATCCCCGTCTCCGCCTCCCAGGAGACGAAGGGCTCGGGCGTCCCCACACTTCCCGCCAGGGTGAGCAGTGCGTCGGGCGTCAGGCAGTACAGCTCATCCCCCAGCGCGGCAAAGCGCACCGCATGCAGCTCGTCCTCCCGCAGCCAAAGATTGCGGCGGATGTCGTAGACGAAGAGATTCCATTCTCCCCCGGAATCGCGCATGGAGATGTAGTAGCGCTCCCCCAGTACGCCTGCCGTCGCCGCGTCATAGTGCTCGTCGCCCAGCGCGTCGCTGATGCTCTCGGGAAAGCTGCCCTGGTACGCGCAGATATCCGCCCGGCTCTTGTAGATCAGCGTCTCGTTGACCACCTGCAAGCTCCCGCCGCAGCCCTCCTGCACCCCGCGGCAGACCGTCTCCGTGATCTGGTGCGCGCCGCTGCCGGAGACGGAGACGCGGTGGATGCGGTTTTCCTTGAAGAACATCGGATAGCCCAGATAGTTCACCGCGCCCGTCCACGGTCCGTCGGAGCCGACCGAGGCCGTCCAGCTGTCCGTCGACAGTCCCATGTATTGCCGCCAGTTTTTGAAATCGCCCAGCGCGCTGCAGTAGATCTCGTTGAGATTCTTCCCTTCGCTTGTCCCATAGCGGCAGCCCCAGAG
This sequence comes from uncultured Eubacteriales bacterium, assembly GCA_900321275.1. GTDB lineage: Bacteria > Bacillota > Clostridia > Oscillospirales > Oscillospiraceae > Limivicinus. Next base: position 63,313 of record ONVI01000016.1, on the reverse strand, counting down.
ACGGTTTTTGCACTCGATCACATAGTCCAGATCCGGCACCCTCCGCGCGAGCTTCACCGTGCCTTCCGTCTGCGTGACTGCCCGATCCAGAAGTCCCGCCACCACGATATAGTCGAGCTCTCCCGCGCCGCCCCCGATGGCATAGATTACGTGGTCACCGCCGCACATCTCCACCGCCGCGCCGGAGATGCTGATGCCGTCATACTTGTGAAACAGCCGCGGCAGTTCCCCTTCGGAGATAAAGCGCAGGCGTGTGTATGCCGTCGGGATCTCGCTCCACTCTCCCAGCGCCGCGCTCCACTGCCGCAGCGTGCGCGTGCTGCCGGAGGCATCGATCCACAGCGCGCCGTCGTTCGGCGAATCCGGCGCGGTCTCCGCAAGGGCGGGCGCGGGATAGACTGTCCCGTCCTCGCGGCAGAGGCTGTATTCCACCGCGCCCGCCGCGCTGTACTCAGCCTCCAGGCTTCCATAGTCCGAAGGATCGGCGGTGTTGTAATACATTTTATCCGGGAAGACGACGATGGTCGCGCCCATGCTCACAAGCTGCTTCTCTCCGGGCGTGAGATCGGTCAGCGCCGTCTCCCTGCCGTCATACCAGAGCGTTCCGTCCTCCACAAAGGCCAGCTTCTCCTTGGCCAGCAGCCCGCCGGGATTCTTCATGCCTCTCACGCGGGCGCGCTTTTTCCGGTTTCCCAGCAGCGGGTAATAGGCGCTCGTCAGATTCTTCGTGTCGTAAAACTCGCCCTCGCCGATTCTTGCCTTGTGCCGATAGCCCGCGAACACGTCGGTCACGACGCGCTCGGCGTATTCATTTTGAAGCTTTGGCAGCAGCGCCATCGTCTCACCTCCTAAAAGCGAAAGCCCGCGCCCTGCTTGTGGGGCATGTGGCTGCGGTTATACCAGTTGACCCAGCCCTGCCAGGCGCTGTTGAAGAGCGTCATGCGCTTGTTGTAGCGCTGGGTCTCCCCGTTCTCCGCCGCGACCATGGCCTGCAGGTAGTAGTAATACAGATCCTCTCCGTAGGGCTCGCCGACAAGCAGCTCTTCCTCACCGCTGACATAGCTGTCCGGGAACAGCGTCCATACGTCCTCATGCGTCTGGATGACCTCCCGGTAGATTTTCCCGTCGAGGGTATTGAGCCAGCGCAGCTTCTGCTCCGGCGAATAGTCGTTCGGCTCCAGCAGATCCAGCCGCTCGATGATGTCCATTGCTTTCATATTACTGCCCTCTCTGCGCACCCGGGGACAGTTCCCCGGATGCGCGCTCTTATGCGGAAAACTGATGAAAATGACTGACCGAGCAGCGAGCATGTTTTTCGTCAGGCAAGGCAGCCGAGGCGGAGGAATACTTTGTGTATTTCCCGCCTCGGATAACGATGCACGGCGGAAAACATGCCGCTGCGAATCAGCAGCTTTCGTCAGGTTTTCGCATTCAAAAATTACACGCTCTGCTTCAGACCGTCGACGCTCTCATAGAAGCGTTCGGCGGCAAGCTCGCCCCTTGCGATCTCCGCGGCGACCGCCTGGGGCACCATGGACTTCTTGCCCCGGGGCAGCAGATAGTTGACGCCGTTGATGCCGACAAAAAGGTTGGGGTCCTCACGGTCGGCGCCTCTGGGGATAAATACTTCGGTTCTCTTCTCTTCCATTGTCTGTCCCTCCTTAGTTGGCTTCGTCGTTTGCGGAGAAGCTGGAAGTGCTCATCACGCGCAGCAGTCTCTCCGGGTACAGGATAGTCGCGCCGTTGGTCTCGAACTTGTAGCCGATGGTCGAAAACTGGTTCAGCGGGCCGCCGATCTCACCCTTGTCGTGAATGATCATCTCCAGCGCGCCGCCCTCGGGATCGATGATGCCGAAGCTGTCCTTGCCGAAGAAGTAACTGGCATAGACGGCGATGGTGTCGTTCTGGCCCTTGATGACGGGGGCAAAGACGTTCTCGATGAAGCGCACGCCGTGCAGCTCGCCGATCTCTCCGTTGAAGATCTCTTCGGGGGAGGCGTACTTGTGCGCCTCGATCCAGCTCTCGTCGGCGCGCAGATCGTGGGCCACCGAGGGGTGGATCACCGCGTAGTACTTGCCGCCGATACGGGGCACGCGGTTCTTTTTCATCACAGTGACGGCCTTGTTGACCATCTCCGGGGTCAGATGGCAGTGATAGGTCGCGTCCTCCGCCAGCCCGCTCTGCTGGGTGGGCGTTGCGCTGACGCTGCCGTCCGCACGCTTGATCTTGTCACAGTAGAGGACGTTGGTGTTGGTATAGAGCGCATCACGGATCAGGGCTTCCTGGGTCTCGGCGGCGGAGGCGCCCATCTCCTCGGTTGCGCCGAGGATCACGTCGTCGTAGGCTCTGAGCTCCAGCTTGTCGGTGATGGCGGTATAGGTGCCGTACTGGTCGATGCTGCCGGTCACAGCGGTGACGCCGAACTTCTGCCCCGTGGGGATCACGCCCTCGGTGAGCTTGGAGGCCTTGTCGAAGGTGTTCCACTTGCGCCACTCCACGCTGCCGTGGTGATTGGCGGGCAGGGGCTGGCGCTTGGCAAACTGGGCATAGAACAGCTCCGTGCGCGCGTTCTCCAGCAGCTCCGTGTCATAGAAGGCCTTGAGCTCCGCCGACAGGCTGTGGCCGCTGTCAAAGGCGGTCGTCGCGCCGGTGGCGGCGTTGACAAAATTACCGGTGGCGTTGACCAGTGTCCCCGCCTCGGCGAAATGCTGAAGGTTGAAATACGTGTTGTGCATAATAATCTCCTTTCCATATAGGCTCCCTCTTTGGGGGAGCATTCTGACGCGCGGGAAGCGTGCAACATGCAAAGCTTGCCGGCCGCTTCAGCGGCGGAAGGGGTTCGGGACTCCCTCCGTCACGGTCTCGCGGGAGATCTGCCGTGCCGCCTCTCTCGGAGAGGGTGGCATATCTTCACTCCCCCGGACCGATTTTCCGCCCCTGGGCCTTGGCTTCGAGGATGCGCTTTTTCAGAGCCTCGCGCTCCTGGCGGCTCATCCTGCCGGGCTCGGCCGCGAATCTTGCGCCCGCAGTGGTCTCGCGCAGCTCACGGGGTCTCGCCCCGCCGCTTTGAAGGCTTCGGCTCACGGCCTCGAGACTGCGCCGCGCCGTCTCCCGCTCCCGCTCGGCGCGATGCCTTGCGTAGTAGGCGTCCGCGAGTGCAATCCCGCTGTGCGGCGCGGTCATGCGCAGGAAATCGGGATCCTCCAGCTCGTGCAGCAGATCAAAATCCGGCACGCTCTCCCGCAGCGCCTCCGCCTCTGCGAGCATCGCGCTCAGGTGCGCCTCGATCTCTTCCCCGCTCGGGCGGCGCAGTCCGGCGCTCTGCCGCAGCAGCGCGGCGATCTCCCCGGCGTCACTCTCTGCTGTGAGGCCGTAATCCTCCTCCAGCGCCTCCAATACCGGCGCAAGGCGCTCCAGCCTTGCCTCGGCCTCCGCCCTGCTCTTGAGCCGCGCCTTCACAATGCCCTGCACCGCCGCGTCGTAGCTTTTCCGATACGCCGGGTCTGCCAGGATTTCTTCCCAGCTCATACGCGCCGCCTTCTCTTCCTCCTGTCCGGCGTCGACAGGCGCCGCTTCTTCCGAAACGGCGTTTTCCTCGCCCGTGACCGGCTCCTCCGGTCTCTTGTCTTCCAGCTCTTTGTTCATACGAACCTCCTTTTTCTATCCCCTCTGCAGCGGGGAACCGGCGCTTCGCGCCGGGAAAGGGTAAATTTACAGTCTGCGCTTCTTTCCGCTGCCGCTGCCCTTCTGATTGGCGGCGAGCTTGGTCTGCTCCTTCGTCCCGGCGGACGTCGCGGAAGAAGCGCTTCCCCCGCTGTATGCGCCGCCGTCATCGCCGCCTCCGCCGACGCCGGCCGCCCATGCGCCGGACAGCACCAGCGCCAGCGGATTCCGTTGCAGATAATCGTTTCGCAGCGCCTGTGCCTGCATGCGGTTCATGCCCGCGGCCCGGAGTTCCGCGTCACTCGGCTGATAGCCGCTCTCGGAAATCAGGCTCACAAGCTTCTGGTAGCTCTTCTCGCCGCGCTCATACTGCTGCTTCTCCAGCGCCGCCGCCTGATTGAAGCGATCGCGCCTGCGTCCGTATTCGCTGTCCGCAAGTCCCTTCGCCATGTCGAAGTCGGCACGCAGCGCGTCGCCCTCGGCGCTGTAACGCTCAAAGGCCGCCTTGTACAGCTCCGGCATCGCCTGTCCGAGCTTTTGCAGATACAGCCCGTACTGCTGCTGACCCACACTCTCGGCGTAGCTCGAGCCATAGCCGCCCGTGAGCGCCGCGGCCTGTCCCACGGTGTCCCGCATGGTGCGGCTGCCCTCGCTCACCATCTGATCGCGGTAGCTCCGGTACAGCGGATCGCTGCCCGGATCGTAGCGGAAAGCGGGCCTCGACACGATCTGCTCATAGAGCCTTTGGATCTCCCCGTCATAGCTGGTGCTATAGTCCGGCAGGGCGCTCTCCGCCCGGCGCAGCGCCTCCATCGTGTCGGCGTATTCCGACGTATTTCTCTCCTCCGGCAATCCGCTCATGCATACTCCTCCTCATCCGTTTCTCCGTTTTCCATCGTGAACGCCACGTATTCCGGCCTGTTTTCCGCCAACACCGCCAGACCTGCGGCGATGGTGTCAAAGCTCTCGCGGCACAGTCTTTCCGCGTCAGGCGCGGGCGCACAGCGGAGCATAAAGCTCCCCGGCCCCCGGCTTATCACCGGCAGGGCGGCTTCTGCCCGCTCCTGCATGCGCCGCTCCAGCGCCATCATCAGCATGCTCAGCGCCGCACACACGAGATCCTGACCCTCCGGCCCCGCCTGCGCATGACCCTCCATCCTGAGCAGGAGCCCGGCCCGGTCATAACATACGCGGGTCATCGGCCGCCTCCCGGCTGCGAGGCGTTGGCCGCCCTCGCCCTGGCCCGCTCCATGCGGCCGCCTTCGCCGCCTCCGCGCTTTCGATACGCCGCCTTTTTCGGCGCTCCGGCCAAGCGCCCCGTCATGCCTGCCATCAGCGCCTGGGCGCGCTCCGGCTCGTATTTCTGCGTCATCGCCAGCGCGTACTGCTGGTACAATGCCAGCTCCTTCTGCATGTTTCCGTTGTAAAAAAGCTGCTGCATCAGCTCGTCCTTGCCGTCGAATTCCATCATGCTCATGCAGGCGAGAGCCTGATCGCTGTGCTCCGGGGAAAAGAAGCCGAGCTGATAAAACTGCAGCGCCAGCTCGTTCTGGCTCATGCGGGTATAGGCGCTGCTCTTCTGCGGGATGACCCGGATGTCGAACACCGGACGGCGCAGTCCCAGCTCCATCCCCTCTGGTCCGTAGAGCGTCTGGGGCCGCAGGCCGCGATTGTCGTAGCTGACAAACTGCTCGATCCCGAGCCCGCCTGTAATGCGAAACTGCCGCGGCAGATCGTAAAACTGGCGCACCAGCTCGATGCACAGTTCGATCATCTCCGCGTAAGCGCGATAGCTTGCGCGGGTGGAGTCGCGGCTGCCTTTGCCGCTTGCCTCCTGCAAAGCCGCGATGGCGGAGGCGGCGGTGACGCCCGCATTGACAAGTCCCACCGAGGTCTCGGTATTGCCCGAGGTCTCGCGCAGTTCGTTGATGACGCTGGCTCGCATTTCAAGATAGTTGCCGCTGAGAGGGCGGTAGTCCACCATGCGCAGGCTGTCCTCGCCCAGATTGCCGCTGACGTGGACGATAGGATTGGCAAGATTGAGAAATTCCTCCTCGTTCACCGCCCCGTCCGCCCGCTGGAAGTAGCGCGGCACCGCGCCCACCATCGTGTTCTTGACAAACGCGGTCTGGAGCATGTCGATCTGCGTCTGGGCGCTGCGGCAAAGATCAATAAAGCCGTAGCCGCAGGGACTGCCCTCCACGGGGAAGAGGCTGTCGAACACGAAGGGGTAGCGCCCGTGCTCATACAGGCCGCGCGTGAACAGTTCCCCGTCGTTTGTCTCCAGCAGGGCGTCCATGTTCTCGGTGCTGTACAGCAGCGTCCCGCCGACGTACTTGCAGTAATGCAGTACTTCCCGCCCCTCGATTTTCTTCTTGTAGTACACATCAATGACCGTGGATTTCCCGTCGGTGCTCACGCTGTCGTCATAGAGAAAGCGCGTGGCCGAAAAGCTCAGCGCTTTCAGCTTCCCCGCAAGCTGCGGGTATGCCGCCTCCAGCTTCTCGTTGTCCTCCAGTTTGGTATGGAAGAAGTAGGCGCTGTCCTGAATATCCCGCACGCCCGGCTCCCAGAACACGTTCAGCAGATCGACGCGCTCGATCTCGATATCGCCGAGGCCGCCGGCCTTTTCCGCGTCCCAGCCCACGCGGTATACGCCCGTCCCGGTTTTGAGCTTCTGCCACATCCCGTCGGAGTACGTTTTCTCGAAGGCGTTCTGCTCCAGGATCACGGGCAGAATTTTGGAGAGGATGCGCGCCTCCGCCCGGTCGTCCGGCTCGCGCGGCAGGATGTTCGGCTCGGGATAGGCGTCCATCGCGTCGGCGTGCTTGGAGACGATCACGTTATGCAGCCACCCGGACACGGCCTGAAATCCGCCGACCCCCTCATGGCTTTTGCGCTCCTCCGCGCTGTTGCGGAGCTTCCACCAGTTTTCCGCCGCCACCGCGCGCCGCTCGACGCTGGCCTTCCCCGCCTTGTACTTCTGCAAAATCCGTGTAAACTCCGCCAGCCGCTTCTCGTCGACCGGCAACTGCATTTGCTCTTTTTCCATCGTGTCCCCCTTGTCTCATGCTGTGGTATCTGATATGCTGTCCTTAGACGAAGTCTTTGACTCTGGACGCGAAAGCGGTTCGCTTAGCCCAATCCAGTCATTGGCTTTGACAGGGTTATTGCTATCGGGTGAAACATCAGAATTCTGACGGCCTGACGAACGTGACCCTGTTTTTTTGTTGTTATTTATAATTTCACTTTTCACTCTCCACTTTTCACTTTTTCAGCGGATCGACCATCACCGCCCGCGTCTCCGTCTCTCGCAGCGGCGTCACCGGGCGCAACATGCAGAGGTAGCGCCACTCGTCCGCGACGTGATCCTCCTGCTCCGTGTCCAGATCCTCCGGCTCGGTCTTGGAAAACTGCAAAAGCGGAATCGTGCGGATAAACGCCCTGCAGTTATCGAAGACATACATCCGCGCCCGCCCCTCGTCGTCGAACTGCAGGCGGTAATGGCACTGCATCCAGCCGGGTATGCGCTTGTGATCCCCCGGCACGAAGTAGATTCCGCACCTGGCGGCGGTCTCGGCGATGCTTTCGCCGCGGCTTGCGTCCCAGATGGCAGGGTCGGCCACGCCCTCGATCCGCCGTCCCTTGAGCCAGGGGTGTTCGGATTCGATCCGCGCGATCTCCCGGAACTGTCGGTCGGGCGTCCAGCGCAGTCCCTCGTTCGGCGTGTCGGTGCAGCCGTAGAGCTCAAGGATGCGGTACAGCACCCCCTCATGGTCCACCGCCCACCAGGCGCAGGAGAAGGGCTTGCCGTAACCGAAGTCGTAGCTTCTTACGATGCTCCAGCTCCGCCGCGGCCCCGTACTCAGATCAAACGGCGCGATCACATGGCACCAGCGCCCCTGTTCCTTCAATTCCTCGCGCGTGAGCTCACAGCCATGCTCCGCCGCGGCTGTCATATCCGGCTCAACGCGAAAGTCCTCGAAAAACTGCCCCTCAAAGATCTCCCAGCTCCCGTAGAGCCAGGCATCCTTCAGCTTCGGCGGCAGGCTTTCAAGCTGCCTGATGTAATCCGGATTCTTTTCCATCAGCGCCCGGTTGTCGGTGATGAGCGCCTGGATGAAGCTGTGCTCGTCCGGCTCCTCCCCCTCGCGGAAGCGCCTGTCGATAAAGAGGCGCTTGACCCAGTTGTGTCCCTCGCCGCCGGGGTTGCAGGTGAAGTAAATGCGCTTGGGAAAGTCGTTGGTTCCGCGCACGCAGGCCCGCAGCTTTTCCATCCTGCTCTCGCTCTGGTGCGTGGCCTCATCCACGAACAGTACATCAACCTCGGTGCCCTGAAAGCGCAGCGCGTCCTTTTCGTTTTCGAGATAGCGAAACAGAATCCTGCTCCCGTTGGGGAAGACGATGTGCTTCTTCGCGTCGTTGTAGACCGCGATACGTCCGTCCTCGTCGGCGTAGCAGCCCAGCATTTCACACAGCGGCACGATATGGTTCTCCTGCAGCTCCGGGTAGGTCTTGCGCACGATCATGACCTTGATCCCCGGATACCGCAGACACAGCAGCACCGCCTTGACCCGCACGGCCCAGCTCTTGCCGCCGCCCCTGGCCCCGCCGTAGCCCACATATTTATGCCGGTCGCGCAGAAATTGCTTCTGCTTCTCGCTCGGCTCCGGCAGTCTCAGCTCCGCCATCTCAACTCCACACTCCTGACCCCACACTGTTACAGGCTCATCTCCTCCGCCTCCCCCTCAAAGCGCACCGTGAGCCCGCCGCCTTTTGTGCCGTTTTTCTCTTCCCACAGGCTCTGCAGCTCCTTCAGCGCGCCCGTCACGGTTTTGAGCTCTTTGAGATCCAGCTCTCCTTCCCGGTCGAGACACTCTTCAATCCGCCGCAGCAGCTTGTGACCCACGCGCTCGAACCCGGATTCCGCCGTGCAGGGCAGAGACTCCTGCGCAAGCGTCCACTCCTCCTTCACCGCCCGGTTGAGCAGCGTGGAGTAGGGAATATCCAGCCGCCGCGAGAGCTTTGCCAGACTCTCCCCGCTTTCGCAGGCGCGCCGCAGCTCGTCCCAGTCTCGCATCAGTCCTGATACTTGCACCCGTAGGTGCAGCGGTAGACCGGGCAGTCCTCAAAGCGTCCCACGCAATACAGGCCCATGTGTCGATCCATGAGCGGGATAGTCTGAAAGCGGCTGACCGCGTCGACCCCCTTCCCGAAGCCCTCGCAGCTGATGCTGCGCGTCTCCCGGTCGTCCGTGATATAGAAGGGGCAGCGCACATCTGCGTCTGTCCAGCCGATTTTTTTATAGCTTCCCATCTTCGTCCTCTCCGCGGCCGGCATCGCCGTCCCGCTCTTCGTAATCTGTGCCGTCCCGGTAAAACCAGGGCGGATATCCGCTTTGCTCCATGCAGCGGATGATCGGATCATCCCCGATCAGCTTCACGCACTCACCTCACTCCCCTGATGTTGTAATCCCCTGTCATAAGGGTCGACATTCCCTGGCTCCCCATCCGGGGCGCCGTCAGCGAAGCTGACTGAGAACCTTGGCTCCCCCTCCGGGGGAGCTGTCACCAGTGCTCACACTGGTGACTGAGAGGGCCATTTCTTACATATTTAAGATTATTCCCTTGACAAACCTGTATCCTTGCTCTAAAATAGAGATACCGCAGATCGGTGTCACATTTCTTTAAGAGTCGTCTGCATTATATCCCATTAATTTGCGATTCTCAAGGTTTTGCTCGGTCTTTTTTCAGATTCATTCGTTATGCACAAAAATGGGGTGATCCTTTTGTTCAACTATGACAGATTTGAATCGCTGCTCAAAGCGCGCGGTATCACCAAGACCTTTATCGCCCGCTCTCTGGGGCGCAGCGCCACGCTCTGCCAGGACTGGAAGCAGCAGAAATCCCAGCCGAGCGACGCGCAGCTCACGGAGGTCGCCCGTATTCTCTGCACCACGCCCGCATACCTGCGCGGTGAGACGGACGAGGTATCGCCCGTTCAGGACGCGGAGCTGGAGCAGCTTCTTACCTCCCTGCGCGAGCGTGAGGATATGCGCATGCTCTTTAAGCTGGCGCAGGACGCGACGCCCGAGGACGTGCGCCAGGCGGTGAAGATCATTGAAGCCCTCAGAAAGCCATGACTGACACCTTCGTCCGCCTCGTCCCCCTGCCCGCGAAGGTGGAGGGCGTGACGCTCCCGAATGACGACGGCAGCTTCGATATCTACATCAACGCCCGCCTCTCCCCCGCCCGCCAGCAGGAGACGCTGGAGCATGAGCTGCGCCATATCCGGCACGGGCATTTTTATCTCGACATGCCCATTGACCGCATGGAGCGACAGGCCGACGGGGAAGCGCTCAATGTCGTCCTCCACCCGCCCGCGGGCATGATCCCCTGCTTTGATTCCGAAGAAGCTCTCGCCCGCTGGCTCGGTGCGCTCTGTACGCAGCTGGGCCTCGATTTGTCCGCCTTATAAATACACTTGACTTTTTCCTGCGTACATTGTATAGTATCCACGCTTAACTTGATTTTTTACAGGATGTGATAACCATGCTCTATACCAGCACCCGCGGCGCATCGCCCAAAGTTTCCTCCGCCCGCGCGATCGTGGACGGTCTCGCCCCAGACGGCGGCCTCTATACCATGGCGCCGAATGAGATCCCCAGGCTCGACTGGCGCGAGCTCCAAAACCTTGACTACCCCTCCCTTGCGGCAAAGGTGCTCTCCGCCCTCCTGCCGGACTTTCCTGAGGCAGAGGCGAAGGTGCTTGTCGAGGCTGCTTACCGGGGTAAATTCAGCGATCCCCGCATCGCGCCCCTGCACGACGCGGGCGACCTGTTTCTGGAGCTTTTCCACGGCCCCACCTCCGCTTTCAAGGATGTGGCGCTCTGCCTCCTGCCCCACCTCATGAAGCGCTCCGCCGAGAAATGCGGCGACGCCGACGATATCCTCATTCTCACCGCCACCAGCGGCGACACCGGCAAGGCCGCGCTGGAGGGCTTCCGGGACGTTGACGGCATCCGCATCCTCGTCTTCTATCCCCGCGACGGCGTCAGCCCCGTGCAGAAGGCGCAGATGGTCACGCAGGCGGGCAATAACGTCAAGGTCTGCGCGGTGGAGGGCAATTTTGACGACGCCCAGTCCGGCGTCAAGGCCATCTTCTCCGCCATGCCTGCGGGTCTCTCTTCGGCAAACTCCATCAACATCGGCCGTCTTGTGCCCCAGGTGGTCTACTACTTCTCCGCCTACTTTGACGCCGTGCGCCTCGGCCGCATCGAAGCGGGGCAGCCGATGAACTATTCCGTCCCGACCGGCAACTTCGGCGACATTCTGGCTGGCTATCTCGCCGCCGAGATGGGTCTCCCCGTCGGCAAGCTGATCTGCGCCTCGAACGCGAACAACGTTCTGACCGACTTTATCAATACCGGTGTCTACGACCGACGGCGTCCCTTCCACAAGACGCTCTCGCCGTCGATGGACATTCTCATCTCCAGCAACCTCGAGCGCCTGCTGTACCTCATGAGCGGGGACAGCGCCCTCGTCGCCTCGCTGATGGCGCAGCTTAAAAACGAGGGACACTATCAGGTGCCCGCCGATCTGCTCGAGAAAATTCAGTCCCGTTTTGTCGCGTACTGCTGTGACGATCAGGGCACCGAGGCCGCCATCGCCAGGGTCTGGAAGGACAGCGGCTACCTGATCGACACGCACACCGCCTGCGGGTGGAGCGCGGCGAAAGCCTTCGGCGCGGAAAACGGCCCTGTCGTGATTCTCTCCACCGCCTCGCCCTACAAGTTCCCCGCCGCGGTGCTCTCCGCCGTCGGCCTTCCCTGTGACGGCGATGAGTTCGACATGATGGAAGCGCTCGAGGCCGGGACAAAGGTACCCATGCCCGAAAATCTCCGCGGCCTGCGCGAGCGCCCCGTCCTCCACCGCGACGTGGTCGCCCCCGCCGACATGCTGGAATACGTGAAAGCCAAAAAGGCCGAGCCCAGTTGGGCATAATCACAGAAAGGACAATCGCCATGTATATCACCTGTTTAGACCTTGAGGGCGTTCTGGTGCCTGAGATCTGGATCGCCTTTTCCGAAGCCAGCGGTATTCCGGAGCTGCGCCGCACCACCCGGGACGAGCCGGATTACGACAAGCTCATGCGCTGGCGCATCGGCATTTTGAAGGAACACGGCCTCGGCCTCAAAGAGATTCAGGACGTCATTGCCACCATCGACCCCCTGCCCGGCGCGAAGGAATTTCTGGACGAGCTGCGCTCCATCACCCAGGCCGTTATCCTCAGCGACACCTTCACCCAGTTTGCCCAGCCGCTCATGCGCAAGCTCGGCTGGCCGGCGCTGTTCTGCAATGAGCTGGTTGTCGCCCCCAACGGCGAGGTGACGGATTTCCGCCTCCGCTGCAAGGAGACGAAGCTCTCCACCGTCCGCGCCTTCCAGTCCGTGGGCTATGAGACCATCGCCTCCGGGGACAGCTTCAACGATCTCGCCATGATCCAGGCGAGCAAGGCAGGCTTCCTCTTCCGCGCCCCCGACAGCATCAAGGCGCAGTACCCCGACATCCCCGCCTGCGAGGAATACGACGATCTCCTGCGCCTCATCAAGTCCGCGATGGTATAAAAGATGGTATAAAAACTGTGCCATCCTGCGTATGAAAAAATGCCCCTGCGAATACGCGCAATTGCGTACCCGCAGGGGCATTTCATCCTTATTTTTTATAAATGTTCCAATATAAACCCGCCGCCGATCAGTCGCTCACCCTGATACAGCACGGCGCTCTGGCCGGGGGCCGGAGCGCGCACCGGCGTCTCGCACCGGATCCATGCGACGCTCTCGCCCTCTGCAGTCACGGTGCAGGGCGGTTCCTCCCACTTGGTATGCCGCACCCGCACGCTCGCGGGAATAATCTTCCCTACCGGCGGGTCGATCAGCCAGTTGAAATCCCCCGCCAAAACCTCCGTCTTAAAAAGCTCCTCCCACAGGGCAAGCTCGATGACATTCGCCTTGGCGTCGATGCGCGAGACATAGAGCTTCCGCCCCTCATGGAGCCCCGGAATACGCTGGCCCACTGTCCAGTTCACGACCCCGTCGTGCTGCCCGACACAAACGCCGTGGAACACGAAGTCCCCCGGCCCCGGCAGCTCCGCGCGGCGCCGGATCCAGCCCACGTAATCCTTATCCGGGATGAAGCAGATCTCCATGCTGTCCTTCTTGTGCGCGGCGGGCAGACCGAACTCCTCGGCCAGCGCCCTCACCTGCTTTTTCTCAAAGCCGCCGAGCGGCAGGGTAAGCCGCGCGACCTGCTCCTTTGTCAGCCTGCACAGCATATAGCTCTGGTCGTTCGCAGGCCGCCCCTTATACAGCGCGCCGTTCTCCGCCCGCGCATAGTGCCCGGTGGCGACAAGCTCCGCCCCCACGCGGTCGGCCTCTTGAAGCAGGGTCGGGAACTTCAGCGTCGGATTGCAGAGGATACAGGGGTTCGGTGTCTCCCCGCGCAGATAGCAGTCGGTAAACGCCCGGCAGACCCGCTCCTCCAGGGCGTCGTGTACGTCGATGACGGTGAGCTCCACACCCATCCTCTCCGCGGACGCGGCAGCTTCCTGCCGCGCTTCAGCGCTTGTGTTGTCCATGTACAGCCCGTGTACCTCAAAGCCCGCCCTCTGCAGCAGCACGGCGGACACGGCGGAGTCCACCCCGCCGGAAAAGCCCAGTACGACCTTGCTCATTTATGCGTCTCCATATACACCATCAACACCGAGATATCCGCCGGGGACACGCCGGAAATGCGGCTTGCCTGACCGAAGTTTTCGGGCCGTATCTTTTCCAGCTTCTCCCGCGCCTCGAGCCGCAGCCCGGAGATCGACGCGTAGTCAAGCTCCGCGGGCAGCTTCTTTTCCTCCATCCGGGCAAATTCTTCGATCTGCCGGAGCTGCCGCTTGATATATCCGTCGTATTTTAGCCGGATCTCCGCCTGTTCCCGCACCGCCTTGGGAAGCTCCGGCCGCGCCGAATCAAAGGGCGCGGTGTCGCTGTATGTGATCTGCGGGCGGCGTATGAGCTCCGCCAGCGAAAACCCCGTCGTGACCGGCGCGGTCCCCTTCTCCGCCAGCATCGCGTTCAGCTCCTCCGTCGGCGGGACGTGTGTATTTTCCAGCCGCTTCAGCTCCGCCTCCACAGCCGCGTACTTCTCCAAAACCTTCCGATACTGCTCCTGGCTCACAAGTCCGATCTCCAGCCCCAGCTTCGCAAGCCGCTGGTCGGCGTTGTCCTGCCGGTGCAGCAGCCGGTACTCGCTGCGGGAGGTCATCATGCGGTAGGGCTCGTTGGTACCCTTGGTCACCAGATCGTCGATCAGCGTGCCGATGTACCCGTCGCTTCTTCTCAGGATAAAGGGGCTCTCCCCTCTCAGCTTCCGCGCCGCGTTGACACCCGCGACAAAGCCCTGCGCCGCCGCCTCTTCATACCCGCTCGAACCGTTGAACTGCCCCGCCCCGTACAGGCCGGGGATTTTTTTGCTCTCCAGCGTGGCATACAGCTCCGTCGGATCAACGCAGTCGTACTCGATGGCATAGGCGCAGCGCGTCATTTCCGCGTGTTCGAGTCCCGGGATCGTGTGCAGCATCTGTACCTGCACCTCCTCCGGCATGGAGGAGGAAAAGCCCTGGATGTATAATTCCTCCGTCTCGAGTCCCATCGGCTCCACAAAGAGCTGATGGCGCGGCTTGTCCTGAAAGGTCATGACCTTGGTCTCGATGCTCGGGCAGTAGCGCGGCCCCACGCCTTCGATCACGCCCGCGTAGATCGGGCTGCGGTCAAGATTGGCGCGGATGATGTCGTGCGTGTGTTCATTGGTATAGGTGAGATAGCACACCGCCCGGTTCTCGGGGACGGCCTCGGTGGAAAACGAAAACGGCTCCGGCTCTTCATCACCCGGCTGCAGCTCCATTTTGTCAAAATCCACCGTCCGGGCGTTGACCCGCGGGGGCGTGCCGGTCTTAAAGCGCCGCAGAGAAAGCCCCAGCTCCCGCAGCCGCCCGGTCAGCTCCATCGCCGCCGCCAGGCCGTCCGGGCCCGAATCCCGCAGCACCTCGCCCACGATGGTACGCCCGCCGAGATAGGTGCCCGAAGCGATCACCACCGCGCGGCAGCGCCAGACTGCCCCTGTGTGCGTCGTGACCGAACAGACCGCGCCCGTCTCGTCCACACCGATATCCACGACCTCGGCCTGCTTGACGCGCAGGTTCTCCTGTTTTTCCAGCGTGTATTTCATCACCTGCTGATAGCGCCGCCGGTCGGCCTGCGCCCGCAGAGAATGTACTGCCGGCCCCTTGCCGAGATTGAGCATCCGGTACTGGATGCAGGCCCTGTCCGCGGCCTTCGCCATCTCCCCGCCGAGGGCGTCAAGCTCCCGCACCAGATGACCCTTGCCGGTGCCGCCGATGGCGGGGTTGCAGGGCATGTTTCCCACGCTGTCAAGATTGACAGTAAAGCAGATCGTATCCATCCCAAGCCGCGCCGCGGCAAGGGCGGCCTCGATCCCCGCGTGGCCCGCCCCGATCACCGCGATGTCGCAGCTTCCGGCGTCGTATCGTATTCCTTGCATCATTTCAGACATCCTTATTATTTATTGGCAGCTCCTTGTCATCCCGAGCGCAAGCGAAGCCATGACAGCTAAAGCTTAAGTTGTTACATTATACTCGGTATGACACCGCCCAAATAATCTTTGTTATTGTAGCATCCGCGCCTCGTCTGCGTCAAACACAAGATATGGCGATCATTTGGTAAAAAGCGTCAAAGATTTTGTGCTTTTTTTCTTGACCGCCGGATTACAGGACGTTATAATAATGAAAGGAATTGTTCTTTCATCCGGCGGAGAGGAGGAGATCGACATGAGGCAAAAACCTGCGCGGATTCTGCCGCTGCTGCTGTGCCTGTGTCTGGTATTGTCCCTTTTCGGCTTCTGCGCGCCAAAGGCTTCAGCGGACACCCCGATCATCAAGGTTCTGTCAACGACGAGCTATACCCCCGTCGCGCTGATGGATGTGAATTTCATCACTGCCGCCACCAGCACCCCCGGAATTTACCTGCTGGAATACGGCTGGTTTGACGCTGCCACCGGCAATCCCGTGCTTGAAAAATTCGGCACCCGCCGCGTCGCGGCCGTCCTGGTCTTCGCCACGCACGACGGCTACGAGTTTGACCCCCAGGCCGCCGCCTATCTTAACAACGAGCGCTCCGTCTGCACGGTCAGCGAAGACCGGCATTATCTGACGCTCACGCGGGAGTATGACCCCATGATCTGGGCCCCCTCCGTGATCAAAGACCCCGGCGACGAGTATCTGGACGAGGGCGGCTATGCCTCCTTCGTCACCTCCGCCTCCTATGCCGAGGGCTTTCAGTGGTACGCATACGATCCCAATACAAACACCACCCAGTCCATCAACGCGATTCCCAACGGCGTCGATATCATCTCCGACGGGGAGACCAGCAAGCTCAACATCTACGGCGTGCCTGCATGGATGGACGGATGGCAGGTGTTCTGTACCTTTGTCGGCGCGCTTGGCAGCCAGTCCAACTCCGGCCGCGCCACACTCCATGTCCGTTCCCTGACGCCGCCTGTCCCGATTACGGAAGAAGCGGAGCCCGAGGAAACCCCGGTGCCCACACCTACGCCTTCACCGGAACCCACACCCGAACCGACGCCGTCGCCCGAACCGACACCGGCGCCGTCGCCGGAACCGGCGCATGTCCATGTGTTTCCCGAGACATGGGAGCGCACCGAAGACAGCCACTGGCGCGAATGCAGCTGCGGCGAACGGATCGAGCAGGGCGCCCACACCTATGAGTGGACGGTGCAGCAGCCCGCTGCCCGCTCCAAACCCGGTGTAGAACGCGGCACATGCTCCGTATGCGGCCATGAGACCGAGCGGGAGCTGCCCTATCAGAGTCCCAGCCCCACCAGGCAGCTTGTGACATACGGCGTCGGCGGTCTCGTCGCGCTAACGGTCCTCGTCCTGATCGTCGATTCCATCCGCACCGCCGTCCGCCGACGCAGGGCTGGAAAATCGGGAAGGCACTGATCAACTGCTTCCGAAAAGGGGCTGTCTCAAAACAAATTTATATACGCAGAGACTGAATTTGTACCGTAGGGGAGGGTCTTGACCCTCCCGCGCGGGAAAAGCCGAATCGACGCAGAAACGTGGGGCAAATCCGTAGAAATGTTCGGATTCGCCCCACGTTTTTTCAAGATTTTGCGTTAAATACTATTATCCAATAAGATGGTTTGAAATTTTCGCGAGGCAGAATTATGTCAGGTGAGGTAGCGTCCGCAGGAAATACTTTGTGTATTTTCAAGGACGATAACGAAGCATGGCGTAATTCTGACCGTGAAAAATCGAGCCGTTCTATTGGATAATAGTATAACTGCCGGGAGGGGGCAAGCCCCTCCCCTACGATGATATACCATCGTTTTCAGGCTTATTCACGTTTTGAGACAGCCCCTTCTTTATTCCTTTTTCCCGTCTTCGCTCACGCGTTTGACGAGAACCTTGTCGACGCGTCTGCCGTCGCTCATTTCGAGGACGGTCACCTTCAGGCCGTCTTTTTCAAAGCTGTCGCCCACCTGCGGAAACCCGCCGAAGCACTCGATGGTCCAGCCGCCGACGGTGTTGCTCTCCGCCTCGATGCTCTCCTCGGGCAGTCCCAGCAGCTCCTCCATCTCGAAGAGCATCATCGCGCCGTCCAGCTCATATTCGCCCTCTTTGCGCTCCACGACCTCGGGCTCGACCTCATCGTTGTCGTCCCAGATATCGCCGACAATCTGCTCCAGCACGTCCTCCATGGACAAAACGCCCAGCGTCCCGCCGTATTCGTCGGTTACGATGGCCAGGTGCTGCTTGGCGCGGCGAAGCTGATTGAGCACCGCGGGCAGCTTCATCGTCTTGTAGACATAGCACGGCGGCATCAGCAGGCTCCGGATATCGGGCTTGCCCTCCTCGGCCACGGCTTTAAGGAAGCGGTTGAGATACAAAACGCCGATGATGTTGTCAATGCTGCCCTCGTACACGGGCATGCGGGAGACGTTCGACTTCTCGATCTGCGCAAGAATCTCGTCCCAGCTATCCTCGATGTCGATGGCAACCACATCTACGCGGGCGGTCATAACGTCCATCGCGGAGATTTCGGAGAAGTCGATGGCCGAGCGCACCAGCTCCGACTGATCCTCATCCAGAACCTTTTCGTCCTCGGCGGTCTCGATGATGGAGTGCAGCTCCTCCACGGCCTCTTCGCTGTTCTCGTCCTTTTCCTCCTTCATCCAGAAGGTCAGCAGCCAGTTGAGGCCTACCACCACCCAGATCACCGGTGTGAGAAAGACCGTCAGCGCCCGGATCGGATAAGCGATGCGCAGGGTGAGGCGGTTCGCGCTCTTTTTCGCGCAGATCTTCGGGATCGTCTCGCCGAAGATGATGATAACGATCGTCAGGATCACGGTGCCGATCCAGGTATATTTGTCGTTCCCGCTCATCAGGATCACCAGCACCGACACCAGCGCGGAGGCCCCGATGTTCACCAGGTTGTTGCCGATCAGAATGGCGCTGAGGGCATAGTCAAAATTCTCGAGGATCCTTACCGCGACCGCCGCGCGCCTGGAGCCCTCTTCCCGCAGATTCTGCATGCGCAGCAGATTGCAGGAGGACAGCGCCATTTCCGAGCCGGAGAAGAAGGCGGACAGGCAGACCATCAGGATGATCGCGATCACGATCAGATAAATGCTCATGCGTCCTCACCTCCCTTTATTTCCTCGGGAAGCAGGGTCACGCGCAGCTTGAGGATGCGGTTGTGCTCCATGCCCGCCACTGTGACAGAAACCCGGTGGTAGGTAAAGCTGTCGCCCGGCTGGGGAATGGAGGGAAACTGCTCATAGGCCCACTCGCCCATGAGGGTGTTGACCAGCTCGTCGTTCCCCTCGGGATCTTCGTATTCCAGGCGCTCGAACACGTCGCTGACGGATTCGTCCGCGTCGACCTCGAAGACGCCCTCGGAGATCTCCACGATGGGCTCCTCGACGACATCCTCTTCGTCCCAGATCTCGCCCACCAGTTCTTCCAGAATATCCTCCACCGTCACGATGCCGAGCGTGCCGCCGAAGTTATCCGTTACCACCGCCATGTTGTGCTTGTGCTTGGACATGATGGGCAGCAGCTCGTCGATTTTGGTGCTCTGGTGGACAAAGCAGACATCGTCCAGCAGCGGCCGGATATCCAAAGCCGTCCCCTCGCGGAGCCAGGCCTTGATGTATTTGCGGATCTGCAGCACACCGATGATGTTGTCGATGCTGCCCTCATAGACGGGCAGGCGGCTGTGGGTGCAGCTCTTGATGCAGTCCAGGATCTGCTCATGGCTGCTGTGCATGTCCAGCGCCACCAGATCCACGCGCGGGGTGAGGACGTTTTCAACCGTGACGTCGCCGAACTGCAGGGCGGAGGAAATGAGATCTCCCTGCTCCTCGTTAAGGCTTCCCTCCTCGGTCATGTCCTCGATAATATCGTAAAGCTCGTCCTCGGTGACGGATTTCTCCGCGTCGCCCGGGGTCTGGCTCGCCGCCCACTGGCCGATTTTTGTCAGCACGGCGGAGACAGGGCTGAACAGCTTCATAAAGAAGACCAGCGGCGACGCCGTCGCAAGGGCCAGCTTGTCGCTGAATTTTTTGGCCACGCTCTTGGGCAGCATTTCTCCGAAGAAAAACACCACGCCCGTGGTGGCGAGCGTGCTGACCGACACCGCGCTCAGTCCCCAGCGCCGCGTGACCGCGAGCGTGACGAGGGCGGCAACGGACAAGTGCGTAATATTGGTGCCGATTAAAATGGCGCTGATCGCAAGATCGAAGTTATCCAGTACATACAGGGCTTCCTTCGCCCGCATGTCCCCCCGATCCTCCGCAAGCCGCATGCGCGTGCGCGAGGTCGAGGCGAAAGCCGTCTCGGCCAGGGCGAAAAAGATCGCGCAAAACAGCAGCAGCACCGCGCAGATGAGTGGCAATCGACTGCCGTCGTCCATAAAGGATCAACATCTCCTTTTATGCTATAGATTCAAAATTAGCGTTTATTATATCACGGCAGTCCGTTTTCGTCAATTGCTGTGTGCAGGTCTTTTCATCGGCCGCGGGCTGTGATATAGTAGCGGCAACAGAAATAACGGAGGGCACAGTCATGAAGCAGACGCGGGAATACCCCATCTTCACCGTCACCAAAAAGGGGACACGCTGGGTCGAGGGCGGGCACCCCTGGATCTACGCGGAGGAAATCCTCTCCAAAAGCGCGGAGCCGGAAAACGGCGCCCTCGCCGACGCGGTAAGCGAAAACGGCAAATATCTCGGCACCGGCCTCTACAGCCGGGAGAGCAAGATCGGCCTGCGCCTGGTCTCCCGCAACGCCAACGACCGCTTTGACGCCTCCTTCTGGCGGCGGCGTGTCCAATACGCCTGGGACTACCGAAAAACCGTGCTGGACGCGGAGGATCTGTGCTGCTGCCGCGTGATCTTCGGCGAGACCGACGGCTTCCCCGGCCTCACGGCGGACAGGTTTTCGGATATTCTGGTCACGCAGACCCTCTCCGTGGGGATGGAGCGGCTGAAGGATACGCTTTTTCCCATACTGGTTGACGTTCTGCGTGCCGACGGTCAGGCGATTTCCGGCATCTTCGAGCGCAACGACGCCGCCATCCGTTCCCTTGAGGGGCTGGAACAGAACAAGGGCTGGTATTCTCTCCCCGGCGGGACACCGCCCGCAAGCCCCGTCACCGAGATCTGCGAAAACGGGATTTTC
This sequence comes from uncultured Eubacteriales bacterium, assembly GCA_900321275.1. GTDB lineage: Bacteria > Bacillota > Clostridia > Oscillospirales > Oscillospiraceae > Limivicinus. The sequence continues at coordinate 42,820 of ONVI01000016.1, read as the reverse complement.
TACGCCGTCGACGTGGAAAACGGGCAGAAGACCGGCTTCTTCCTCGACCAGAAATACAACCGCCGCGCCGTGGCAAGACTCGCAAAGGGCCGCCGGGTGCTGGACTGCTTTACCCATACGGGCTCCTTCGCCCTCAACGCCGCCCTCGGCGGGGCGGAGCATGTGACGGCGGTGGATGTGTCCGAGAGTGCCGTCGCCATGGCGGAGGCAAACGCGAAGCGCAACCGTCTGGACGATCGAATGGACTTCGTCTGCGCCGACGTGTTCGATCTTCTGCCGACGCTCAAAAAGGGCGACTACGACTTCATTATCCTGGATCCCCCGGCCTTCACCAAATCTCGCAAAACCGCCGAACGGGCGGAAAAGGGCTACAAGGAAATCAACCTCCGCGCCCTTAAAGCCCTTCCGAGGGGCGGCTACTTTGCCACCGCCTCGTGCAGTCACTTCATGCCCTCTGCGCAGTTTGAAAAAATGCTGCGCTCCGCCGCCCTCGACGCCGGGGTGGAACTTCGCCAGATCGAAGCCCGCCAGCAGGCCCCGGACCACCCCATCCTCTGGAACGTCCCGGAGACGGATTATCTCAAATTCTACCTCTTCCAGGTAGTATAAGCGCTCCCCCTTTGGCTCCCTCTTTGAGGGAGCTGTCACCGGTTCTCGAACCGGTGACTGAGGGAGCTTATGTACGTTCTTCTCTGCGCGCAAATTTGTGTCATTCTGAGCGCAGAGAAGGATTTTTTACTTCCGTGGCAGCTATTCGGTCCGCCCCGGCATGCCGGGCCGGTATCGCAGCACTGGCCCGGCATGACGTATTATATCACCCTGACCTCTCTTCCCGGCCCGAGGAAGTACAGCACGCCCTCCTTCACCGGCTTTTGGAAGATGCGCCCCAGCGCCTCGGCATAGGCCGCAAGCTGCCCGCGATAGAGTTCAGCACGCATGGAAATTTCTTCCTCGGTGCGGACATTGTCCGTCTTGTAATCGATGATGACAAGCTGCCCGTCCTCTTCCAGACAGCAGTCCACCACGCCCTGCAAAAGGAGCTGTTCTCCCGTCGTGCCGGGGTAGAGCCTGTCCGCGTCCAGCAGCAGGGAGAAGCGAAACTCCCGCAGCGGCTCCTTTGCCGCCAGCATCCGACGGCCGAGCTCCGAATGAAACAGCCGCTCGACGGCGCTGACGTTCACGGCCTCCGCCTCCCTTGCGGAGAGATAGCGCGCTGCCTTCAGGCGCTGGATCTCGCTCCTGATCCCCTCGCGGCTTCCCGCTTTGGAAAAATCCATATACTGCAATACCAGGTGCGTCGCCACACCGCGTTCCGTCGCGGTAAGGCTCCGCTCCCCCTCGCCGAGAGTCGGCATCCGGAAGCTGTAGCTCTTCGGCTTCAGCAGTTCCTCCGCGTCCCCGTCCTTTTCGTAGCGGCCCTTGAGCTCCGTTGCCGTGACCTTGGAAGGCAGCTCCACCGCAGCCTGATGGGGATAGGCAAAGCGCAGTCTGCGCCGCAGCTCCGAGAGCGCCTCCGGATCGGCAGGGGCAGCCTCGCGCACCGCTTCCGCTGTAATGAGGTTCTCTTCCCCATCCCGGCAGACACGGACTTTGAAATGCTCTTCCCCGTCGGCGATGCACGCGCACAGCAGCCAGGGGAGGAAGCTCGACGCTGACGTCAGCGTCTCCGGCGCGACAGGGGGCTGCGCCATGGCGGCGGCCTTTTCGATCGCCTTCTCCGCATCCTTGCAGGAGGCAACAACAAACAGCCGCTCCTTCGCCCGTGTGAGCGCGACATACAGAAGCCGCATTTCCTCGCTCAGATCCTCCCGCGCCTGGCGTTTGGCGATGGCGAGGCGGGCAAGCGAGGGATAGCGCACCCTGTTTTCCAGATCCACCACCCGCGGGCCGAGTCCCAAAACGGGATGCACCAGCACCGTGCCGCGGCTGTCCTGGGTATTGAAGCGTCTGGCCGCGTCGCACAGGAAGACCACCGGATATTCCAGGCCCTTTGAGCGGTGGATCGACACGATCTGCACCGCCCTGCCCGTGACGCCGGTATTGGGCTCCTGTCCCTTTGATGCGAGCGCCTGGAGCCAGAGCGAGAAGCGGTGCAGCCCGCGGTAGCCGGTACTCTCAAAGCCCTCCGAGAGCTCGACCAGCGCCATCAGATTTTCCCGCCGCCGCGCCCCGTCGTCCATGGCGGAGCACAGCGCCGGCAGATCCAGCTCCTCCATCACGCGCCAGACCGTCTCCGCCGCGCTCAGATCCGCCGCCTCCGCCCGTAAGGACGCGAGACGCGCGAGAAAGGCGCGGCATTTTTCGTCGCTCTCCCCTGCCTTTTCCAGCGCGGTATAGAAGTCCGCGTTCTTATCGGCGGCGCGAATATACGAAAGCTCATCCGGCGTAAACCCGAAGGCCGCCGAACGCAGCACCGCGATCAGCGGGATGTCCTTGTGGGGGTTGTCCATCACCGAGAGCATCGCCAGCAGCAGCGAGATCTCCGGTGCGGTAAAGAAGCCGCTGCCCTGGGCGCTGCCGACCGGGACGCCCGCGTCCAGCAGGGCCTGCCGGTACACACCGCCCGTCCGGTTTGGGGAGCGCAGCAGGATCGCCACGTCGCCGTAGTCCATCGGCCGCGTCCCCCTGCCGTCCGTGACCAAAGCGCCGGACTGCACCAGCGCCTTGATCTGCCTTGCCGTAAACGCAGCCTCCAGCGCGGTCTTGTCGGGGCTCTCCTCTCCCTCACCCGCAGGCAGCTCATACAGCAGCAGCTCCGGCTTCGGAACCGCTCCCTCGTAATACCCGGCGCCGTGGACGAGCATGGCGTCCTCGTCGTAGTCCACATCGCCCAGCGTCTCGGACATGCAGCAGGAGAACACGGCGTTGGCGGCGTCCAGCACCTCCCGCCGGGAACGGAAATTCTCCCGCAGCAGGATTCGTGCCGCCCCGGAAGCGGTTTGCGCGTATGCCCTGTATTTTGTGTTGAAGATAGCGGGGTCAGCCAGGCGGAAGCGGTAGATGGACTGCTTCACGTCGCCCACCAGAAACAGGCGCTTTCCCCCGTCGGAGACGGCAGTGAAGATCGCGTCCTGCACGAGACTCACGTCCTGGTACTCGTCCACCATCACCTCGGTATAGCGCCGGGACAGCCGCCGCGCGAGCTCCGTGGGCGAGCCGTCCTTTTCGATCAGCAGCTCCGCCGCCCGGTGCTCCAGATCGGCGTAATCCACCAGCCCCCGGCTCTGCTTGTCGCGGGCGTAGGCTTTATCGAAAGCAAGCGTCAGACGCAGCAGCTCCCGCATTGCGGGGGCTGTGCCGCGCATATCCTCCAACACCGCCTCCGACGGCAGGGCAAAAACCTTCGCCATGTCCTTGAAGCAGTCGAGGCAGGCCGTCCGCCGCTTTTTCAGGTATTCGGAAAGCTCCTTGTCCGGGGATTTTGTCAGTGACGGCAGCCGCGGCACATCAAGCGGCAGATTCTCCCGCGCTTTATCCCAGCCCAGCTTCAGGCAGCGCGACAGCTCCCGGAGCTTCTCGCCGATCAGCGCAAAATTATCGCCGTACACGGAAAAGATTTTCGGCTCCGCCTTCATACGTTCCAGCAGCCGATCCATCTCCGCGCTCCAATAATCGGCAAGTCCCGCCGCCCATTCAAGCAGCTCTTTCCCCCAGGGGGTCTGGCCCGCGTCGGCGGCGGGCTTTGAAAGCAGGTCTGTCTGTTCCTCCGCCCAGGCCTCCGGGAAGGCATGGCACTGCATCTTGCTGTGAAGCTCCAGAACCAGATCTGCGAGGGCTTTGTCGTCGCGTCCCTCGCCCACGGTATCGGCGAGAAGGCGAAAATCCGGATTGTCCTCAATCCCGTCGTAGCAGTTTTCCAGCACCCGGTCGAGGCAGGCGGCCTTCATGGAATCGGCCCGCTCCTCGTCGAGGATCTTGAAGTCCGGCGTCAACCCCGCCGCCTGACAGTTTTCCCGCAGGAGATCCGCGCAGAAGCTGTGGATGGTGCCGATCTGCGCACGGCGGATCAAAGCGTTCTGGCGGCGCAGGCGGGCATTGTGGGGATCGTCCGCGAGGCGGCGCGACAGCTCTTCCATGATCCTGCCGCGCAGCTCCCCCGCGGCGGCGCGGGTAAAGGTGATGATGAGAAAGCTGTCCACGTCTGCGGGCGCATCGGGATCGGTGATGTATGCCATCAGCCGCTCGGTCAGCACCTTGGTCTTGCCGCTGCCTGCTCCGGCGGACACCAGTACCGGACAGCCGCGCGTTTCAATCGCTTCCCGCTGCGACGCGGTGGGCTTGAATTCAGCCATGGCTCTCTCCCTCCTCCATCAGCGCCCAGACCTCCTCCGGGCTGTACCTGGGCATATAGCGGCTCTTTTCCCCGCCGCGCCCCTCCACGAAGCAGCAGGCGTCGGCATAGTCACAGTGCAGACAGGCGTTGTCTGTCTGGCTGCGGTAAAAGGGATCGGCGGCGATGCTCCCGGCGCGCAGCTCCTTTGCCATGCTGCGCAGCTGCTTTCGGATATGCCGGTCCAGCAGTCCCAGCCGCTCGGCGCTTGCCAGCGTGTCCGCCGTCGGCTTGTTGTATCGGAATTTGATTGGAATATAGCGCTTCTCGTTCCCGTGCTCCCAGGCCTCCTGCATGGCGGGATCGTCCAGCAGCAGGCCGCTGCGTTTGAGCTCTTTCCCCCGCGCGGCGGTCAGCTCTTCCTCCGTCATGCGTCCCTCGGCGGAGAGCATGGGCGTCCTTGCCGGGATATACATGACCCCGGCGGGGACGATCTCATGGCCGTACCGGTTCTGCCCCCCGTCCGCGAGGGTGAAGAGATACAGCAGCATTTGCAGGTTCATCCCGTTCAGAACCTCGGAAAGCGAAAATTCCTTGTGTCCGGTCTTGTAGTCTACCACACGCAGCCAGAGCTTTCCGTCGTGCAGCCAGCCGTCCACGCGGTCGGCCACGCCGATGAGGGACAGAGCCTCCGTGCCCTCGCCCAGCTCAATGGGCGGGATATCCTCCGCTTTGGAGAAATCCAGCTCGAAGTCCAGCGGCGCGAAATCCGAAAGCCTCAGCTCGTCCGCCATGTCCTTCACCACCCGCCACACATTGTCCCGCAGGCGCTTGAAGAGGTAGACAAAGCGGCTCGACTTCTCCTGAAAATCGTTGAGCTCCTCATGGACATAGATTTCCACATACTCGTCCGTGAGCGCACGCAGCTGCTCGTCCGAAACCGCACGGAAGCCGCCGCGCGTCCCGACCTCGCGGGCCACGTTTTCGAGGATATAGTGCATGAAGGTACCCATCTCCGGCGGCTGGAAGCCCGCGGGCTGGTGAGGCTTTGCCTTCAGTCCGTACTGGCAGAAGTAGGCGAAGCGGCAGGAGGCAAACTTTTCCACCCTTGACGCGCTCAGGCGCAGCTTCTTCCCGTACAGACGCGCGACCCCCTCGCGCGAGAGGCTGCCGCGCGTCAGCTCCGCCGCCGCTTTCAGAGAGGCGGAACGCGCGGGGTCGTTCTCCGCGAAGTATTCCGCCGCCGCCTGCTCCCGACCGTCCCCGCCGTGGATGGCCTGTGCCGCGAGACCCAGGGCCGGGGCGGGCGCTGACATGCGCGCGTCGACGAGATCTGCGGTCTCCGGCGCGATGTCGAAAAGCGCCTGCGCCCGGCGAAAGACGATGGACGGGCGCAGCTCCGCCCCGTCCGCACCCGTCATGGGGCAGAGCATGCTCAGGCTCTCCGACGGCAAGGTCAGCGTGTAGTAGATCAGGGCAAACTCCCTCCAGAGCTCGCTGTCCCCGCCGGGGCCGAGCTCGATATCCAGCTCCAGAAGGCGCTGCCGCTCGTCCAGGGAGAAGATGCCGCCGCTCTCCTCCGCCCTCGGCAGGCGCTCGTCCGACGTGCCGAGGACGATGAGGTGTCTGATATCCCGGCGGCGGTTGCGGTCAAAGTCCCCGGCCGTCACCCTGTCGAGGGAGACGGGGATGGTGCCGATGTCGTATTTGGACAGCATCAGGGTAAAGAGACGCCCGAAGCGCTCAGCGTCCGTCACGGAGTCGCCGAGGATGCTGTCGCACTGCTCCAGCGCGCCGATCACGAGCTCCCAGAGCTGGCGGTACTCAGCGGCGCTCTTCTCGCGGCCCAAAGCCTGCAATTCCTCCGCCCGGCGGCTTAGGGTCTCCGGCAGGCGCAAAGCGGCGAAAAGCCCCGCGAGGGCCTTCGCCTGCCCCGTCGCGGTCTCCGCCTCCTTTGCCGCCTTCTCGAAGGCTTTGAGCGGCCCCGCAACTCTCCGGCGCAGGGCATTGATGCGCGCAAGCTTTTCCTCAACCTCCGGCGTATATTCCCCGCCGTAGCCGTCCGGATGCTGCCGCCAGTCGCCGCGCCGCGTCCAGGCGCTGCCGCGAAGCTGCCATTTGAAAAGATAGCTCTCCAGCTCGTCGCACTCACGCTCGCTCAGCCCGGCCAGCCCCGTGCGCAGATAACTCACCATATCGTCCAGCGCCCAGCCGCCCTGCATGATCTCATACGCGCAGGCGATCATCGCGGGCAGGGGCTTGGCCATGAGATCGGAGCGCGCCGCCGTAAACAGCGGCACTCCATAGTGGCGGAACACGCTCTCCAGCGTCCCCCGGTAGTCGTCGAAGCCGCGGGCGACGATCGCAATATCCCGCCAGCGGCAGCCGCGATCCCGCGTCAGCGCCAGGCACATCGCCGCCGCCTGCTCGCACTCGGCGCTCATGCTCTGCGCCCGCACCAGGCGGATGGGCGCTTCGCCGTCGAAGGCTGCGTCCGTGTAATCAAACAGATGCTCCGTGAAGAAGCGCAGCGCCCTGTTCCCGCTCTCCGTCTCAAGCTTTGTGACGGTCACGTTTTGCCCCAGCTCCTCCGCCGCGTCGGACAGCGCGCGGGCCGCTCTGCGCGAGAGCGCAAAGATCTCGTTTTCCCCATACAAATCGTCCAGCGTCAGGCAGACGGTAAGCTCGATCCCCTGCCGCAGCATGGCGCACAGCACCTCCTGCTCCTGCCGGGTAAAGTCGATAAAGCCGTCGACCCAGACCTTCGTTCCGCGTTCAAGCCCACCCGCGTCGATGGCCTCCGCCAGCATGGTCAGCCGGTCGGCGGGGTCGGCGCGGCCGTTTGCGACCACGCCCTCGTAGGCCTCCAGCACCAGCGCCAGGTCTGTGAGCTTATCGCCCAGTCCTTCCGGGCATTCGGCGGCGGCCTGAAGGAGCTGTTCGGCGTCAATGCGCGCGGTTTTCAGCTCATCCACCGCCTGCAGGAGCATTGCCTGTAATTCGGCCCTGCGCTGCGCCGCAGAGTAAACCTTGAGCCTCGGCCCCACACCCTGCAGGGCCAGCGCCATGCACAGCATCCGCCCGCCCTGATCGAGCCAGGGCGCCGCCGTCCCGCCGCGCTTTGCCTCTACGCGTCTCGAAAGTCCCGTAAAGCTCAGCACCTCCGCATACAGGGACAGCCGATCCCCGCACACGCGGCAGAGCTCCCGCTCGGCCTCGTGGCTGTACTGCTCCGGCACCAGCAGGATATTTCCGCCGATCCCGCGCTCCATATTCTCTTTGATCTCCCGGATGACGGCGGCGGTCTTCCCCGCGCCCGCTTTTCCGATCAGAAACCTCAGCATGGTATCCCAACCTTTTTCAATGTCGTTGTCCCATTTTACCAAATCCGCCCCCCGACGGCAAGTGGCGCGTCAGGGCGCGCGCCGGTGACTGAGGGAGTCATCGCCGTCCCTATGATTTTTTCTCCGCGCATCTTGCATAATTACACCGTAAATGATAGAATGCAGTATCTATTCAAGGGGGCACGATTATGAAACTTTCATCCAAAATGCAGCGCTGCGGCCTCTCCCCGATGCGCAAATTCAATCCCTACGCGGATAAGGTCAAGGAGCGCGGCATCAAAATCTATCATTTGAACATCGGCCAGCCGGACGTGGAGACCCCCGCACCCTTCTTTCAGGCGCTCAGAGATTATGCGGACAAGGTTGTCTCTTATGCGCCCTCCGGCGGCATGCCCGTCTATCTGGACGCGGTGCGCGGCTACTATAAGCGCATCGGCGTCGAGCTGACCCGCGAAGAGATTCTGGCCACCAGCGGCGGCAGCGAGGCTTTGCAGATGGTCTTCGCCACCATTCTGGACGACGGGGACGAGGTCATCATTCCCGAGCCCTTCTATCCCAACTACGCCACCTCCGTCACCCTTGCCGGGGCAAAGATCCGTCCCATCCCGACCAATGTGGAGGAGGGCTACTTCTACGCTGACCGCGCCCGGGTCGAGGCCTGCATCAACGAGAACACCCGCGCGATCTTCGTCACCAATCCCGGCAACCCCACCGGCTCCATCCTGACGCCGGATCAGCTCAAGCTCATGCTGGATATTGCGAAGAAGCATGACCTTTTCCTCATCTGCGATGAGGTCTACCGTGAGTTCGTCTACGCGGGCGAACCGCTTTTAAGCGCCCTGCAGTACCCCGGTTATGAGGAAAACGTCGTCGTCATCGACTCTGTTTCCAAGCGTTTCTCCGCCTGCGGCGCGCGCGTGGGCTGTGTGATCTCCAAGAACAGGCAGTTCATGTCCGAGGCGATGAAGTGGTGCCAGTGCCGCCTGGCCTCCGCGACCGTGGATCAGATCGCCGCCGCCGCGCTTTACGGCATGGACCCCTCCTACTTTGACGCGGTGCGCGACGAGTACCGCCTGAGACGCGACACCATGGTGCGCAAGCTCCAGGAGATCCCCGGCGTGATCTGCCGCATGCCCAAGGGTGCCTTCTACGTCATGTGCGCCCTGCCCGTGGATGACGCGGACAAGTTCCAGACGTGGCTCCTGAATGATTTCAACGACAACGGCGAGACCATCCTTTTCGCCTGCGGGGAGCCGTTCTATGCCACCCCCGGCCGCGGCGTCAACGAGGTGCGTCTGGCTTACACCATCAACGCCCCCGACATTGCCCGCGCCATCGACATTCTCAAAATCGCCATCGAGAAGTACAACAACAGATAAGTCCTCCCGGTTATCGCCGTAAACGGCGTGAGAGCGTGGAATGTCGCGCTTCCCTCATGTTATACTAAGGAAACGCTGAATAAATCGCCGCGCACGTCTTGACGGCGGATTTTCCTCCTCGCTTTGCCTGAAAAGCTCGAAATACACAAAGTATTCCGTCGCTTTTCAGGCTTCGTCAGGCAAAAAATCCACTCGCCAATCCACACACTCCGATTTAATCAGCGCTTCCCTAACTTTCAATAAAAACAAGACAATCTTTGCGCCAGAATTGCGCCATACTGCGTTGAAGCCCTTGACCATATATCTCCATTATGCTCTGCGGGCTTCGCCGTGTCTGGCACAATTCTGTCTCGCAAATCTTTGTCTACTTTCTATTGAAACTTAATATCAGAATACTCCCCCATCGGGGAGCCCGGTAAACCGAGCCCCGCGCTTTTCGGCGCGGGGCTCAGACTGTAGACAAAGTCACTTGCCTCTCCCTATGGGAGAGGTGCCCCAGTTCGCAAACCGGGGCGGAGAGGGCATAATCTTTTGTGAAATTATCTATCTCGGTGATTTTGAGAGAACGATGAGCTGCCCTCTCAGTCACCGCGGGAAGCGTGCGACATTCAAAGCTTGCTGTCAACGCGGCTTGCCGCTGTGACTGCAAGGGTTCATTCTTTCTCTTCCCATGTTCTCTCGCTGATAATATACCGCGGTCTCTGCTTGGTCTCCATGTAGATCTTGCCGATGTACTCGGCGATGATGCCGAGGCAGATGAGCTGCACGCCGCTGACAAAGCAGATGATGCAGGTCATGCTGGCCCAGCCCGCGACCGCCTTGCCGCACAGCGCGGTGATGAGCGCCCAGATGCAGAACAGGAAGCTCACGAAGGCAATGAAGATGCCGAGGCCGAAGATCATGCGCAGGGGCTTGACCGAGAGGCTTGATGCGCTCGGCGCGGGAATAGCTGACGGATGTGGAAGGAAAGCCCACCAGCGGCACCATGCCGCGCAGGTAGAGGTTGACCTCCTTATAATTGGCAAACTCCTGAAGCACGCGGGAGCTGATGAGGCGGTAGTCCGCGTGGTTGAAAACCACCTCCGCCCCCATCATGGCAAGGAACTTGTAAAAGCCCTCGGCGGTGAAGCGTTTGAAGAAGGTGTCCGTCTCGCGGCTGGAGCGTACGCCGTACACCACCTCATAGCCTTCGAGATAGGCGTCCACCATCTTGTCCATGGCGTCGATATCGTCCTGACCGTCGCAGTCGATGGAGATGGTGATGTCGCACATGTCCTTCGCCTCCATAAGTCCGGCGAGGACGGCCGCCTGGTGCCCGCGGTTGCGGCTCTGGCAGATGCCGATATAGTGCTCGTCCTGCTTTGAGAGCATGCGGATGATGTCCCAGGTGCGGTCGCGGCTGCCGTCGTTGACGAAGAGCACGCGGCTGTCCGGGGTGATCTTGCCCGCCTCGGCAAGGCTCAGGATCTTGTTGAGGAAGAGCGGCGCCGTGATAGGCAGAACCTCCTGCTCGTTATAGCAGGGGATGACAATAAACAGTCTCGGTGTTTTTTTCATGAGAGTCTCCTTTCCTCCCCGACAAAGCCGAGGGCAGCAAAGATAACGAGAATCGGGATGAGCGAATAGTGATAGCGGTCGGCGACCTCCACCAGCATATGGGCCAGCGTCAGGCCGAGGAAGTACAGCGGCAGCAGCAGCCCCGCGCCGAGCGCCCTTGAGCGGAACATCCGGACAAGCCCCGCGAATCCTGCCAGAAAGACGCCGTAATAAAACACGTTGCAGATGCCCATGCAGATCTTGACAAAGCGCTCCGACCGCGTGAAACGATAGGTGTAGCCGCCGAGCTGATCCGCGCCGAGGAAGGAGAAGAGCTTCGTCCCCAGCAGCTTCGGAAAGTCGATCCCGGAGGCAAGGCGCTCTTTGACATGGGGGATCATGCTCTTCTGCGCCTCGTCCGCGCTCATGCCCTGCTTGAGGTAACCCGTCAGCAGATCCATATCCGCGTCGGTATAGCGCCCGCCGGTCTCCTCATTGAAGCCCACATAGATATTATACCACGGCACGGAAGCGATCTCCTGGCCGAGTACCTTTTCCACATGCCGATCCCACAGTCCGCCGGACACGCGGAACACCGCCGTCATCAACAGAAACGCGGCAAGCCACAGCCCCCAGAGCCGTCCGCTCTTCATCTCCCCGCCCCGCAGGAAGAGGATCCACAGCGCCGCGGCGATCACCAGAATCAGCGCGATGGGCCGCACCAGATTGATTGCCTCGAGCAGAAGCCCCATCCCCGCCGCAAGGCACAGCGCGGGCAGCGGCTTCTCTTTGATCCGCCTGTCCAGCCGCAGGAACAGCAGGAAGAAGAGCAGGATCAGCAGGGTATAGATCGGCTCGGAGAAGACGAGGGAATTGAGCATCAGCTTGCAGGGCGTGACAGCCCAAAGCAGCGCCGCGAGGAAGGCCGCCCGCTCGGAGAGCAGTTTCCCGCCCAGAAGCCATATAAGATAACAGCTCACACTCGTAAGCACGACGTTCATCACCGTCACGGCGAAGACAGACTCCCCGAACGCGCGCACCAGCGCGCTCAGAATCGTCGCCGTGCCGAGGATGTGCGGATACATGGCGACATACCAGGCGTCGGGGATCTCCGCCCCGTTTGCCAGGGCGCAGGCCACGTCCCAGTATTCCTTATAGTCGCTGAACGGCTCGATGCGGATGACCGGCACCCACAAGAGATTGACAGCGAAGCACAGCAGCGCCGCCCAAAGTCCGGCGTGCGGCGGTATCGGCGTCGGATATTTTCTCAGCAGGGCATAAAGTCCCGCCGCCCAGACAGCGCCCAGCAGAAGCGCCAGCAGGTAAGAGCGGCTTGTCAGCCCCTCCCGCAGGATGAGCGCGAGCGTCACCCCCAGCACCGCCAGCAGGACGCCCAGCATGATCCGTTTGAAAAAGACGGAGGCTTGTTCCATCGTGATCTCCGTTTCCATGATTATCAGAAATGATTTTTTGTTGTTATTTATTATACTATCCCGGGCACAAAACATCAATCGTTTTATGTGCGGCGTCTTTTCTTGACGTGAGCGGCGTCTTTTCTTGACGTGAGCCGACGGATGTGGTAAATTTATTATGGTTTTAAGGGGTTTCCCCCTTTTCTCTACACATAACTGATTAAGGAAAGAGTTGATTGTATGAACCGCAGCAGCGGCGTCCTGATGCCTCTGAGCTCTCTGCCCTCCCCACACGGGATCGGTACCATGGGCAAGGCCGCCTATGATTTTGTCGATTTCCTGAAGGCGGCGGGCCAGCGCTACTGGCAGCTTCTCCCCCTTGTCCCCACCGGCGCGGGCGACAGCCCCTATTCCTCCTTCTCCACCTTCGCGGGTAACCCCTACTTCATTGACCTTGACCGGCTGGTGAAGGACAAGCTTCTGCGCCCGAAGGATCTGATCGGCCTCAACTGGGGACGCAATCCCGAGCAGGTGGACTATGAAGCGCTCCGTCTGCAGCGCCCGGTCGTTCTGCGCCGCGCGTTTGAGCGGGGCCGCGAACCCCTCGCCGCCGAGGTTGAGACTTTCCGGAAGGAAAACAAATGGGTGGACACCTACGGCCTTTACATGGCACTCAAAGCCCATTTCAACATGCTGCCCTGGATGGACTGGCCGGAAGAGGATATCCGCATGCACCGGCCCGACGCCGTCCGCCGCTGGACGATTTTGCTGCACGATGAGATCGAATACCACATCTTTGTGCAGTACCTCTTCTTCCGCCAGTGGAGCGCGCTGCGCGAGTATGCCCATAAGAAAGGCGTGCTGTTCATCGGCGACATTCCCATCTATGTGGCGCTGGACTCCGCCGACGTCTGGAGTGAGGCGCACTTCTTCCAGCTTGACGAGAAGAACGTCCCCAAGGCCGTGGCGGGTGTCCCGCCCGATCCCTTCACCGCCGACGGGCAGCTCTGGGGCAACCCGCTGTATGACTGGGACGCGATGGAGCGGGATGGCTACGGCTGGTGGATTCGCCGCATTGAGGGCGCGGAGAAGCTCTACGACGTGATCCGCACCGACCACTTCCGCGGCTTTGCCAGCTACTGGTCCGTCCCCTATGGCGAGCTGACCGCCAGGAACGGTGTCTGGATGCCCGGCCCCGGCATGAAGCTCGTCGGCGTGCTGACCTCCTGGTTCCACGATCTGGACTTCATTGCGGAGGATCTCGGCTATGTCACCGAGGACGTGCGCAAGCTGGTCTGGGATTCCGGCATGCCCGGCATGAAGATTCTGGAATTTGCCTTTGACGCCCACGGGGATTCCGACTATCTGCCCCACTGCATTCCCTACAACGCCACCTGTTATCTCGGCACCCACGACAACAACACGGTCATGGGCTGGCTCAAGGATATCGGCAAACGCGACCGCGACTTCGCCGCCCGCTACATGCACATCACCGAGGACGAGGGCTGGTGCTGGGGCATGATCCGCACCGGCATGGCAACCTGCGCCGAACTCTTCGTCGTGCAGATGCAGGATCTGCTGGAGCTGGACGAGAAGGCCCGCATGAACACCCCCGGCACCCCCACCGGCAACTGGCGCTGGCGTATGCTGCCCGGCAAGGCCGACAAGGATCTGGCAAAGAAGCTCTACCTCTATACCCGCACCTACCGCAGGGTGTAATCCCCATACATACAGCCCCCCGACGAGTACCGCTGTACCCGCCGGGGGGCTGTGTTTTTTGTGTCATTCTGAGATTTTCGTGCCATTCTGAGCGGAGCGAAGAATCCCCTGTGGGACACGCAGCACCGGGGATCCTTCGCTGACGCAAGCCATGACACGTCTTGTTTTTCGCTGTTTATTATTATCTGTCCTTCTTCTTGAAGAGATTGTGGAGCTTTTCGCTGAGACTGGGTTCGCCGGTATCATAGTCATCCTCGTAGCCCGTCTTGCGCAGGTACAGCACGTAGCCGATCAGGCCGCCCAGGGCCAGCACCGCCACACCGAAGAGCACCTTGACCAGCGTGCTCACGCCGGTGTTCGTACGGGCGGACGGGCTTGCCGGTCTCACCGAAGGCGCGGCACTCGGCGACGCGGAGGGTGTCGGCGTGACCGTGCCGAAGGGCAGCGGGGAAGTCGACGGCGACGGGAAGGGAATCGACGAGGCGCTCGGCGTTCCGAAGGGAGCGGGCGTCGGTGTGACCGTCCCGTAAGGCGGCTGGGTCTGCGCAGGCGCGGCCGTCGCGCGCGGGGCCTGGGCGCTGTTTAGGTCTGGGTACCCGCCGTGGTCGCCACGCGCGGGGTGATCGTATAGCCGTTGGTGATCGTCTGGGTGCCGCTGTTGGTCTGCACCTGGAGCACGAGGCCTGCAGGATTGATGGTGTCGCCGACGGTATAGCTGCGGTTGGCCGGCAGGCTCTGGATCGTCATGCCGTACACGCGTTTGGCTTCATTGACCGCGACAGTGAAGAAGCACTGCTTGCCCGCAAAGCTCACGGAGATGGTCTGGGTACCGAGGCTGTTGAGGCGCGTCGGGCTGCATGTAAAGCCCTCGCCGATGTCGATGTAATCGTTTCTGTTCTGCGCGGAGTAAACACGGATCTTGAGGCCCGTGGTGTCCAGATACAATCGACTGCTGCTGGCTGAGCACATTGACGCGGTAGTAATCGCTGTAACCCTTGTAGTTGACGGTGACGGTTACCACGCCGTTGTTGCTGTAGGCATAGCTGACGGTCTGCGGCGTTGCCAGGAAGCCGCTGGTGACAATGTCCGCGCCGCCGTCGCTGTAATCCACCCTGAGCTGCAGGCCGGTGGTATCCAGCGTCTCGCCGTCGTTGTAGCGCACCTTCTTCGGCTGCGAGTAGACCTTGACGGATTTGATCTGCCGTGTCCTTTCCACCACCGTGTAGCTCAAGGGATCGGATTTGACCTTGACGGACTGCCCGTAATTGTCGCTGCTGGTGATTTCGCAGTAATAGGCGTAGTCTCCGGCCTTGGAGGTATCCGGCCTGTACTGGGCCGATTTGCCGCTTCCGTCGTCGATGGGCGCCCAGTAGCTGCCGAGGCCGATGTACCATTGATAGCTGACGTTGGAACCGCCGCCGCGCACCCTGGCCTCCAGCACGGCGTTGTCGCCCACGGAAACCCTGTTGTTGCCCGTAATCGTCACTGTGGGCTTATCGAGCGGGGGCGCTTCGACTGTGAAGCTCATGGAGGCGAAATTGCTGGTGGTCGTGCCGTAGCCGCTGTTGGTGACGACGCAGCTGTATGTCCACGTACCGGGGCGGGATGTGTCGGGTTTATACTGTCTGCCTGTCGCGCCGCTGATGGCGTCGCGTCCGTTGTACCACTGGTAGCCGGCGTTGTAATCGTCGGTCACCTGGGCATAGAGTACGGCATTGTCTCCCACATAGGCCTTCGTATTGCCGCTGACGGTCACCGTGGGCGTCGGCAGCGTAGGCTTCGCCTCCACCGTGACGGTCACGGGCTCGGAATACGCGGTGGCTGTCTGGCCGTTTGCGCTGCTGGTGACCTCGCAGACATAGGTCTGGGATCCGGTCTCGGAGGTGTCGAGCCGGTACTGGCTGCCCGTCGCGCCGCTGATGGGTGCGGCGTTCTCATACCACTGATAGCTGGCGTTGAAGACCTCGCTCACCTGAACCTCAAGCACGGCGTTCTCGCCCTGCTCGACCGTGGTTTTGCCCGTGATGCTCACCTTGGGCGTGGGCAGCGCGGGTGCCGCTTCCACGGTGAAGCTGAACGGCTCGGAGAAGGCGTAGGTGACCTCGCCGGTATCGCCGTTATTGACTGCAAGGCAGTAGTAAATCTTTGACCCCGCCTGCGTGGTGTCGGGCTTGAATTGGCCGGAAGTCTCGCCGCCTATGGGCTGATCTCCCTCATACCACTGATAGCTGACATTGTAGCCGTTCTGCACCTGTGCCGTGAGCACGGCGTCCGCGCCCTGCGTAACCTTCGCATCGCCGGATACCGTGACCGAGGGCGTAGGCAGCGCGGGCGCCGCCGCTTCCACCGTAAAGGCAAACGGCTCAGAGAAGGCATAGGTCGTCTGGTTATATTCATCGCTGTTGACAGCAAGGCAGGTGTAGTATTTCATTCCGGCGACAGAGGTGTCGGGACGGAACTGGCTGTCGGTCGCCCCGTCGATCGGCTGGTCGCCGTCATACCACTGCAGGCGGACGTTATAGCCGTTTTCCACCTGCGCCGTGAGCACGGCATTTTCACCCTGCACGGCATTGCTGTTGCCCGAAACGGTCACCGAGGGCGTGGGCAGCGGAAGAATAACCGGTTCCGGGATCGCGGGCTGTCCTGCGGGCTTTGAGGTGTCCGCCCACTCCTGCGTATACTGACCCTGGTCTCCGGACTGTTCCCCGGGCGTGAAGGGATCGACCCACTCCTGCGCGGGTTCCGCCTGCTCTTCGACCCATGTCTGTTCAGCTTCCTCTGCGGGCTTTTCCGCCAGCACGGTCACGTTGACAAGCCGGATCTGTCCGTCCCAGAGGGCAAAGACAAACTCGCCCACTTTTTCGGGCTTGCCCACCAGATAGAGGTAATACGTCTCGCGATCCCTGTCTGCGGGGTCGATTTCATTCTTCTTCGGCTCCGGCTTCCGCCCGGCCTTTTCCAGGCGGATTTCCTCGGCGACCTCGAGACCGTCCTTCGCGTCGGGTATCCTGACTTTTTCCTTGCGGATCTCGACCTTGCAGCCGTCAGGCAGGGTGTTCTCGTCGACCACCATGGCGTTTTCCACGGTCTCGCAGACGCAGAGCTCCGTTTTCTCATCCACGACGCATTCGACAAAAAGGACGTTTTCCAGCGGGAACGTACTGTTTCCGATCTCGATGCTGTCGCTGTTCCCGTCGATCAGATTCCGCAGGGAAAAGCCCCCGATGCCCGAAAACCAATCCGCCGGGAAGGGCAGCTCCGCCGCCAGCGCGAGGGGCGCCAGCGACAGCGTCAGCAGCAGCGCAAGCGCCGCCGCAAGCAGTTTCTTCTTTTTCATAGCTTATCCTTTCCGAAGCCGGCACGAAGCCGGGCTCTCAAAGAAATACCGTGCCGCGCAGTGCGGACGCCGGCGTTTTGTACCTTCATTCCACTGAAAATGATGGCACAAAAACCGCCTTTTGTCAACAGATTTGCGCTCATGGGAAAATGTTCCTTACATGGGATAGGACGCGGGAGTCGAAAAAAAGTTCCCGCCTTTTGTTGGCATTTGCTCCCGACTGTGTTAATATATAGGAAACGCTTCAATCCCCGTGTCATGGCTTCGCGTCAGTGAAGGATCTCCTTGATTCTTCCCCGCTTCACGCTTCAGAATGACGCGCTCGGAGAGTAAGGAGGGTACGTAATGGCTTTTACTCCCTGGTACAAGGATATGGTCGTCTACCACATCTGGCCCCGGAGCTTCTGCGACGGCAACGGCGACGGGATCGGCGACCTCTACGGCGTGCTGTACCGCCTGGATTATATCAAGAGCCTCGGCGTGGACGCGATCTGGTTCTCGCCGCTCTACCCCTCCCCCAACGCCGACTGGGGCTACGACATCTCCGATTACATGGACATCCACCCGGACTTCGGCGACCTCACTGTTTTCAAGCGCGTTCTCAAGGAGGCGCACGACCGCGGGCTGCGTGTGTTCATGGACCTTGTGATCAACCACACCTCGGACGAGCATCCCTGGTTCATCGAAAGCCGCAAGAGTCGCGACAATCCTTATCACAATTACTATTACTGGCGCTCCGGCAAGCGCGGCCCGGGGGGCAGGGCGCTGCCGCCCAACAACTGGACCAGTATCTTTGAGGGCGAAGCCTGGGAGTATGACAGCCATCTCGATGAGTACTATCTGCATCTGTTCGCCAAGAAGCAGCCGGATCTGAACATGGACAATCCCAAAGTGCGGGATGAGGTCAAGCGTATTCTGCGCTTCTGGCTGGACATGGGGGTGGACGGCTTCCGCGAGGATGTCATCACCTTCATCTCCAAAACCCCCGGCCTGCCCAGCGTCTATCCGAAGCTTCCGGTGGGAAACGGTCTGCGGCACTACTCCAACCGGCCCGAAGCCCGCGAGTATCTGCGGGAATTCAAGCGCGATGTGCTCAGTCAGTACGACTGCTTCATTGTGGGCGAAAGTCCCATGACCGACCCCGACACCGCCCTGCGCTACGTGACCGAGGGGCCGGATCAGGTGCTTGATGAGATGATCGCCTTCTCCCACATGGAGGCGGACTGCTTCATCTTCGACACGATACGCCGCCCCTTCAATCTGGTCAAAATGAAAAAGGCCTTCAGCGAGTGGCAGTACAAGCTGGCGGGCCGGGGCTGGAACGCCCTGTATATTGAAAATCACGACCATCCCCGCATCATCAGCCGCTACGGCAGCGAGAAATACCGCACCGAGAGCGGGAAGATGCTGGCCGCCATGTACATGCTGCAGAAGGGCACGCCCTTTATCTACCAGGGGCAGGAGATCGGCATGACCAACATGCCCCTGCCGGAGCTGGACATGTACAAGGACGTCATGACCTACAACTCCGCCCGCATCCTCTCGAAGTTCCTGCCGCAGAAAAAGGTGCTGTCCATCATCCAGCAGGGTACGCGCGAAAACGCCCGCACCCCCATGCAGTGGGACGACGGGCCCAACGCTGGCTTTACCACCGGCAGGCCCTGGTTCTTCGTCAACGGCAACTACTATGAGGTCAACGTCCGCCTTGAGGAGCGTGATTCCAACTCCCTGCTCCACTTCTATCGGAAGCTCATCGCCTTCCGCAAGGCCACCCCGGTGGTGCGCCGCGGCGATTATCGGGAGTACTACCCCCGTGACAAGCATTTCTACGTTTACGAGCGCCGGGATTTTGAACAGCGTCTGCTGGTGATCTGCAGCTTTTCGGACGAGCTCCAGCGCTTCAACGCCCCGGATGACATCGATCTCGATAAGTGGCGCCTTGTGCTGAACAATTACGAGACCTGCTTCAACATCGGCAACGGCTTCACCGCGAGACCGTACGAGCTGCGGGTGTATCTGCAGGGGTAATCGGGCTCTCTCACAGCGGGAGGCATTTCAGCAATCGGAGGAATAACGGATTGGATATTCTACAGGAAAAGGCATACGCCAAGCTCAATATCTCTCTTGACGTGGCGGAGCGCCGCGCCGACGGCTACCACGATATGTTGATGGTCATGCAGACCGTCTCCCTCTGCGATGATATAGAGATACGCTTCGACGACTCCGGCCGCGTCCAGGCCAAAAGCAATCTCCGCTTTGTCCCGGGGGACGAGCGCAACCTTGCCGTGCGCGCAGCCCTTGCCTATCTCAAGGCCGCCGGGCAGGAGGGGCAGGGCATGCTCATCACGCTTTTTAAGCGCGTTCCCGTGGGCGCAGGGATGGGCGGCGGCTCCTCAGACGCGGCGGCGGTGCTGCGCGCCCTGAATCATCACTACGGTGCCCTCTCGCCGGAGGAACTGGAGACGCTCTCGGCCTCCGTCGGGTCGGACGTACCTTTCTGCGTGCGCGGCGGCACGGCCCTCGCCACCGGGCGCGGGGAGAAGCTTGAATCCCTGCCGGACATGCCGGACTGCGAATTCATCATCTGCAAGCCGGATTTCTCCGTCTCCACGCCGGAGTTGTTCCGAAAGCTGGATCAATGCAGCGCCCGCTGCCACCCCGACACCGCCGGGATCGTGGAGGCCCTGCACGCCGGGGATCTGGAGCAGATCTGCCGCCGGATATACAACGTCTTTGAGGATGTGGATGACCGTCGGCTCCGCACCGTGCGGGAGATCAAAGGCCGCCTGCTGGATCACGGGGCGCTGGGCGCGATGATGACCGGCACGGGCTCCGCGGTCTTCGGCGTCTTCCGCCCCGGCGCTGCGCCGGACAAGGCGATCCGTGAACTGCGCAAGGAATACGGCTTCTGCGAAAAGGCCGTCTGCGTGGGAAGGACAAACTGAACGGAGACGCCCCCAGGTTTAGAACCGCAAAAAACCGCCCATACTGTATGCACAGGCATTCCTCTTTCAGGAAAGAGGATGCAAACATACGAAAGGGCGGTTTTTTTCATGGATAAAGGCAGACATCTTTACATCTGGGAGCTCTCGGCGCTGATCACGCTCTGCGTGTGCCTTCTGACCGGTCTCTGGGCACAGGGGCGGGAGAACTCCATCGCCGGGCAGCTTGTGCGCCTACATGTGCTGGCCGTCTCGGATGCGCCCGCGGAGCAGACCGTCAAGCTGCGCGTGCGAGACGCGGTGCTGGAAGTTCTCTCGCCCCGTCTCCTTGACGCAAAAAGCGTCGACGAGGCCGGGACGATTCTGGAGGCCTCGCTTGAAGACGTCCGCGCCGCCGCGGAGGGCGCCGCCGAGGGGCGGCGGGTGCGCGTCACGCTGGGTGAGGAGCGCTACCCTACCCGCGACTATGCGGGCTTTTCGCTCCCTGCCGGGCGTTACCGTTCGCTCCGCGTGGTGCTGGGCGAGGGTGAGGGCTGCAACTGGTGGTGCGTTGTCTTCCCGCCGGTCTGCCTCTCGGCAGTGCAGCGGGAGGCTCTGCGCCCCGTGATGAACCCGGAGGACTACGCCCTCATCACCCGCGCCGACGGCTGGCAGCTTCGCTTTCGCATCGTAGAATTATGGGGAGAGCTGATGGAGAAATTGGAAAGCGGAACCTTCTTCGCCCCTGCTTCCGAACCTGTCTTTCCATGACAGGGCATTTTGCAGCGCACCCGGTTTCTATCTTCTCCCGTGCGGGTTAAACCGTACCGCCCTGGAGCAGCAGCCCCGCCCCGGCATGAACGGAGGCGGAGGGGGCGGCGGCCCCATAATCGGCGGCGGAGGCGGAGGCCCAAACATTGGCGGAGGCGGCGGAGGCAGCGGTCTTCCGCCGTTTGCGCCGTGCACACGCTCCCATACGTCCGGGAAGGGGCGCAGCCGCCGCTCCCAGTCCTGATTGCGAAACTCGTTTTTCAAAGGAACATCACCGCTCCATTCTACGCCCGCTCTTGCAAAGCTGTGCAAAATATGAGATAATTACCCCATCCTTGTCATCCTGAGCGCAGCGAAGGATCTTTTGTCCATGTATGTGACACAGATATATTGTTTATGCGTTCTATGGCAGAAGCATTTCGGAGGATACAGCTATGGCAAGATTTTTTATGGCGGGTACCAATATCATGGGCGGCACGGCCATCATCACCGGCCGCGACGCCGAGCATGTCAGGGTGCTGCGTCTGCGCCCGGGCGAGGATGTCATCATCTGCGACGGCGAGGGGACGGATTACAAGTGCCGCCTCGTCTATGCCGACAAGGAGCAGGCCGAGGCCGAGGTGCTGGAGGTCGTCCCCTGCCCCGCGGAGCCGAGCGTCAAGGTCACGCTGCTGTGCGGTCTGCCCAAGGGGGACCGCGTGGATTATATCATTCAGAAGGGTGTGGAAGCCGGCGCGCACGAGATCCTGTTCTTCAATTGTGAGCGCTGCGTCGCCCGGCCGGAGGATCCGGAGAAGAAGCTGCCCCGCTGGCAGCGCATCGCCGAGGAAGCCGCCAAGCAGTCCGGCCGCGGCATCATCCCCCAGGTCGGCTGGGCGGGCGAGTTTGCGCGGGCCCTGGATATTGCGGTGAAGAAGGAGCTCGGCCTGTTCATGTACGAGACCGGCGAGCGTGAGGCGCTCAACGCGGTGCTCGACGCAAATAAAAACGCGCAGACCGCCGCCATCATCACCGGCCCGGAGGGCGGCTTTGCCGAATTTGAGGCAAAGCTTGCCAGGATCTGCGGCCTGCACGTCTGCTCCATGGGCGAGCGGATTCTCCGCTGCGAGACCGCCCCGATCGTCGCCCTCACCGCGACCATGTACGCCACGGGAAACCTGGCGTAAATATTACATCATCCTGCGCGAGGCGAAGGATCCCGTATGAAACGCTTGATACCGGGAGATCCCCTCGCTTCGCGCAGGATGACGTGCAGTTTATATAAAAAAACGCCGCCCGGTCAACACCGCGGCAGCACAATAAAATACTGTTAAAATAGAAACAACCCTTGACTGCGGCGATTTTTTCCCGTTCGCCTCTTCTGCAGTCAAGGGTCATTTCATTGAATTCTTAGTATCTAACATCGTGGTTACCTCTCTTTCTTCGTATTTCGGAGCACTGCCTCGCCAACGGGACCATTTTCTCCAGCACACAGCTTGTAATCGTTTTAACGATACTCCCGAATGTGGGATCAACAAAGTGGCTGTTGTCCTCCTCCGTATTTTGGGCCTGCAGTGCACTCCCCATGTTCGATCGCTCCGATGTTCGATCCGGGGATAGAGGAAAGTGGAATTTTTGATTTCCCTTTCTGGTTATAATATAGCAGAGGGACGCCCCTTTTGCAAGATGGGATAGTATCTGAAACCTCAGCGCCGTTTTTGTGCGTACCACACAAAAATACTTCAATTTTTCGTTTTGAGTGCCGCATGCTATTGACATTTTGAACAATATCGCATATAGTGAAAAAGGTGTGTGTCACGTTTTACCGCCCCGACGATGCTGTCGGGGCGGTTTCCTTTTTATGAACTTTTTCAGTAGATATCGTCCACCACGCGCGTGGGCGGCTGCTCCAGGATCTCAGGGTGCTGGAAGATATAGCGCAGCGCCTGGAAAGCCTGCGCGTAGTAGTGCCCGTCCACGGTGCGCTCGTCCAGGGAGAACTTGCAGTCGACGTACTTTTTGTCGACCATATTGCCGTGGCGATCCAGCTCGTAGACGTGGTGCTTCGCGCCGAAGGCGATAAAGACGGGCAGCGTGCCGAAATTGTAGATATGGTGGTAGACCGGCTTGATCCTCAGCGAGCCCAGATCCGTGATGATCATGGAGCCGTGGAAGGGGCTTGCCTCCGTCAAGCTCTCGGGAATCCAGCCGAAGTAGTCCATCATCCGCAGGATTCGGATGGCAAGGCGCAGGATAATGCGCGGCAGGCGGCTGAGCGCCTCAGCCACATCCTCGGTATTGTTGTGCTCATCGGTGGCCTTGATCTCGTCGATCTTCTCGTTCAGCTTCCGGTAGACATCGAAGATCGTGTCGGTCGGGTCGAAGTGTACCTTGATCGTGGTCTCGGTGGCGTCAATGGCGAGGGCGCGCTTGACTGTCATGACGACGACGATGTCGTTTGCCGCGTAGATCCGCCGTCCGACGACAAAGCGGTTGAGGCCCGGCAGCATGGAGACCAGCCGGATATAGGCCGCGATCATAAAGTGCAGGATGCCGATGCCCTTGTAGCCCTCCACACGCAGCCTCCGCAGCCGACGGTCGACGTCGCTGACCTCCATGCTCTCTTCATAGAGATTGGTCGCATCGTTGCGGGTAGGCATGATATAGGGGATAAATCTTGAAAAGGCGGGCAGGGATCGGATCAGCCGTCCGTCCTTGCGGTCGCCGAAGCGCCGCCTGTCATTCCTGGCCATGGTGAAAACTCCTTATTTATATCTGAAAATCTTCAAGTCTGTTTATTATACAAGGAAAGTCCCGACATGACAAGCCCCGATTTTTTTGATATGCCATTTTTGATGTGCCAATTTTATCTTGGGAAACGCTGTATCAAGACAGCGACGTATGCAGGCACATCAATAAATAATAATATTTTAATTGCCGTTTCGCTCGCCCCTGGCGGGGCAAGCGCGAAACATGGCAAAATTGCCCCCCAACAAATGCAAGAATTTATTGGGGGAGCAATACAAACCGGGACTATTCTCTGAAAAAGCGCATTGCATATTCCCGCGGAAAAGGGTATGATAGAAGAAATTTTTCAGCGCTGTCGATTCCGCGGAAAACCGAATAAAAAAGTCTTTACTTTAGTTTGGTAATGTGCTAATATGCTAAAGCAATCTAAAAACCGGAGGTCTGTCATGACCATCGAACCTGAAATCCTCAAACATGAGGAGTCAATCAGCTTCGCCCTCCGCGCGCTCTACCACAGCCGGGGCTATCTCCCCTACAGGATGAGCAAGTTTGAGGAGTATGAGCTGTATGTAAAAAACAAGGACTTCCTGCTCTCGCCGGAGGTCATCACCTTCACCGACACCAACGGAAAGCTCATGGCCTTAAAGCCGGACGTGACGCTCTCCATCGTGCGCTCCTCCCGCCCCGCGCCCGGGCAGGTGCAGAAGCTCTATTACGATGAAAACGTCTTCCGCGTGTCCGAGACCTCGCGCCGCTTCCGGGAGATCCGACAGGCCGGTCTGGAATGTCTCGGCGCGGTGGATGAGCGCTGTGTCGCTGAGGTGCTCACGCTTGCGACGGAGAGTCTGCGCCTGATTTCCGGGAATTACCGCCTGTGCGTGTCCCTGCTCGGCGTTGTGGAGAATATGCTGGACGACTTGAAGCTCGAAGGCGACACGCGGCGCGCGGTGCTGCGCTGCATGGGGGAGAAAAATCCGCATGAGCTGCGGGCGGTCTGCGAGGGCGCGGGCGTAAAGTCCAGGGACGCGCTGCGGCTTGAGCGCCTGACGCTCTGCGGCGGTTCCCCGCGGGATGCGCTGGCGGAGCTGAAAGCTATCGGCTGTCCGGAATCTGAGCTCAGCAATCTCGCCCGCCTGGACGCGGCGCTCCCGCCGGAGGCGGAGGGGCGCGTGATTTTGGACTTTTCCGTCCTCGGCGATATGCGCTACTACAACGGCATCGCCTTCCAAGGTTTTGTGCGCGGCGTCCCGTCAAGCGTGCTGTCCGGCGGTTCCTATGACCGTCTGCTGCACCGCATGGGCAAACCCGGCTCCGGCATCGGCTTTGCCTGCTATCTGGATAAGCTGGAACGGCTGGAGGAGGTGCGCGACAATGCTTAATATTGCGCTTCCCAAGGGGCGGCTCGGCGAAAAGGTCTATGGCATGTTTGAGCGCGCGGGCTTTGAGTGCCCCTCAATCCGGGAGGAAAACCGGAAGCTGTATTTTGAAAATGAGGCCCTGGGACTGCGCTACTTCTGGGTCAAGCCCTCGGACGTGGCGATCTATGTCGAGCGCGGCGCGGCGGATGTCGGCGTGGCCGGCAAGGACATCCTGCTGGAGTACACGCCGGACGTGTACGAGCTGCTGGATCTCAACGTCGGCAAGTGCCGCATGTGCGTGGCGGGGCCGAAGGTCTTTCACGACGATCCCGCAAAAACGCTCCGGGTGGCGACGAAGTTTACCAACATCGCCTCCGGTTATTACGCCTCCCTCGGACGGGATATTGACATCATTCCGCTCAACGGCTCCATCGAGCTGGCGCCGATTCTGGGGCTGTCGGACGTAATCGTGGACATTGTAGAGACCGGCGCGACGCTGAGAGAAAACGACCTTGCCGTGCTGGAGACCATCGTCCCCATCAGTGCGCGGCTCATCGCCAACAGGGCGAGCTTTGTATTTCACCGCCCCCGCATCGACGAACTCACGGGCGGTCTTGCGCAGGAGGTAAAGCCATGATCCGTATCTATCAGGACGGCGAGCTCAAGGATTCCGAGCTCCTGAAACGAAACGCGCCGAAGTTCGACGTGGCGGGCGTCGTCGCGGAGATTCTCGCCGATGTGGAGCAAAACGGCGACGCGGCGGTTTTGAAGTATACCGAGAAATTCGACCACGCAAAGCTCGACAGCCTTCTTGTCAGCGAGGCGGAAATCGAAGAGGCCATGGCGGAGACCGAGCCGGAATTTCTCGACACCCTGCGCCTTGCGGAGCGAAACATCCGCGAATACCACGAAAAGCAGCGCAGCCAAAGCTGGTCCTTCACCCGTCCCGGCGGCGCGGTGCTGGGAATGAAGCTCCTGCCCATTGAGAGGGCGGGCCTCTACGTCCCCGCCGGAACCGCCCCCTACCCCTCCACGGTGATGATGGACGCGGTGCCCGCCAAGATCGCGGGCTGCTCGGAGATCATCATGTGCACCCCTTGCCGCCCGGACGGGAAGGTCAACGCCGCCATTCTGGCCGCGGCGAAAATCGCGGGGGTCGACCGCATTTACAAGATCGGCGGCGCGCAGGCGATCGCGGCCATGGCCTACGGCACCGGGACCGTCCCCTGCGTGGACAAGATCGTCGGCCCCGGCAACGCCTTCGTCGCGGAGGCCAAGCGCCAGGTGTACGGCAAGGTCGCCATCGACACCATCGCCGGGCCGAGCGAGGTTCTGGTGGTCGCGGATGAAACGGGCAATCCCCGCCATATCGCCGCCGACATGCTGGCCCAGGCGGAGCATGACGTGCTGAGCTGCTGCGTCCTCGTCACCGACAGCGAGGCGCTGGCCAAAGCGGTGCAGGCTGAGATTGAGATCCAGCTTGCCGCGCTTGAGCGCGTTTCCATCGCCCGCCCCTCCATCGACGACAACGGCAAGATCATTGTCGCGGCGAACCTCCGCCGCGCCATGGAGATTGCCAACGCCGTCGCGCCCGAGCATCTGGAGATTTTCGTGGACAATCCCTTCGACTATCTCGACGATGTAAAGAACGCGGGCTCGGTCTTCCTCGGCAAGAACTGCCCGGAGCCGCTGGGCGACTATCTCGGCGGCACGAACCACACCCTGCCCACCACCGGCACGGCGCGCTTCGGCAGTCCGCTCGGCGTGGACGATTTCATGAAAAAGATCCAGTACACCTATTACCCGGCGGAGGCCTTTAAAAAGCTCGCGCCGGAGATCGCGCGCTTCGCGTATAAAGAGGGTCTGACCGGTCACGCGAAAAGCGCCCTGATCCGTCTGGAAGAGGAGGAGACGAAATGAGCCGCTTTTTCAGCAGCCGTCACGCAAGTCTGGTGCCCTACACCCCCGGCGAGCAGCCGAAGGTTCTGAACGTCACCAAGCTCAACACCAACGAATGCCCCTTCCCCCCGTCGGAAAAGGCGCTGCGCTTCGCGGCCGAGAATACCCGTCCGCTGAACCTCTACCCGGAGCTTCAGTTTGTCGATATCCGCGGCAGGCTGGCCGGGCTTTACGGGATCAGCCCGGACAACTTTGTGCTCGGCAACGGCTCGGACGAGCTTTTGAATTTTGCCTTCATGGCCTTCTGCGACGATCAAAAGCAGGCGGCCTTCCCGAATATCAGCTACGGCTTCTACCCGGTGTATGCCGAACTCAATCATGTTCCGTATCTGGAAATCCCTCTGCGGGAGGATTTCAGCATCGCGCCCGAGGATTACTTCAATCTCGGCAGGACGATCTTCATCGCCAACCCCAACGCCCCCACCGGCATGGCGCTGACGAGGGCGCAGGTGGATGAGATCGTCAAGCGCAATCCCGACAGCGTTGTGGTCATCGACGAAGCCTATGTGGATTTCGGCGGTGAGACCTGCATCCCCCTGATTCAGAAATATGACAACCTGCTGGTGATCCAGACCTTCTCCAAGTCCCGCTCCATGGCGGGCGCGCGCCTCGGCTTCGCGGCGGGCAGTGAGGCGCTGATTGCGGATCTCAACACCATCCGCTATTCCACGAACCCATACAACGTCAACTCCATGACCCTGGCCCTCGGCCTCGGCGTGCTGCTGGACAAGGAGACCACCCGCAAAAACTGCCGCACGATCATGGAAAACCGCGCCTGGACGGTTGCGGAGCTTGAAAGTCTGGGCTTTACGGTGCTGCCCTCCTCGGCAAACTTCATCTTTGCCAGAAGCGGCAGGATCGACGGCGGGGAGCTGTACGCAAAGCTCAAAGCGCGCAACATCCTGATCCGCCACTTTGACAAGCCTGAGATCAGCGCCTGGAACCGCATCACCATCGGGACGAGAGAGCAGATGGATATCCTGCTCCGAAACATCCGTGAGATTCTGGAGGAAAAGCCATGAGAAGCGCCGCAATCAGCCGCAAGACCGCGGAGACCGACATTCGGCTCACCTTGAACCTGGACGGCACGGGAGAGAGCGACGTGCGCTCCGGTGTCGGCTTTCTCGACCACATGCTCACGCTCTTTGCCCGCCACGGGCGCTTCGACCTGACGCTCTCCTGCGCCGGGGACACCGGGGTGGACGACCACCACAGCGTCGAGGATATCGGCATCTGCCTCGGCCGCGCCGTGAAGGAGGCCCTGGACGACAAGCGCGGCATCGTCCGTTACGGAGATACCACGCTTCCCATGGACGAGGCCCTGATCCTCACGGCGGTGGACGTCTCGGGCCGGAGCTTTCTCTGCTTTGACCTGCCGATTCCCACGGAAAAGGTCGGCGCGTTTGATACCGAGCTGGTGGAGGAATTCTTCACCGCTTTCTGCGCAAACGCCGGGATTACCCTGCACATCCGGGAGCTTGCCGGGCGCAACAGCCACCACATCATTGAGGGCTGCTTCAAGTCCTTCGCCCGCTCCCTGCGCAAGGCCGTCGCCATCGACCCCGCCTGCGCGGACGAGCTGCCCTCCACCAAGGGGGTTCTGGGATGATCGCCATTGTGGACTACGGCGTGGGCAATCTCTTCTCGCTCAAAAGCTCCTTCGCCGCCATCGGCCATGAGGCTGTTGTCACCGGGGACGCGGATACGCTGCGCAAAGCCGACAAGATCCTCCTGCCCGGCGTCGGCGCTTTCGGGGACGCGGCGGACAAACTGCGCGCAACCGGCCTGGATCAGGTTGTGATCGAAGAGGCGCGGCGCGGCAAGCCTCTCATGGGCATCTGCCTCGGTATGCAGCTTCTGTTCGATAAGGGCTATGAATACGGCGAGCATGACGGACTCGGTCTTATTCCCGGCGAGGTGCGCCCCATCGCGGAGGTCATCCCGGCAGGGCTCAAAATCCCGCACATCGGCTGGAACGCCCTGCGCTTTACCGAAAACAAAAGTCCCCTCTTCCAGTATATCAAAGAGGGCGACTGCGTCTATTTTGTCCATTCCTTCTACGCCGCTAACTGCGAGCCCGACGTGATCGCAAACGCCGAATACGGCGCGCTGCTCACTGCCGCCGTGCAGCGCGGGAATGTCTGCGGCTGTCAGTTCCACCCGGAAAAGAGCGGCAAGGTGGGACTGCATATTCTGAAAGCGTTCTGCGAGGAGGGAAACCTATGCTGATCTTCCCTGCCATCGACCTGTACGACGGCAAGGCCGTGCGCCTCTACAAGGGTGACTACAGCCAGATGACCGTCTACAGCGAAAACCCGTCCGAGCTTGCGGAGGCCTTCCGCGCGGCGGGCGCGACGCACATGCACCTCGTCGATCTCGAGGGCGCGAAGACGGGGGAGACCCCGAATCTCGAGACCATCCGCCGCATCCGCGCGGCCGTCCCGCTCTTTATCGAGGTGGGCGGCGGCATTCGCAGCATGGACATTGCGGCGCGCTGTCTTGACGCCGGGATCGACCGTGTGATCCTCGGCACCGCCGCCGTCACCGATCCGACCTTCCTCCGCGCGGCCGTCTCCAAATACGGGGAAAAGATCTCCGTCGGCGTGGATATCAGGGACGGCAAAGTGGCCATCCGGGGCTGGACGGAGAAGTCTGCCTTCGACGCCTTCGACTTCTGCCGGGAGCTGCAGAAAATCGGCGTACGGACCATTATCTGCACGGACGTCTCCAAAGACGGCGCCATGCAGGGCACGAACCGCGCCCTGTACGGGGAGCTGTCGAAGGCGCTCAACCTTGACATCATCGCCTCCGGCGGCGTCTCGACACTTGAGGATATCAAAGCCCTGCGCGCGCTGAATCTCTGCGGCGCGATCATCGGCAAGGCGTATTATACCGGGGCCATCGACCTCCGGGAAGCGATCGGAGCGGCGACATGATTACAAAACGCATCATCCCCTGTCTCGACGTCAAGGACGGCCGTGTCGTCAAGGGCGTGAATTTTCAGGGGCTAAACGACGTGAGTTCCCCCGTGGAGCTGGGGAAATACTACAGCGACAACGGCGCGGACGAGCTGGTCTTCTATGACATCACCGCCTCTGCAGAGGGGCGGCGCCTCTTCACCGACATCCTCACCGAGGTTGCCCGCACGATTTTCATCCCCCTCACGGTGGGCGGCGGCATCAACACGGTCGACGACTTTGACCGCGTCCTCAAATGCGGGGCCGACAAGGTCAGCGTCAACTCCGGCGCGATCCGCGACCCCCGCCTCATCTTCGAGGCCGCCAAGCGTTACGGCGACCAGTGCGTGGTACTCTCGGCGGACGTCAAGCGCGTGGACGGGGTATTCCGCGTTTTTGCCAAGGGCGGGCGCGAAAATACCGGCATGGAGGCCATCGCCTGGATCAAAAAGGGCGTGGAGCTCGGCGCGGGCGAAATCGTCCTCAACTCTATCGACACCGACGGCGTGAAAAAAGGCTTCGATCTCGAAATGCTGGACGCGGTGTGTTCTGCCGTCTCCGTTCCCGTGATCGCCAGCGGCGGCGCAGGCTGCATTGAGGATTTCGTCACGCTCTTTCAAACGCTCCCCAGGGTGGACGCGGGTCTTGCCGCCTCCATCTTCCACTACGGCGAGGTCACGATCCCCGCGCTGAAACAGGCGCTCAAGGCGCACAATATTCCGGTACGAGAGGTATAATCATGGTAAACATCGACGAACTCAAATTTGACGAAAAGGGCCTTATTCCCGCAATCGTGGTGGATTCCGTCACGAAGAAGGTGCTGACACTCGCGTATATGAACAGGGAGAGCCTGCAAATCTCCATGGAAAAAGAGCTGAGCTGCTTCTTCTCCCGCTCCCGTCAGGAGCTCTGGCTCAAGGGCGAGACCAGCGGGAATTACCAGCACATTGTCTCCATCACCGCCGACTGCGATAAGGATGCCCTCGTCGTCGTGGTGGAGCCGGACGGCCCCGCCTGCCATCTCGGCAGCTTCTCCTGCTTTGAAAACCCCGTCTGGCACAGCGATGAACGCAGCGAGTTTTCCCTTGAGGGCCTGTATGAGCTGCTGGAGGGCCGCAAACGCGACATGCCCGAGGGCTCGTATACCAGCTATCTGTTTGAAAAGGGGCTCGACAAGATCCTCAAAAAGGTGGGCGAGGAGTGCACCGAGGTCATCATCGCGGGCAAGGCGCAGGACAAACGCGAGACGGTCTATGAGATCGCGGATCTGGCCTACCATGTGATGGTGCTGATGGTCGAGGCCGGAATCAGCGTGGAGGACGTACACAGGGAGCTCGCCTCCCGCCACGTCATCGACCACAAGGTGAAGCAGGAAAAGATGGTATGAGCAAAATCAAAACAGTCTGCATCGTCAGCCTCTCCGCCGGTATCCTTGGCGAGCGCTTTGTGAAGCACGAGCTGGATCTCGGCCTGAAGCGCCTCGAGGCCTGCGGGCTCAAGGTAAAGTTTTCGAGCCACGCCCTCATGGGGACGGATTATCTCAGCCGCCATCCCGAGGCCCGCGCCGCCGATTTCTGTGAGGCCTTCCGCGATCCGGAGGTCGACCTCATCATGACCGCCATCGGCGGGGACGACACCTACCGTCTTCTGCCTTATCTCTTTGATAACGGCGAGCTTGCCGCCGCGGTAAAGGGAAACGAGAAGCCCTTCCTCGGCTTCTCGGACACGACGACCAACCACCTCATGCTCCACAAGCTGGGGCTCCCCTCCTTTTACGGTCAGGCCTTTCTGACCGAGCTTTGTGAGCTGGACAAGGAGATGCTCCCCTACTCGCGGCAGTACTTTGAGGAGTTCATCGAGACCGGGCGTATTGCCGAGATCCGGCCCAGTCCTGTCTGGTACGAGGGGCGGGAGCTCTTTGACGAAACGCAGCTCGGCGTTGCTCCCGTCGCCCATCCGAACACCGGCTTTGCGCTTGTGCAGGGTTCCCCGGTCTTTCGCGGAAAAATCCTCGGCGGTTGCATCGACACGATCTTCGACTACTTTGACGGCGGGCGCTATGCCGACTCCCCCGCCGTCTGCGCGAGATACGGTCTTTTCCCCCATGCGGAGGACTGGCGCGGACGTATCCTTCTGCTGGAGTCCAGCGAGGAAAAGCCCAGCCCCGAAAAGTACCGCCAGGGCCTCCTGTATCTGAAGGAGGCGGGCGTGCTCGAGGCCGTCAGCGGCCTGCTCATCGGCAAGCCCATGGACGAAGCCTATGACGCGGCGTACCGCGCCATCCTCAAAGAGGTGGTCGACGATCCCGCAAAGCCCATCCTCTGCAATCTCTCCATCGGTCACGCCATGCCGCGCTGCATCCTCCCCTTCGGCGCAGAGGCCGAAGTGAATGCGGACGAACAGGTGATCCGGTTTTTCTATTGAATCGTTGTCATTTCGTGTCATTCTGAGCGCAGCGAAGAATCCCCTGTGGTACACACAACACCGGGAGATTCTTCGCTGCACTCAGAATGACATTGTTTTTATACTATTCTTCAACAAAACGATCAGAAATCGTTTTGTTGCCTGTGAGTCAGTGCTCACAGGCAATGGCGCATGGCGCCATTGAAGAAGCCGTGCAATACTGATCTTTCGCAAAGCAAGGGCTTTGCGAAACGCAGCGTATGCTGCGTATAAAAGGCTTGAAAAACAAGCGTTTTATGGAAGATCAGTATTGTCATACTTCCCACCGGACAAGCATATATTGTCCATGGGGGTGAGCGCATTGGCATATGAACAGACGCAGAAGAGCGTACAGAAGGAGCATTCTCTGAACATGCAGAATCGGGCGCAGCTCAGTCTGACAGGCGTTACGGACGTAAGCGGCTTTGACGACAGCCTCATCTTGCTGGCGACGTCATTGGGGCCGCTGGCAATCCGCGGGGAGGCGCTGCACATCGACCGGATTGATCTCAGTGTCGGGCAGTTGGAGGTGCGGGGCAAGCTGCGCGAGCTGAGTTATGAGGAACCGACGTCCGAGGGCGGCTTCTGGTCGCGGCTGTTCGGCTGAATGGAGCTGAGCATCCGCGCGCAGGCCGTCTCCCTGCTGCTTGCCTGCGGACTGGGTGTGGGGCTCGGTCTGTTGTATGACCTGCTCCGCCCGATCCGCCGTCGCTTCGGAAACGGATTCTGGGATTTTCTGTTCTGCCTCTGCTCCGCCGTGCTCGCCTTTCTGTTCGCCATGCGATCGGAAAACGGGACGCTCGGCGCAGGGGAAGTTCTTCTTGCGCTGCTCGGTCTGTTGCTTTATTTTCAGCTTTTGAGTCCCATCCTGCTTCCGCATCTCGACGCATGCGTCCGCAAAATTGGAGTGTTTTGTGTAAATACTCAAGATTCAGCAAAAAAAGTTCGCCGTTCTGTAAAAAAACTCTTTCAAAATCTGCTTGGTTGATATATGATGTTAAAGTATTCACGCACAGAATTCCGCCCCGGTTCCGACGGCTCTGCGCAGGATTCCGCACGCAGGAGAAACGCCCCGGACGCCAGGGAGACCCTGATCCGGATCGTGCTGCCGGCACTGCTGATTTATGCGGCGCTGTGCCTTGCCTCCACCCGCCGCGCGCTCTATGCCGCAGGGCAGGAAGAGGCGTCGCTGTGCGCAAGGCTGGAGGCGGTCGAGCGGGAAAACCGCACGCTGAATCAGAGAATCAGCGAGGGCTGGAGCGCGGAGGAACTGGAGGCGCTCGCGCGGGAGAGACTGGGTCTCGTCCTGCCGGGCGACAGAATTTTCCGTTTCACATCGGGCGCTCAGGAAGAACCCTGAGCAGGCAGGCGAATCCGGAAAGCCGGATCGCGGGAGACCAGAGACAGAGAGAGGATAGTCCATGGATTGGCAAGTCGGCGAGATTCTTGAGGGGAAGGTTACCGGTATCACGAAGTTCGGGGCGTTTGTCGCGCTCCCCGGCGGAAAGAGCGGCCTGGTTCACATTTCCGAAGTGGCCAACGCTTTTGTAAGCGACGTAAACGAACATGTACAGGTCGGGCAGACCGTCAAGGTCAAGCTGCTGAGCGTTACGCCCGAGGGGAAGATCAATCTTTCCATCAAACGCGCTCTTGATGAGCCGCCGCAGCCCGAGGCACGTCCCAGACGGCAGGAGCCGCCTGTCCGGCATCCGATGCCGCACACAGTCGGCGTCGTTCCTCCCGCCGCGGAGAGCAGCGGGAATCAGGACTTTGAGGATCGGCTCAAAAAATTCATGCAGGAGTCGGACAGCCGTATTGCCGACAGCCGCATGTACGCCGACCACAGACAGCGCCGCCGCAGCCGGTAAAAAAATACCCATCACCGCAGGATGCGATGATGGGTGTTTTTATTGCCGCGGCCTGTTATCTTCTGAGCTCCGGGTACTGTTCATAGAAGGCCTTCTTGTCTGCGTACATCATCTCGTCCGCATGGCGGAAGGCGGATTTGATCTCTGCCGACCCATCCGACCAGAAGCTGCCCACGGCGAAGCTGAGCCCGTTCTTCTCCGCGTCCCGGCGCAGGCGCTGCATTTTCCGTTCAAAGGTCTCCTGGCTGATTCCGTCCATGATGACGATAAACTCGTCGCCGCCGGTACGGAAAATGTCATCGTGGTAAAAGACCTTCCCCAGCAGCTCCCCCGCCTGGATGAGCAGTCTGTCACCGGCCTCGTGGCCATCGTGGTCGTTCACGATCTTCAGGCCGTTCAGGTCGATATTGATAACCCCGTACGGCGGAACCGGGCTGTTCGCGGTCAGGGCGCGGATACGTTGCTTCATTGCGCGGCGGTTCTTCATGCCCGTCAGCACGTCGATCTGGCTGATTTCCTCCAGGCGCTGCACCAGCAGATGGTTGGCAAGCTCGGAGCCCAGGAAGAACGACATCAGCTCAACGATTTCCTTTACTTCCACGGCTCGGCTGACGTCAAAGTTGACGACATAGAGATAGCCCACAACCGTCTTTTCCCTGCGCAGGGGCGACAGCACCAGGCTCTGCACGCGGCTGTCGCGTATCGACTGCGCCCAGACGGGATTTCTCTCCCACAGCTCCGCCAGATCCTTTCCGTTTTTGATAATCAGCGTGTTGCTGTCGCCGATCATTGCCTCCCACGTCCGGATCAGGTCATAGGAGATCACGGCACGCTCGGCGGGGGGCGTTGCATCGGCAGCCAGGCGATCACAGAAAACGACGGCCGCCTTCTTCTCGTGGTCGACCAGCATGATCCGGGCCGCCTTTGCCCCGGTCTTCTCCATGATGACCGCCAGGGCATCCCCGGCGTTTGCCTGGATATCGTCCGTCCCCACGAGCTTGATGCAGGCCTCGATCACAGCCTCGGCGGCGTCGATGGACACGGAGGCCATACGGTCGGCCTGCGCCTGCTGGGTAAATTCAAAAACGAACTGACAATAGCCGAGATCCTCCCTGTCCGACCTCAGCGGGATCAGGGTCTGGTCTGTCCAGCAGCCGAGCGCTCTGGTCTCCACATAGGCGTGCATGCGCTGTTTGAGGATCGCCGCGCGGTAGCAGTAATCCTCAAACTTGTTGTCCTGCGGCACCAGCTCGCTGTACAGCATGCCGTCGTAATAGGCGGGGCCCATGGTCTTTTTATACCGTCTGTTTGCCGCGATGATGCGGATCTCGCCGCAGGTATCCTCGGCGGTCTTCTGCACCGACATCACACAGCAGGGCATGTCCACGCCGTCCACAAAATGCTGAAAATCCATTGGTTTATCCCTTTCGGACCTTATCACTTCTCCGGCTTTCCTCGTCTTCGCCGTATCCCTGCACTTCCATACCGTCTGTCGCTTCTATCTCTATTGTAGTATAAAGGGTTTTGCGCTTTTTTTCAATGGGTATTATTGACGTGTCAATTTAAGGCGATACCGCATAATGCGGCAAGAGCAGATTTCGAGAAAATTTGCGTTCTGATGATGGCGCTTTTTCGCAGATGTACTTTGTGTACCTCAAGAAAAAGTGACGAAATCAGAGCATAAATTTTCCGGAAGATGCCGCAGACGTATTATGCGGTGTTGCCTTAAGGAAACGCGGATAGTCCCTAACCCCACAGCAGACGGCAGATCCAGGCAGAGGACAGAAAGCAGACCAGGTCGGCGAACAGGGCCGCGGGCAAAACGCGCCTGCTGTTTCGCACCTTCGCCGCGGCAAAATAGACCGCGACGACATAGAAGCTCGTCTCGCTGGAGCCGAGCATCACCGCCGCCGTGCGCCCGATCAGGGAATCCGGGCCATGAATCCGCATGAGCTCCGCCGCCGCGGCAAGTGCCGCGCTGCCCGACAGCGGCCGCAGCAGCATCAAAAGCCCCGTCTCTTCCGGTACGCCCAGCAGCGTAAACACCGGCCGCAGCAGCCCGCTCAGCAGCTCCGGCAGGCCGGAGGCCCGCATCAGACGGATCGCGGGGAAAATCACCAGCAGCGAAGGCAGCATCCCCCAAAGTGTGAGCAGGCCCTTCTTCGCCCCCGCCGCCATCACCTCATACACATCGGCGCCGCGTGCAGCCGCGCAGAGCGCCGCCGCCAGAACCAGCAGCGGCACAAGCAGTTCCCCGATCGTTCTCACGCTTTGCCGCCGTCCAGAAGCCTGATCGCCGCAATCCCCGCCAGCAGCGACAGCGCGCTGCTCACCCACACAGCGCCGGTAATGTCAAAGGGCGCGGCGCTGCCGAGAGAGGCCCGCACAGAGGCCGCCGTCGTCGGCAGGAGCTGTATAGACGCGGTGTTGACCACCACCAGCAGATGAAGCTCCTTCTCCGCAGCGAGGCGGGAGAGCCCCTTGGCCGCCCGGATTCCGGCGGGCGTGGCAGCATTGCCGAGTCCCAGCAGATTCGCGCTCAGGTTTTCCGTCAGCGCTGCCCGGGTATCCTGATCGCAAAATCCCCGCGGGAACAGCGCCCGCAGCGGCACACGCAGAAAACGCGCCAGCGCGTCCGCCGCGCCGCCGCTCTCCAGCAGCTCCGTCACCGCCGACCACAGACACAGCGCCCCCGCAAGCTCCATGGCAAAGCGCAGCGCGTCCGCCGCGCCTTCCAGCACCGCTGCCCCCGCAGCTGCCGTATTTCCCAGGAGAAACGCGGAAGCAAGCGACAGCAAATAAATGGAAAATATGGCAAAAGACACAAAAAATCCTCCCGATTTGACCCGCTTAATACCCGAATTCAAGAACTTTTTATGAACATTCTACAAAGTTCTCGGTAAGTGGTTGATTTTTTCCCGAAGAAATGATATAAAGTGCTATAAATATTTACGGATTTGTAATTTTTTACCATTCTTTGTAAGTATTTAGGTCTAATTCGTTCAGTAGCTTTACCAGAAAGCAGAGAGGGGATGCTTACGTGAAGTCCACTGGTATCGTACGAAGAGTAGACGAGCTTGGGCGTATCGTATTGCCGATTGAAATGCGTCGCACACTCAACATTGGGGAGAAGGATTCTCTTGAGATATATGTTGACGGCGACAGCATTATTCTTCGCAAATATCAGGCGGCTTGCGTGTTCTGCGAGAGTACAAAAAAGATTGTCAACTATCGCGGAAAGAATGTTTGTCCTGATTGCATTGCGAAGCTCAAAGAGCTTTATTGAAACGCGAAAGCCCCTGACCGGCCGGTCAGGGGCTTTAGTCTTTTTTGGGAAACGCTGAATAAACCGCGCTTCCTTATCTTTTTTTCCAGACACTCGGCGCGAAGAGGAAGAGCACCGGGAAGATTTCCAGTCTGCCGAGGAGCATTTCCAAAATCAGCACCAGCTTGCTGAATACCGAGAAGAAGGCGAAATTCCCCGTCGGGCCGACCAGGTTCAGACCGGGGCCGATGTTGGACATGCAGGCGACGGAGGCGGTCAGATTTGTCACCAGATCGTGTTCGTCCAGCGCGATCAGCAGCGTGCCGATCCCGATGATCGCCAGATAGGTAAAGAAGTAGACCAGCACGCTGCGCACGGTCTGGTCGCTGACGGCCTTGCCCTCAAACCAGATCCGCTTGACGCGGGTAGGCAGGATGAGCTGTTTGAGCTCATAGAGGTAGGACTTGAAAAGGATAATGACGCGCGAGAGCTTGAGACCGCCCGCCGTAGAACCGGCGCAGGCGCCCCCGAACATCAGCAGCACCAGAAGCCAGCGCGAGAACTCCGGCCATTTGTCAAAGTCGGCGGTGGCAAAGCCCGTGGTACTCATGACAGTGGCGACCTGGAAATAGGCGTAGCGCAGTCCCTGGCCAAAGCCGCCAACGCTCCGCATGATGTTCAGCGCAATCGCAAGGACGGACGAGGCGATAGTGATCAGATAAATGCGCAGCTCCTCGCTCTTGAAAATGGCGAGACCCTGCCCCAGCAGGATAAAGTAGAAGAGGTTGAAGTTGACGCCGAAAAGCATCATGAAGGTCGCCACGACCATCTCGATATACACGCTGTTGAAGCCGGCAATGCTGGCCGCTTTGGTGGAAAAACCGCCCGTGCCCGCCGTGGCGAAGGCGTGGAGAATGGCGTCGTAAAAATCCATTCCGCCGAAGAGCAGAAAAACCATCTCGATAAACGTCAGCCCCGCGTAGATCATATAGAGGATGCGGGCGGTCTTGCGCGCCTTGGGCACAAGCTTTGACACCGTCGGCCCCGGCACCTCGGCCCGCATAACGTGGATATAGTGGTCGCCGGAAACGGGCAGGATGGCCGCGATGAAGACCAGAACACCCATGCCGCCCACCCAGTGGGTGAAAAGCCGCCAGAAGTTCCCGCCGCGGCTCATGTTCTCCACGTTCTCCAGGATGCTCGACCCGGTGGTGGTAAAGCCGGAGACGGTCTCAAAAAGCGCGTCTATGTAATGGGGAATATCGCCGGACAGGACAAAGGGCAGCGCCCCGAAGGCGGACATGAGCACCCAGCTCAGGCCGACGATCACAAAGCCCTCGCGGGCAAAGAGGTCGCTGTTTTTCGGCTTTACGGTACTGAGCGCTCCGCCGATGAGCAGCAGCGGCAACATCGTCCAAAGGAAGGGCAGCGCGGATTCGCGGTAACAAATCGCGGCAGTCATCGGAAGCAGCAGCAAAATTGCCTCCGTCACCAGTACCTTCCCCAGAATATTCGAGACTACACGGTAATTCATAAGCACATACCTCAGGCCAGAATTTCGTCCAGGCTGAAGATCTGCCGTCCCGCCGTCACGACTACAGCTCTGTCGCCCGGTGCGAGCGCCGTACTGCCGTCGGGCAGAAAGCTCTTTCCGTCGCGCACCACCGCGGCCAGCAGGACGCCCGGCTTCAAACGCAGCTCCGCAAGCGTTTTCCCGATGCAGGCAGATTTGGCCCCGACGACGAACTCCGCCGCCACCACATCCTTGCCCAGATTGTAGAGCGCCTCAATGGTGGATCTGTCGTTCGCGTGGGCAATGCCCATGACGTAGCCCGCGATGCGATCCGCCACCAGGTTTTTGGGCGAGAGCGTCGTATCCGGGAACAGATCGTGCAG
The DNA here is from genome assembly GCA_900321275.1 of uncultured Eubacteriales bacterium. Lineage (GTDB taxonomy): Bacteria > Bacillota > Clostridia > Oscillospirales > Oscillospiraceae > Limivicinus. The sequence goes on along the minus strand of ONVI01000016.1, from coordinate 3,659 downwards.
CAAATCGGTAAATTTCTCGTTATTGACTTTGGAGACAACCTTCTCGATTCCGTGCTTTTTGGCGTAGATACTGAGGATGATATTGTCCTCGTCGTAGTTTGTCAGCGCCACAAAGCCATCCGCGTTTTGGAGACTGTTGCGCGCCAGAACCATCGTATCCGTTCCGTCACCGCAGTCCACATCCGCGTACTGCAGAAGCTCCGCCAGCTGATTGCCGCGCTCCCGGTCGTTTTCGATGATGGTCACCTTGACGCCCGTGCTGTCCAGCATCTGTGTGAGATAAACGGCGATGCGGCTGCCGCCGAGGATCAGCACGCTCTTAACCGCCTTCTGATTGCTCTCGGCCTCTTTATAGAAGCTGCGCAGAACCTTGGGCGGCGCGGTCACGGAGATGCTGTCCCCCGCCTGCAGGACGAAGCTGCCGTCTGGGATGCGGACGTTGCCGTCCCGCTCGACAGCGCAGATCAGTACCTTCTGCTTCTGGTGCTTCGGCAGGTCGAACAGCGTAACGCCGTCCAGCGTGCTGCTCTTCGGGATTCGGAAGGTCACGATCTCCAGCTCGCAGTCGGGAAAAGAGTCAATCTGCGTGGCGGTCGGAAACTGGAGCGCGCGGGAAATCTCCTGCGCCGTCACGAAGTCGGGGTTGATGATCAGGCTCAGCCCCATATAGCGTTGAAGCGCTTCCAGATCGTCCATGTAATCCTGTTCCCTGAGCCGCACGACCGTATGCTTTGCGCCCATTTTGCGCGCAAACTGACTGGATACAAGATTGGCCTCGTCGTTTCCTGTGGCGGCGATGAAAACATCCGCCTCGTTGATCTCCGCCTCGCGCAGGATACTCGGCGCGGCGCAGCTTCCGCAGACGCCCATGACGTCCATGGCGTTGGACGCACTTTCCAGAAGCTCGCGCCGCGTGTCGATGAGGGTGATGTCATGCCCCTCACGGCACAGTCTCTGGGCAACGGTGAAGCCCACCTTCCCCGCGCCCGCGATCACAATTTTCATAGCAGCCTCCCGCTCCGCTGTCTGCGGCAGTTTTTTTGAATTATACCACAGTTCTCGCCGTCCTGCAAGCTTGCCGATGGGCTCATCCTGTGCTATACTGCCGAAAAAGCAATTCACAGGAGGCAGTTTATGGATACGGCAAACATCCGTGAGAAACAAATCACCCGCACAAGCCTGATCGGCATCGGGGCCAATCTCCTGCTCGCGGTCTTCAAAGCGGCGGTGGGCCTGCTCTCAAGCTCCATCGCCATCGTCCTCGACGCGGTCAACAACCTCACCGACGCTCTGAGCTCGGTCATCACAATCCTTGGCGTGAAGCTGGCCAGGCGCAGCCCGGACGACAAGCACCCCTTCGGCTACGGGCGCATCGAGTATTTCAGCGCCGTGCTCATCGCGTCCATCGTCCTCGCCGCGGGCGCAACCTCGCTGGTAGAGTCGGTCAAAAAAATCATTCATCCCGAAACGCCGGACTACAGCGTCATCACGCTGGTGATCGTCGCGGTGGCCGTCGTGGTCAAGCTCCTCCTGGGGCGCTTTGTCAAGGCTCAGGGCATGAAATACAATTCCGAGGCGCTCATTGCCTCCGGCGCGGACGCGAGCTTTGACGCCGTCATCTCCGCCTCGACGCTGGTCGGCGCGCTCATCAACATGCTCTTCGGGCTCAATCTGGATGGCTGGATCGGCGCGGTGATTTCGGTTTTTATTCTCAAGGCGGGCCTTGAAATGCTGCTCGATTCCGTGAGCGACATCATGGGCAAGCGCCCCGACAGCGAAATCAGCCGCGAGATCAAGGAGACCGTGAACGCCATCCCCGGCGTGCTGGGCTCCTACGACCTGATCCTGCACAACTACGGCCCGGATTCCGCCATCGGCTCGATTCACGCGGAGGTCTCCGCCGACATGGACGGACGCAGCCTGCACCGCCTCACGAAGGCGATCCAGAATGCCGTGCTGGAGAAGTTCCACATTTTCCTGACCGTCGGCTTCTACGCCGTCGATTCTGCGCGGCAGTCGGATTATGAGAAGATCAACGCCGCCGCGAAAAAGCACCCCGGCGTCCTCGGCACCCACGGCGTCTATTTTGATGACGAGCAGAAGCTTCTGAGCTTCGATGCGGTGACGGATTTCACCGTACACGACAAGCAGGGCCTCTGCGAAGCCCTCCGCGCAGAGCTTGATCCGCTCTATCCGGGCTATACGATCACGATCAACTGCGACACAAATTATACGGACTAATACTGTTTTTCCATAAAACACTGTGTTTTATGGAAAAGGCACCGCACAGAGGGGTGCGCCCGGCTGCGCAAAAACAGGACAGCGATCGCTGTCCTGTTTTTGCGTTATTTGGTAATTTATTTATGCTCCGCGCCCTTCGCGCCGACGCCGAAGTGGAGCTCCTTCATGCCTTCGACCTCGTCGCAGATATCCTTGAGCGCGCACGCGGAGCAATCCGTGGGCAGGCCCTCAAAGATGTGGGTGAGCGTGCCGGTCACGTCGGCAGACTTCTTCGCCAGCGCCCGGAGAGCAGCGTAGTCAGCCGCGGGATCGGTGAGGAAGATCACGGTGGCGCTGATGACGTTCGGGTCCTTCTTGTAGGCCCGGATATAATCCATGCCGAGGGCCTTGAAGCTGATGCCCCGGCGGATCGCGTCTTTACTGACGCGCACCTGCTCACGGTAGCTCTCCGGCGAGATTCGCACCATATAGCCCTGGGGATAGACGTGGTACTTGGCAAACTCGATATCCTTGAGCGTGCGGTACACTGCCTCGTCCTCATCGTCCAAAACGCCGATGTGCAGGATGACGATGCGGGCAAAGTCGCAGTCACCCTTGATCTCCCTGAGATCCTTGCCGCAGAGGATCACCTGATCCCTGCCGCCCAGCTCCGCATTGGAGGTGAACAGCACATAGTTTGCCGAACCCTTGCCGGAAGCGCCGAGCTCGTAAGCCGCGTCCTTCTGGAGCACCAGCTCGCTGGAGCTGTTTTCGGGCCAGGCGGCCTTCTCGTCATAAGCCCAGACCTGCGCCAGAAGCTTGTCCGTCAGCGCTTTGGTTTCCTGTATCAGGGAATTATAAAGCTCCATAGATTAAAATACCTGATCGACTTTCTTCCTGTCGAAAATGAGATTGACCTGCTTGTATGCCCAGCCGAGCAGCTTCTGGTCGAGGTTCCAGAAATAGACCACGAACAGCACCGCGATTACGCCCGCGAGGACGAGCACGGTCTTTTTGATAAACTCACCGATTTTATTCAGGAAGAGTCTGCCCGCGATGAGGTTGTATATCGTTTCAAAGATGCTGAACATAGTATCTTTTATGCTCCTTTCTTATTCTGCCAGGGAGCTTGCTTCTTCGCATTCGCAGGAATTTTGGAAGCACTTTACGACTTTGAACGCGCAGAAAATGACGACAGCGCCGATGAGGAAGGGCAGGGCCTTTTTGAGTCCTTCGCGGATTTTGTACATATAGTACTGGCCCATGATATACTCGTAAATTTTCTCAAAAATACCGAACATTGTTTTATTCTCCTTTTTTATTTCTTCCGGGATGGTTTACTTCTTGGCCATGCCCTTCTGACGGGCATACTCCGCGGCGCCCAGCGCGCCCATGAGCTGCGGGTCGGTCTTGAGGTTGACGACCTTCAGCTTCAGCAC
>ONVI01000026.1 GCA_900321275.1 uncultured Eubacteriales bacterium | reverse complement strand
TTGGTAGCTGCTGCCGTTGATGCTGACATGGCCATAGCTTCCGATGGCAGGTGTGACAACCATCTTCAGATTGGTGTTCGCGCCCTCGCGCACCAGCCAGGAATTGGTGCCGGTGCCCTGGATGATAACATTTCCGCTCTTATCCGTAACCTTGGACGTCGCGGTGAGCTGGGTGCCGCCGTTATACATGCGTACCGTGCCGCCGCCGCTGCTGGAGCTGGTGCTGCTCGAACTGCTGGAGCTCTTGCTGCTGGAGCTGGAGGACGAGCTTGTCGTGACGCGGTTGGTGACGCTATAGCTGAGACTCCACCAGTTTCTGACCTCGACGATTGCGATCAGACTTCCCTGCTCTACCGTTCCTTCCGTATCATAGAATCTGTAGGTGCCCTGCTTATAAAACGGGAACGCCTTAACGCCGTTTATTGTGACAAGCTTATCGTCTACATATTCTCTGTCCTTCGGATCGGTCGAATTGAAGGAATACTTCATCCCGTTTGTGAGGCCGCGGAGGAAGTCGTCTTCATCGTCCGGAAGGTTGTCAATGATGTCGATCTCTTTGGTATATGCTTCGAGCTCAATTTCCTTGTAGTTAATACTGAGCTTTGTCTTTTCGCCCTTTGCGTCAACAGCCGTCACACGGCAGGTGATTCTGTGTTCAAAGTCGTCAGCCGTCACGGTATAGGTCTGCTTTGTTGCGCCGTAGATCTCCACGCCGTCGCGCAGCCACTGGTATTTGTAATCGAAGAACTCTTTCTCTCCGTTTACATCGGCTGTCAGCGTCTCGCCCACAAGGCCGTTTGGATTCCCAGACGTTACGCTGCCCTCGATGGTCACGATACCCTCAAAGTCAAGCTGTTCCCAGACGGCATAGAGCGTTGTATCGTTGGGGAATGCAACAATGAGCGGCTCATTCTCAACTTCCCAGCCCGTTTTCGGCATATCCGCGCCTGAGCCCAAGGCCCAGCCGAGGAACTTGTAACCGCTGCGCTTCAACTGCAGATACTCCGCTGTATAGAACTGATATTCCCTGTCTTTTGCTATTTTGGTTCTGAGTGAGGTGCCGGTCGAGTCGCCATGTGTGATGGTTCCGCCGTTTGCATTATAGACAAGGTCTATGGAATTGCCGTAAACGGCTTCGAGTATCAGATTATCCGCAAGATTGACTTCCTGACCATTGAAATACTTCGTGCCAACGGCATCAACCCAATAGGCGAAGTTTTGACCCTCCGGTGTCTTATCTTTGAAGAGGAGTGCGCTATAGGTTGTAAGCTTGGTGTCGGTATTCACAGGGACATTCTGTGTTTCATAACTTCCGTCAGCGGGGTAGAAGTATACTGTAACGTAGTCCTTCCAGATTGCGTATAGCATGATATCCTTCGGTTCTTTTGTGATCTCATTCAGTTCAGTTCCGATCATCTCGCCGGGCTGGTAACTGACACCGGGATTTGTCAGAGTAGGATTCTTAACTGTGTTCCACTCGGCAAAAATCTTGCCCTGCCTCGCCTCAAACGGGCACTCAATGACCTCGACTTTATTGCTTGTAGGAATATTCGTATACGCTTTTCCGGTGTTGTCGTCGGGATTGATGTAAGTTACGCTGTAATAGGCTTTCTTCCACTGGGCGGTAAGGTTATGATTCTTCGTCATTCTTACGTTCCTTTGCCCATCCGTGTAAGGATTACCTTCTTCATCCAACCAGCCAGCGAAAACATAGTTGGTGCGTGTGAATTCATTTGCATTGATAGCAAACGGCTCGTTAAGTATGAAAGACTGCGGTTCCATACTTCCGTATCCACCATTAGGACTAAATGTGATTGTGCAGTTCTCCGCCCAGGCGTCCGCACCAATCCCCAGGCACAGCACGATGCAGAACAGCACAGCCAGCGCAAGTCTCAGCGTGTTTTTCATGGCGTGTCCCTCCATTGAAAAATCTGTATTTCACACCATTTTGAGTATAACATGGAAATCCCCGGTATTCAATACGGAGCTCCGGCCTGTTTTCAGCATCCATGCCTGTTTTTCATTCGATCCTATGGAAACGCTGAATAAATCGCTGCACACTTCGATTTAATCAGCGCTTCCTATATACAAAAGTCAAAAAGCCTGCTATAATAGCTTGGCAATTTTCGTATGACACTGTTTAACAGAGGTGTATCGCCATGAAGGAACCCACACTTGTCATTCTTGCCGCCGGGATGGGGAGCCGTTTCGGCGGGCTCAAGCAGATCATGCCCGTGGACGAGCACGGACACGCCATCATTGATTTTTCGCTTTATGACGCCTACCGCGCGGGCTTTCGCAAGGTCGCCTTCATCATCAAGAAGGAGATTGAGGCCGACTTCAAGGCCGCCGTCGGGACGCGCATGGAGAAGTACTTTGACGTGAAATACGTCTTCCAGAGCATCGACACGCTGCCGGAGGGCTATTCCGTACCCGAAGGGCGCGTCAAGCCCTGGGGCACGGGTCACGCAGTGCTCTGCTGCCGCGGCGTGGTGGACGGCCCCTTCGCCGTCATCAATGCCGACGACTTCTACGGCCCCACCGCATACAAGGCGCTGTACGATTTCCTCGCCGCCGAGAGGCCGGAGAACGAGCACGCCATGGTCGCCTACCTCGTGCGCAATACCGTGACGGAAAACGGCTACGTCTCCCGCGGCGTGTGCCGGGTGGTGGACGGCTGCCTCACCGACGTGGTGGAGCGCGTACATATTGAGAAGCGCGGCGAGGACGCGGCCTATACCGAGGACGGTGAGCACTGGGTCGACCTGCCGGGTGAGACGCAGGTCTCCATGAACTGCTGGGCCTTCGGGCGCTCCATGCTCGACGAGCTGTACAGGCGCTTTCCCGGCTGGCTGGACGAGAATCTGCCCGTCAACCCCCTGAAGGCCGAGTACTTCCTGCCCTTCGTCACCAACGCCTGCATCAAGGACGGCAGCGCCGTCGTGCGGGTACTCCCCTGCCACGAGCAATGGTACGGCATGACCTACAAGGAGGATATGGAGAGCGTAAAAGCGGCAATCAAGGGTATGCGCGAGAAAGGCGTCTATCCGGAAAAGCTGCTGGACTGAGTTCCGCCGAACGTCCTGTGTATGAACTGCGTAATCAGAAAATGGCGGCTTGAAGACAAAGCGGCCCTGTCCCGGAATCTCAACAACACAAACATTCTGGACAATCTGCGCGACGGGCTCCCCTTTCCCTATACGGAGCAGGACGCGGAGGACTATATCCGGGCCATGCTGTCGGCCGATCCGGACAAGTGCTTCGCGTTTGCCGTCACGCTGGACGATGAAGCCATCGGGAGCATCGGCGTCTTCCGCGGTGAGAACATCCATTCCCGCACCGCGGAGCTGGGCTATTATCTCGGTGAACCGTACTGGGGACACGGCTATGCGACAAGCGCAGTAAAGCAGGCCTGCGAATATGTTTTTGCACATTCGGATATCATGCGGATCTATGCAGAACCGTTTGCGCGCAACACCGCCTCCTGCCGGGTCCTGGAAAAAGCGGGCTTTCGATTGGAGGGCGTGCTGCGCCGCAATGCCGTCAAGAACGGGAAAACGGAAGACATGAAAATGTATGCCTTGCTGAAAGGCCAAGAATAACATAAAAGGAGAACGAACATGAACGTACTTGTTACCGGCGGCGCCGGGTATATCGGCAGCCATACCTGCGTGGAGCTTTTGAACCGCGGCTACGGTGTCGTCGTCATCGACAACCTGGTCAATTCCAACCCCAAGGCGATCGAGCGCGTGGAAGCGATCACCGGCAAAAAGGTGGCTTTCTACGAAAACGACGTGCGCGACCGCGCCGCTCTCGACCGCATTTTTGAAAAGCACGACATCGGCTGCGCCATCCACTTCGCCGGGCTCAAGGCCGTGGGTGAATCCGTGGCGATGCCGCTGGAATACTACGACAACAACCTGTATTCCACGATCCGCCTCTGCGAGGCCATGCGCGATCACGGCGTGCACGACATCGTGTTCTCCTCCTCCGCCACGGTCTACTCCGGCGACAACGACATGCCCCTGCGCGAGACCTCCAAAACCGGCATGTGCACCAACCCCTACGGCTGGACGAAATACATGTCCGAGCAGATCCTGCGCGACACCGCCAAAGCCGTGGACGACTTCTCCGTTGCCCTGCTGCGCTACTTCAACCCCATCGGCGCCCATTCCAGCGGCATGATCGGCGAGGATCCGCGCGGCATTCCGAACAACCTCATGCCCTTCATCGCCCAGGTCGCCGTCGGCCGCCGCGATCATCTGAGCGTCTACGGCAACGACTACGACACCCATGACGGCACCGGCGTGCGCGACTACATCCACGTGGTCGACCTCGCCCGCGGCCATGTCTGCGCCATTGAGTACATGATGAAGCACCGCGGCGAGAACGTCTTCAATCTCGGCACCGGCACCGGTTACAGCGTGCTGGACATGGTACATGCTTTCGAGCGCGTCACCGGCGTGAAGATCCCCTATGAGATCGTCGACCGCCGCCCCGGCGACCTCGCCACCGTGTACTCCAGCCCCGACAAGAGCGCCGAGCTTTTGGGCTGGAAGGCGGAGTACACCCTCGACGACATGTGCCGCGACACCTGGGCATGGCAGTCGAAGAACCCGATGGGGTACGAGAGCTGAAAGTAATAACGGAAATCTGGCTCTCCCATTGGGAGAGCCAGGTTATTGAGGTGTCGATATGTTTCAATTGAGGAAATACACGCCGCCGGATTTTTCGGCTCCGGCGCTGGTTCACGCGCCGCTGTGCCGGTTTGAGCCGGCGCCCTTGGACGGCGTGGCCCCGGCCGGCTACCATGCGATGAGCATTTTTCCCGAGTACTTCAAGACCGCGGATGGCTGGCTGCTTGCCGAAGAGAGCCGCATGGACTGTGTGGCCGTTCTGGAAAACGGCAGGATCGCGGTTGTGGAATTCCGGCACCTGCGGCGCGGCCAGCCTGTCGCCGTCGGGCGCAGCGAGGACGGAAGCGAGGGTATTCTTCTCTGGCCGGACGGCTTCGGAGAGGATCGTGAAAAGCGCGAGGCCTTCGCCTTCCGGCAGAGCCGCACCCGCGAGACCGCCTTCTCCCGCGACTATGACGGTCTTTATGAGCTTATGCGTCATGAGCGGGAGCACGGAAAAATTGTCTGGGTCATGGGCCCGGCCTTTGCCTTCGACAAGGACGCGCGGCAGGCCATGTCAAAACTCATCGAGGCCGGCTTTGTCGACGCGATCCTCGCGGGCAACGCGCTGGCCGTGCACGATCTGGAGGCTGCCTGGCTCGGCACCGCGCTCGGACAGGATATCTATTCCCAGCGCCCCGTCCCCCGCGGGCACTACAACCATCTCGATACCGTCAACTACGTGCGCGCCTGCGGAGGCGTGCGGGAATTCATCGAGACCGAGGGAATTCACGACGGCATCATCTATACCTGTGAAAAGTGCGCCGTTCCCTATGTGCTCGCCGGTTCGATCCGGGACGACGGCCCCCTGCCCCCGGTCTTCGGCGACGTTTACGAGGCCCAGGACCGCATGCGCCATGAGCTGCGCAGCGCCACCACCATGATCTGCATGGCGACGATGCTCCACTCCATCGCGGCGGGCAACATGACGCCCTCCTATCGCGTCCTGCCCGACGGCACGGTGAGGCAGGTCTACTTCTACTGCGTGGACGTGTCGGAGTTCGTGATCAACAAGCTCGCCGACCGCGGCAGCCTCTCCGCCCGCGGCATCGTCACCAACGTCCAGGACTTCGTGGTCATGCTGGCCGAGAAGCTGTGCGGGTAAGGTCCGGGAATATAGAACAAACGACAGCTCCCCGTCCCGATGACGCATCGGACAGAGGGCTGTCGTTTTGTTGTTTTCGCGTGTCATTTTTCCCGCGATGCGCTCTCCTTTTTCAGCATGTGCCGATACAGCAGGATCGAGCCGACGAGGACGACGACTCTTGTGACAATCGCGGCGAGGAAGACCGGAGATGTGAAATCTGCGGCGCTTTCGCCCAGAAGGGTGAACGGAATCATCATGGGCAGCATGCCGAGCACAGAGCCCGCCATGTATTGGGCAAAATCGTCCTTCCGCGCGCCGAAGTAAACGCCGACGACAAAAACCGGCACGCCCACGCAGCGCAGGAGCACGGCAAAGAAAAAGACGCCGCGCGCATGCAGGCTTTCAAGCCGCCGCAGCTTGGGATACCGGTTTCGGATCAGTGCCAGAATCGGCGCGCCGAGGTTCTTTCCGATGAAGTACGGCACCGCGGAGATGATCGCAAGCCCGATCAGGTTGACGGCAAAGGCCGCCGGCAGCGGGAACAGGATGGCCGAGATCGCGCAGAGCACGCCGGTATGCATCAGGAAATCCACGCTCTTGAGAAGGTACAGCCCGAGCATGGCAAGCGCCGCCAGCCAGGGGTTTTCCGGTTTGTAGCGCAGCAGCTCCTCTATGCTCAGCTTCCCGTTTGTCTTGATGAACAGCAGCAGGGCACAGCCCCACATCAGCACGAGGCATATACCCCAGATCCAGCGTATGCGCTTTTCCCGTGTTGTTGATTCCATAACCTGTCCCTTTATAAATGCGGCGGCCTTTTCAGGCCGCCGCTGCTGTTGTTTACTCCTGAACCAGGCACACGCCGGTCATTTCTTTGGGTTGTGCAAGACCCATGACGTGCAGGATCGTCGGCGCGATGTCGGCGAGTCTGCCGGGCTTGAGGGTGATGCCCTTCTCGCAGACGACGAAGGGCACCGGGTTCGTGGTGTGGGCGGTGTTGACCTTGCCGGTGGCCTCGTCGAACATGCAGTCGGCGTTGCCGTGGTCGGCGGTGACGAGCAGGACGGTGTCGGGGTGTCTGGCAACCTCGTCCATGATCCTGCCGATGCAGGCGTCGACGGTCTGAACCGCCTTGATCGCCGCTTCCATCACGCCGGTGTGGCCAACCATGTCACAGTTGGCAAAGTTGCAGACGATCAGGCCGTACTTGTCGGAGGCGATGGCCTCGACCACCTTGTCACAGACCTTATAGGCGCTCATCTCCGGGATGAGGTCGTAGGTCGGGAACTCCTTGGGAGAGGGCACAAGGCAGCGCACCTCACCCGCGGTCTCCTTCTCAACGCCGCCGTTGAAGAAGAAGGTGACGTGGGCATACTTCTCGGTCTCGGCCACGCGGAACTGCTTGAGGCCCAGGGCGCTGACATAGTCGCCGAGCGTGTTCTCGATGACCTCGGGCGGGTAGGCGATGGGCAGGGGCAGCGCCTCGTCATACTGCGCGGTGCAGACATAGCTGAGGGGGAAGACCTTTTTCTTGCGCTCGAAGCCGTCGAAGTCCTCAAGGTTCAGTGCCCAGGTCATCTCTCTGGCGCGGTCGGGGCGGAAGTTCATAAAGATCACGCTGTCGCCCTGGTTGATCTGCCCCTCGGGGCAGCAGACCACAGGCTCGACAAACTCGTCGGTCTTGCCGTTTGCGTAACTGGTTTCGACGGCGTGGACGGGATCGGGATCCTGTACGCCCTCGCCGCAGACGATGGCGTTGTAGCCCTTCTCCACGCGGTCCCAGCGCTTGTCACGGTCCATGCCCCAGAAGCGGCCCTGGACGGTGGCGATCTTCGCGTTGCCGAGGGAATCGCACTTCTCCTTAAGCTGCTTGACGAAGCCCGCGCCGCTGGTGGGCGGCACGTCGCGCCCGTCGAGGAAGCAGTGGACGTAGACCTTCTCCACGCCGTGCTGCTTTGCCATATCCAGCATGGCGAAGACATGGGTCAGGTGGCTGTGGACGCCGCCGTCGGACATGAGGCCCATGATGTGCAGAGCGCGGCCGCCTGCTTTCGCGTCCTCAATGGCCTTGAGGTAGACCGGGTTCCGGAAGAATTTGCCGTTCTTGATCTCCTGGGTCATCTTGGGCAGGATCTGGAATACGACGCGGCCCGCGCCCATATTGGTGTGACCGACCTCGGAGTTGCCCATCTGCCCCTCGGGGAGACCCACGTCGAGGCCGGAGGCCTGGAGCATGGTGTGGGGATTCTCGGCAAAGAGTCTGTCAAGATTGGGGGTATTGGCGACATAGACGGCGTTTCCCTGAGAGGGAGCGGCCAGCCCGTAGCCGTCCATGATGATAAGGACTGCTTTTTTGCTCATTCTACAAGCTCCTTACTATTCTCCTGATAAGCTGTTCAGCACCAGGCAGATTTTGAATTAAAAAATGTATTTGCCGTAGCTTTGCCACGGCAAATACACCATAAGCCGAGCTAAGCGAGGCCTCGCGCCGACCAAACGCGGCGTATCACGCTTCGCCGCATGCGATAAGCGCGAGTATCTCAATTGCGAACCTTGTTCGCAATTGAATGGCTTTACTCCTGATCGGTAGCCTTGATGATGGTGGCAAAGTCAACGGGCTTGAGGGAAGCGCCGCCGATGAGGCCGCCGTCGATGTCGGGCTGGGCAAGCAGCTCGGCCGCGTTCTTGGCGTTCATGCTGCCGCCATAGAGGATGCTGACCGCACGGGCGGGGCGGGCGCCGTAGATGCCGCGGATGACGGCACGGATGCCTTCGCAGACCTCCTGCGCCTGCTCGGCAGTGGCGGTCTTGCCGGTGCCGATGGCCCAGATGGGTTCGTAAGCGATGATGCAGCGGCGCAGCTTGGAGGCGTCGATGCCGCTGAGGGCGGCCTTGACCTGATAAGCCACGTACTCCATGGTCAGATCCATCTCGCGCTGCTCAAGGCTCTCGCCGACGCAGATGATGGGGATGATGCCCTTTTCGATGAGGGCCTTGGCCTTGGCGTTGATGAGCATGTCGTCCTCGCCGTGGTACTGGCGGCGCTCGGAGTGGCCGACGATGCAGTACTTGGCGCCGATATCGGCCAGCTGGCTGGCGGAAATCTCACCGGTGTAGGCGCCCTTCTCGTACTTGGAGACGTCCTGACCGCCGGCGGCGACCTTGCAGTCCTTGCCGGCCTTGATCATGGCAGGGAGCATCACAGCGGGGGTGCAGAGCACCATCTCGCAGGTGCGGGTCTTGGGAAGGTTCTCCTTGAGCTCTTCCATGAAGGGCTTGATCTCGGACGCCAGCATGTTCATCTTCCAGTTGCCGGCGATAACGGTCTTGCGGTATTTTCTGTTCATTTCAAATCATCCTTTCCTTATAGCCTCCCCCGCCGGGGGAGGTGGCGCGCAGCGCCGGAAGGGGTGTACCCACTTGCGGAAAGCTGCGTGAATCTTGCAAAGATTTATGCGTCAAGCAGGCAGGCCACGCCCGGAAGCTCCTTGCCTTCAAGGAACTCGAGGGAAGCGCCGCCGCCGGTGGAGATGTGGGTGATCTTGTCGGCGAAGCCGAGCTTCTCGACCGCAGCCGCGCTGTCGCCGCCGCCGACGATGGTGATCGCGCCGGACTCGGCCAGAGCCTTGGCCATGGCCTTGGTGCCGCCGGCAAATTTCTCAAACTCGAACACGCCCATGGGTCCGTTCCAGACGATGGTGCCTGCGCCCTTGACAGCGTCGGAGAAGAGCTCCACGGTCTTGGGGCCGATGTCCATGCCCATGAGGTCGGCGGGAATATTGCCCTCGACGAGGACGGGCTCGGCATCGGCGGAGAACTCAGCCGCGCAGAGATTGTCGACGGGCAGGAGGAACTTGACGCCCTTGGCCTCGGCCTTGGCGATCATGTCCTTGGCGTAGTCGATGCGGTCAGCCTCAAGCAGGGACTTGCCGATCTCGAAGCCCTGGGCCTTTTTGAAGGTGTAGGCCATGCCGCCGCCGATGATGATGGTGTCGGCCTTCTCCAGGAGGTTGTTGATGACGTTGATCTTGTCGGAGACCTTGGCGCCGCCGAGGACAGCGACAAAGGGACGCACGGGATTGTCAAGAGCCTTGCCCATGACGTCGAGCTCCTTCTTGACGAGCAGGCCGGAGTAGGCGGGCAGGTAGGCCGCGACGCCGGCGGTGGAGGCATGAGCACGGTGCACGGTGCCGAACGCGTCGGAGACATAGACCTCGGCCATGTCGGCCAGGGCCTTGGCAAACTCGGGATCGTTCTTGGTTTCGCCCTTGGCGAAGCGCAGGTTCTCAAGCAGCATGATCTGGCCGGGCTTCAGCGCGGCAGCCTTGGCCTGGGCGTCGGGGCCGATGGTATCGGCGGCAAAGATCACTTCCTGGCCGAGCAGCTCGCTCAGTCTCTTGGCTACGGGGGCCAGGGTCAGCTTCTGCAGGGACTTCTCCCACTCTTCCTTGGTGATGTCCTCAGCGTTCTTGCCCTTCTCGACCTGCTTCTTGACATAGCCGTCGAAGGTAGCGACGGGCTTGCCGAGGTGGGAGCAGGCGATGACGGCAGCGCCCTGATCGAGCAGGTACTTCAGCGTGGGGATCGCAGCAACGATGCGCTTGTCGCTGGTGATCTCGCCGGTCTTCTTGTCCTGGGGAACGTTGAAATCGCAGCGAACGAGAACCTTTTTGCCCTTGACGTCGGCATCATAGACGGTTTTTTTATTGTAGTTCATGCTGATTCCTCCTGATATAAAATTATAATTTGTTTCAAAGATCATCCGCCATGGAGCCCACGTCCAGCAGGCCGGGAAAGCCCTGCTGCCGCAGTGCCTCATAGGCGAGGATGGCGACGGAATTGGAGAGATTCAGGCTCCTTGCCTGAGAGATCATCGGGATGCGGATACATCTGTCGCGGTATTTTTCCCGCAGCCACTGAGGCAGGCCTGCCGTCTCCTTGCCGAACATCAGCGTCGCATCTCCGGTAAAATCCACCTCATGATAAGCCCGGGGCGCCTTGGTCGTGGCAAGCCACAGTCCCCCGTCCCCGTTCTTTTTGAAGTAGTCGTCCAGATTGTCGTAGACGCTGATATCGACCAGATACCAGTAGTCCAGGCCGCAGCGTTTGACCGCCTTGTCGGAGATATCGAAGCCCAGCGGCCTGACGAGGTGGAGCCGTGCCCCGGTCGCCGCGCAGGTACGCGCGATTGCGCCCGTATTGTGTGGGATCTCCGGCTCGACAAGCACGATATTGAGCATTTTTCTTCCTCTTTCCTGCGGTGCCGCGAGGCGAAAAAGTATTACCTCATCCTTGAGTTCATCCCATTTTAGCACAGAAAGCAAAAAAATCATGTACAATTTTCTATTTTTTTCATCTTCTTGCAAACTGTACAAATATGGGCTATAATCATCCCCGTCAGACGGCACGAAATTGTCATTTTGCATAGATCGCCGCTGCACAAAATCCGGTTTCCGGTGTTATTTCGTTCAGCGTGACGTTTCTTTGGCCGGAAATCTTGTAAAAATGACGAATCCTTGTCACTTTTTTCTCAAGTATTGCATCCCTGCGCACGAGCAAATTCATTATGGAGTTTTCAAAATGGATCTACGCTGTAATCTCTGTCCCCGCCGCTGCAATACGGTGCGCGGGGAGGCTATGCCGGGCGGCTTCTGCCGCTCTCCCCTGCTGCCGCGCGTTGCCCGCGCCGCCCCGCATTACGGGGAGGAGCCCTGCATCGCGGGCAAAAACGGCACCGGCGCGGTCTTCTTCACCGGCTGCAATCTGCGCTGCGTCTTCTGCCAGAACATGGATATCAGCCGCGGCGAGGGCGGGCAGGCTGTCACGGTTCCGCGGCTGCGGGATATGCTGCTCCGGCTGCGGGATCAGGGCGTAGACAGCATCGACCTTGTGACCGGGGCACATTTTATCCCCGCCGTTGCGGAGGCATTGTCCGGGCTCAGTCTCAGTATCCCGGTGGTCTGGAACAGCTCCGGATACGAAAGCGTCGACAGCCTGCGGATGCTCGAGGGGCTGGTACAGGTCTACATGCCGGACTTCAAGTATTATGATCCGGAGGCCGCCCGGCAATACAGCGCGGCGGCGGATTATCCGCATGTCGCGGCGGAAGCCATACGGGAGATGTACCGGCAGACCGGGCCGTATGTGCTGTACGGGAACGGCCTTATGAAGTCCGGCGTGCTGATCCGCCACCTCATTCTTCCCGGACGCGCGGACGATGCGCGGGACGTGATCGATTTTGCCGCCGACGAGTTTCCGGAGGGCTCGGTGCTCTTCTCGCTCATGAGCCAGTACACGCCCATGCCGGGGCTCGAAAAATACCCGGAGCTTCAGCGCCGCGTTACGGCAGAAGAGAACCGTGCGCTGATCCACTACATGCAGGTGAGAGGGCTCTCCGGCTTCTGGCAGGAGCCCGACGCCGCGACGGAGGATATGATCCCCGACTGGGATCTGACGGGGGTTCCCGTCGTTTCATAAAAATGCCCTGATGGCATTTTCACGAAACGAGAGGAGATGCAGCCTGCTGCGCGCACTCGCTTGCGTGAGACGCTCGCACACCGGCAGGCTGAGAAGCGTTTTTTCCGAGGTACACGCCCCCGAAAAAAACGGGTTTGAATTGTTTTTCGCCTTGCGAGGCGAAAACACAGAGGGCGTCCCCTCTGAACTCCCCGGAAAAACCTTGACAGTCTATTCCCTACCGCGCATAATGGGTGTAAAAGCTTTGGAGGGAGCAGGCATGAAAAGCGGAAAGCTGCCGAATCCGGATACTGTGCACCCCATCCCCGGATATGAGAAGGAAATCTACGTAAAGCCCACGATCACAAATCCGAGTATTCTCGTCGGTGAGTTTACCTACATCGCCGATGCGGAGTTTGAGCGCCATGTGACGCACTTCTACCCCTGGAGTCGGGACAAGCTGATCATCGGCAAATTCTGCCAGATCGCGGCGGGCGTAGAGTTCGTGATGAACGACGCGAACCACCAGATGAATGCCGTCTCAACCTTTCCCTTCTACACATTGGAGGGCTGGGACATGGAACCCCCGGCGGCATCCGACATGCCCTTCAAGGGCGATACGGTGATCGGGAACGATGTCTGGATCGGGCAGAACGCCGTAATCCTCCCCGGCGTCCATATCGGCGACGGAGCCATCATCGGTGCAAACAGCGTTGTCGGCTGTGACGTTGCCCCATATACGATCGTGATTGGCAATCCGGCGCGACTGCTCAGGCACCGTTTTGATGAGGAGCTGACTGAACTGCTGCTGCGCTTTCAATGGTGGAATAAGAGTATTGAAGAGATCAATTCCCTGATCCCGATTCTCACAAACAGCGAGCTCGAAACAGTGAGGGCCTTTTTAATAGAAAAGTTGAAATGAAAAACCAATATAAAACCCAATAAAACAAAAAGGAGTGTTCAGCATGAATTATAACGAAATCATGGCAGCGGCGAAGGATCAGGTCGGGCCGTACTGCAAGGCGTGTCCCGTCTGCAACGGCAGGGCCTGCGGCAACGCCATGCCCGGCCCCGGCTGCAAGTACCCCGGCAACGCCGCGGCGCGCAACTTCGACAAATGGCAGGAGATCTGCGTGAACATGGACACGCTCTGCCCCAACGCCGACCCCGACGTGCGCTTTGAGATGTTCGACAGGCAGTTCACCGCGCCCATCTTCGCCGCGCCTCTCGGTGCCATCGACCTGCACTACGGACCGAAGTACAAGGATCCCGAGTACAACAGCATCCTCATCAAGGCCTGCGCCGACTACGGCGTCATGGCCCTGACCGGTGACGGCGTCGACCCCAACATCATGCTGCGCTCGGCCGAGGACATGAAGAAGGTCGGCGGTCTCGGCTGCCCGATCATCAAGCCTTGGAACAAGGAGGCCGTGTTTGAGAAGCTGGACGTTTTGAACGAGGCAAAGATCTTCTGCGCCGGCATGGATGTGGACGGCGCGGGCCTGCCCTTCCTCAAGGCCATGAACCCCAACGCGGGCAGCAAGTCCGTCCCCGAGATGCGCGAGATCATCGAATACGCCGACATGCCCTTTATCGTCAAGGGCATCATGACCGTTAAAGGCGCGGAGAAGGCCGTCGAGGCCGGGGCAGCCGCCATCGTCGTGTCCAACCACGGCGGCAGAGTGCAGGGCGGCGTCGCCGCGACTGCCGAGGTGCTGCCCGAAATCGCCGAGGCCGTCAAGGGTGATACCGTCATCCTCGTCGACGGCGGCATCCGCTCCGGCGTGGACGTGTTCCGCGCCATCGCCCTCGGCGCGGACGGCGTGCTGATCGGCCGTCCCATCCTGCCGATGATCTACGCCGCGGGCGAAGAGGGCTTCAAGGTTTACATGGACAAGATCATTGGCGAGCTCAAGTCCACCATGACCATGTGCGGCGCGGCAACGCTCGCGGATATCACCCGCGACAAGGTGCGCCTCTGATGCGCAATACCACACTCGTCCATCTCGAGAGGGACGGGAAGTATCTGATGCTCCACCGCGTCAAGAAGGAGCGGGACGAGAACCACGACAAATGGGTCGGCATCGGCGGAAAGTTCGAGCCGGGCGAGAGTCCCGAGGACTGCGCCCTGCGCGAGGTCAAAGAAGAGACGGGCCTGACGGTGAAGAGCTGGGCCTATCGCGGGATCGTGACCTTCGTGTCCGACGAATGGGGCACGGAGTACATGCACCTGTTCCACTCCGCGGACTTTGAGGGCGTCATCAAGGAATGCGACGAGGGCGTTCTGGAGTGGATCGACAAGCGGGCGCTGCTCGAGCTGCCCATCTGGGAGGGCGACAGGATCTTCCTGCGTCTGCTGGACACGGACCGCCCCTTCTTCTCTCTCAAGCTGTGTTATCAGGGCGACAGGCTCGCGGAGGCCGTTCTGAACGGGAAGCCGCTTCCGCTATAATAAAACGCTATAATAAAAATAAAAATCGGTGAAAAATCCGTTGTCGCCCGCTGTGAGCTATGCTATAATCAATCCAGAGCATATCTGTTTCGGTTTTATTTTACTATGAGAGGAGACAGCACATGTACAAAAAAGAATATGAACGCTGGTTAGCCCATAATCTGGAGGATCCCGACCTGACTCCGGAGCTTCTGCGGATCAAGGACAACGATGACGAAATCAAGGATCGCTTCGCGGTCTCGCTGAAATTCGGCACCGCGGGTCTGCGCGGCACACTCGGCGCGGGCACCAACCGCATGAACATCTGGGTCGTCCGCCAGGCGACGCAGGGCCTTGCCAACTGGGTGCTCACCCAGGGCGGCACGCAGACCGTCGCCATTTCCTATGACAGCCGCATCAAGAGCGATATCTTCGCCAAGGAAGCCGCCGGCGTCCTCGCCGCAAACGGCATCAAGGTCCGCATTTACGACGCGCTCATGCCCGTCCCCGCCCTGTCCTTCGCAACGCGGTATTATCACTGCAACGCGGGCATCATGGTCACGGCCTCTCACAACCCCGCCAAATATAACGGCTACAAGGCATACGGCCCCGACGGCTGCCAGATGACCGACGACGCGGCCGCCATCGTCTATGACGAAATCCAGAAGACCGATATTCTGACCGGCGCCAAGCATGTCTCCTTTGCCGATGGTGTGGAGAAGGGGCTGATCCGCTTTGTCGGCGATGACTGCAAGAAGGCTTTCTACGACGCGATCGAGGCCTGCCAGGTCCGCCCGGGTCTCGCGAAGACCGCGGGTCTCAAGCTGGTCTACTCCCCGCTCAACGGCAGCGGCCTTGTTCCCGTCACCCATGTGCTCAACGATATCGGCATCAACGATATCACCATCGTGCCCGAGCAGGAATACCCCAGCGGCTACTTCACCACCTGCTCCTACCCGAACCCCGAGATTTTCGAGGCGCTGAAATACGGGCTGGAGCTCGCCAAGGACGTGGGCGCGGATCTCATGCTCGCCACCGACCCGGACGCCGACCGCGTGGGCATTGCCATGCGCTGCCCGGACGGAAGCTATGAACTGGTCTCCGGTAACGAGATGGGCGTGCTGCTGCTGGACTACATCTGCGCCGGACGCATTGAGAAGGGCACCATGCCCAAAAATCCCGTGGCCGTCATGTCCCTGGTCTCCACGCCGCTGGCCGACGCCGTGGCGGAGCATTACGGGGTAGAGCTGCGCCATGTGCTGACCGGCTTCAAGTGGATCGGCGATCAGATTGCCCGGCTCGAAGCCGCCGGCGAGGTGGAGCGCTTCATCTTCGGCTTTGAGGAGAGCTATGGCTATCTGGCCGGGCCTTATGTCCGCGACAAGGACGCGGTCGTGGCATCCATGCTGATCTGCGAGATGGCCGCCTACTACCGCAGCATCGGCTCTTCCATCAAGCAGCGTCTGGAGGAGATCTATGCCGAGTACGGCCGCTACCTGAACAAGGTGGACTCCTTCGAGTTCCCCGGCCTGACCGGTATGGACAAGATGGCCGGTATCATGACACAGCTTCGTGAGAACCCGCCCGCTCAGATTGGCGGCATCGACGTTGTGAAGGCCATCGACTTTACAAAGCCCAAGCTGACCGGTCTGCCCAATGCCAACGTCCTCATCTACAAGCTGGCCGACGGCTCCACCGTCATTGTGCGCCCTTCCGGCACCGAGCCGAAGATCAAGACCTACTTCACCACCAAGGGCAAGGATCTCCTTGCGGCTACCGACAAAAAGGACAAGCTGGCCAAAGCCGTCAAGCCCTTCCTGTCCTGATTTCTGTCCGACTATAATATTTGTGCCAGGCTTCGTGATCGGACTTGACCATACGCAAAGTATGCTCTGCATCCGCTGCCTTGCCTGACGCAAATCTGTCTCGGAAATCTTTCAAACCGCCTTATCGCATAATAGTATAAAACGTCTTGGAAAGCTTCGTTTTTCCAAGACGTTTTGTTTATTGTTTATGCCTTTTGTTCCAGCTTCTTCAGAAGCTCCTGATTCTGGCGTTTCAGCTCTTCGTTTTGCGCTTCGAGCTCGTTGAGTTTTTCGGTGACGGGCTCAAGCTGCTTTTTCAGCTCTTTCCCCATCGCCGTGCGGTAGCTGCGCATCTGGTTTGCGTTTTTGATCATGGAAACGGCCACCGCGCAGCCGATGGCGCCGATCCCGACTTTTTTCAGGTTCTCCGGCTTGATGAGCCATCCCATGACGCGGAGCGCTTTCTGATCCACGGGCAGCTGCTCGACCAGCGTCTGCTCGGCGCGGGCGGCAAGCGCGTTTTTTGCGGTCTTTTCCATTAGCTTACTGAACATGGTTCTTCCTCCTGTATGTTTATCATTATTGCGCGTATGCCAGTACGGTCAGCACGGTGTAGACTGCGCTCAGTCCAAGCAGCAGCAGGCCCTGCTTCATGCGATGCTCTGTGAGCAGGCCGACGAATTCACGAACCGCCGCGTTGGGCCAGAAATACCACTTGGTCGGCGCGCCCATCCCGACGGCGCGCATCTTGACCCGCCGCGCCTTCAGTCCTGCACGGAAGACATGATAGTTCGTGGTAAAGAAGGCAACCTCTCCCCCGCCGGCTTCCTCGATGATCTTTTTGGAAAAGCGCATGTTTTCCGCCGTGTCGGTAGACTTGTCCTCCACCAGGATTCTGTCTTCCGGGATTCCCTTTTCGATCAGATAATCGCGCATGGACGCGGCCTCGGACTGCACTTCATCCGGGCCCTGTCCGCCGGAAACGACGAAGCGGGGCACTTTTCCGGTCTCCCGGATCTGCCGCTCGTAAAAGCTCAGCGCCAGATCCAAGCGTCCCCGCAGCAGCGGGGTCGGTGTGCCGTCCTTTTTGATACCGCAGCCGAGCACGATCAGAAAGTCCTTGTCCGGCTCGGGAATATAGCGCGCCGCGATCGTATCCGCAATGATTGCGCCGAGGATCATGCATTCAAAATATAGATAGAACGCGGCCAGCAGGTTCACGATCAGGTTCGCCGCCAGGCTCCCCTTCTCGGTTGTGGCGCTGTACAGATCCAAAAGCGCAATCACGACGGCGCCGGCAAGGATCAGAAACGCGAGAATAATGCCGAGTATGTTCACAAAGCGCCCGCCCTCATGCCGGATCAGCGATATGTTCGAGACGAAAAGGGAAATCGAAAACGCGATCAGCAGCGGCATGGTCAGAAGGATGTAGTTCTTCGCCGAGTGCACCAGTGTAAACAGCATCTCCACCGCCTTGTACCCGCCCGGATCACAAAAACAGCGGATCGTGATATAGGCGTGGGTCAGGAACAGGAACAGGACAAAGAGCGCAAAGCCCGGATAGAGGATGGTGTTATAGGAATAGGGATTATACTGAAGCTGTCTGAAAAAGGCCCGCAGCAGGAGAACGATCACCGCGGCAAAGTACAGCGTGAGAAGCAGGTTTCCCCACTGCAGGCGCGTATTCTCCCCGCCGTAGATTGCAAGGAGCCCCAGGCACGCGAGCAAAACGGCGCTGAGCACGGCAATATTGTAGAGCTTCGGTTTTTTTGTTCTGGTATTGAATTTCATCATATTTCTCATCCGACGAAAAGAGGCGGCATGCCGCACAAACAGAACCGCCCGGCGGGATCAAATCCCGCCGGGTTTGCTTATTCAGGACATATTGCGGTATCCCGCGACGGTCGCGCCGCGGGGCGCGCTGCTCCCCTGCGCGCTGAGCGGAAGATTGGGATCGCCTTCCCGCTCATCCCGCATTTTTTTCACGAGTCTTACGAACCAGGAATCTCTGTCCAGGCCGTCCGCCTGGTCATAGATGCTCTGTCCGCCGCAGACCGCGTCGAGCAGCTCGTCGTCCAGGAGCACCTGCCCTGCTTTCATCATGCTTTTTTCGTTTTCCATTTCATTCATCTCCCATCCTCAGGAATGTACGGCTTCTGTCGGGACGTCCAGGCGCTGACGCGCGACGAGCTCGGCAAAGAAACCTTTTTTCGCAATCAGCTCATCATATGTGCCGTCCTCCGTGATGTGGCCTTTGTCGAGTACCAGGATGCGGTCACAGTTGCGGATGGTGGACAGGCGGTGCGCGATGACGATGCGTGTGCACTTGAGATTGTCCAGCGCGTCGGAAACCTGCTTCTGCGTCTTGTTGTCGAGGGCGGAGGTGGCCTCGTCGAAAATCAGGATCTTCGGCTTGGGGGCCACGGCACGTGCGATCATGAGGCGCTGCTTCTGCCCGCCGGAGATACCGCCCGCGCCCTCGGAGATAATGGTCTGCATGCCCATGGGCATGGCGCGGATATCGTCGGCAATGCCCGCCATCTCGGCGGCGGCCCAGGCGTCGTCCAGCGTGAGCTGGGGCGCGGAAATCACGATATTGGAGTAGATATCCCCCTGGAAGAGGCTGCCGTCCTGCATCACGACGCCGATCTTGCGGCGCAGGGAGCGCAGATCCAGCTTGGACATGTCCTTGCCGTCATAGTAGATGGCGCCTCTCTCCGGCGCCTCAAAGCCGAGCAGGAGGCGGATCAGCGTGGACTTGCCGCAGCCGGTCTTGCCGACAATGGCGACATATTCCCCCGCCTTAATCTTGAGGCTCATGCCGTCCACCACATAGGGCATGGTGTCCGTGTAGCGGAAATAGACGTTGGAAAGCTCAATGTTTCCGGACAGCGAGGTGACCATCGTCTTGTTCTCGGTGGATTCCGGCTCCGTCTTGAGAATAGGCTCGGCCATTTCCAGGATGGGCTTGATCTGCGCCACGGAGAGTGCGATCCCCGCCAGGGCGGAGAAAGCGCCGGAAACCATGCCGTAGGCCCCGTTGAAGGCAATATACTCCGAGGGGGTGACCTCGGTCTTCACCGCGATATAGAACAGGATAATGGTGCCGGCCAGACTCACGGCGGTGGAAATGGCCCCGTTGACCTTCAAAAACAGCGGCGGATTATAGCTGTATTCCGCGGCCTTGGAATAGGCGTCCGCCCAGCGGGCGAAGGCGCGTTTCTCCGCGCCGGCGACCTTGACCTTCTGCACGCCGGAGATCAGTGCAAAGCTGATGCCGTTTTCCTTGGCGCCCAGCTCCATGATCTGTTTGCTGACGCGCATCTGCATGAAGGAGCTGACCAGGCTGACGGCGAGGGACGCCGCGGTGATGAGCAGCGCCGGCACCACCAGCGCAGGGGCATAGTGGAAGATCTGGGTAATGTAGAGAAGGCTCATCAGGGAACTCAGGCCTGTGGAAAAGACGCCGCCCAGCAGGAGCGTACAGAGCTGATTGACGGAATTCATACGGCTGGAGAGTTCACCGGAGGAGTATTTTCGGAAGAAGTTTGCCGGCAGGTTCATCAGGCGCATCATCATGGCCGCCTCCACCGACAGGGAGGTCTTGATCTCCATGCGGCTCATGAACAGCTCTCGCGCGATATTGATCAGTTGGCTGGAAATGATGGAGCATAGCATGAACACCGCCGTGCCCATCAGGAGCATGCGGTTCCCGCTGTCCAGCACGAAGCCGGTCAGCACGCGGGTAATGGGCGTGGCAACCATGCCGAAGAGCGTGACCAGCAGCGTCAGGCCGATCAGCGAGATGTAATCGCCGATGTCCAGGCAGTCGGTGAGATACTTGACCAGATCGGAGATACCGAGCTTTTTCAGCGGCATCGGCCGATAGAAGCATATCGCCTCCTGATCGAACTGGGCGGCGGTGTGCTTGTCGAGCTTGCATGTTTTATCGGTGACGGGGTCGCGGAACCAGTAGCCCATGAAGGGCTTCGGCAGCAGGGCAACCGGCAGATCATCCTCCTTCCGGAAGGCGATCATGGGGCCGTAGGCGTCCTTGTACCACCCCTCCTCCAGCTTCACCCCGCGGCGCATGATGCCGTGGGGACGCAGGCAGAATTCCAGCGCCTCGTCCGCGTCGTGGATGGAATCGGGAATTTCTACGGGCTTTGCGTGATAGTATTTCAGAATATCGTCGATGGCGGCCTTGGTGATAATGCGCTGGTCATCGAGGCTGCCCGCCTTCTGTTTGCCGAGGACAACGGAGGCCATGCGGAAAATGGATTCCTCAAAGGTCTCCTGATCGCTCAGCTTGCGCTGTCGGATTTGTTCGTCAAACCATCCCATTTTCCACACCTCCTCAGTCGCTGGATATGAGCTCTGTATAATAGCCGCCCCTGGCGAAGAGCTCATCATGGGTACCGCGTTCGATCACCTTGCCCTTGTCCAGGACAATGATCTCGTCGCAGTCGCGGATGGTGGAGAGACGGTGGGCAATCACGATGCAGGTGATGCCGCGGTCCTTGACCGCCTTGACAAGCTCAAATTCGGTCTTGGCGTCAAGGGCGGAGGTGGCCTCGTCCATGATAATGACGGACGGGTCCTGCGCGAGGACGCGGGCGATCTCGATGCGCTGGCGCTGACCGCCGGAGAGATCCTTGCCGCCCTCGGTGAGCATGCCGTAGAAGCCGCCGTCACGGGCCATGATATCGTCATAGATCTGGGCGTCACGCGCCGCGAGGATCATTTCAAAATCCTCGATGGAGTTGTCCCACATCTTGATGTTGTTTGCGATGGTATCCTCAAAGAGCACGATGTCCTGGTCCACCACGGCCACCGAGCCGGTGAACACGCTGCGGTCGATGGCGGACATGGGCTTGCCGTCGAAGAGGATCTCCCCGCTCCAGGGCTGATACAGGCCGGAGATCAGCTTGGAGAGCGTAGACTTGCCGCAGCCGGAGGTGCCGACGAAGGCCACGCGGCTGCCCGGCTTCATGGTCATGGAGAAATTCTCGATCAGGGGCTTGCCGAGACGGGAGTAGCCGAAGCTGACGTTTTTCAGCTCCACCGTGCCGGAGAGCTTGGAATAGTCCGCGCCGTCCACCAGCGGGCTGTCGCTGTAGTTCGGGTCCTGCGGATACTCCATGACGTCCTCGACGCGCTCCATCTCCGTGCGCATCTCCTGAATGGTCTGGCCGGCGCTGACCAGGGTCATGGCCGGAGCCATGAAGGAGCTCAGGAAGCCCTGGAAGGCCATGATGGCACCGAGGGTGAACTTGCCCTCCATGCACAATCCCACGCCGATCACCATAACAGCGGCGCTGGCCACGGAGGACAGAAAACTCGGAATGGAGCCGAGGTACTGGTTCAGCTTTGCAAACTTCACCTTCTGCGTGTTGACCGAAGCCTGATAGCCCGCCCATTTCTGGAAGTAGCCGTTCTCGGCGCCGCTGGATTTGATGGTCTCCACCATCTGGATGCCGGAGACCGTGGCCGAGGCCAGCTTGCCGGCGTCGCGCAGCTGGACGCGGGTGATGTTCACGCGCTTTTTGGAGATGATCTGCGAGACCAGCAGGTTCAGCACCACCGTCACAAGCCCGACGCAGGTGAGAATGACGCTCATCCGCAGCATCACGAAGAGATAGAAGAACATCATGATCGTGTTGAGCAGCAGCGGTGTCAGCGTGTTCACGAGGGTCGAGGCGATGCTGGCGTTGGTGGACTGGCGCTGGAGAATATCGCCCGCCATGCGCTGGGAGAAGAACTCCATCGGCATGCGCAGAACCTTCCACATGTACTCGCTGCTGCCGACGATGCTCATCTTGCCGTCGATCTTTCGGGAATAGATCGCCTGTACCCAGGCGACCGTCACCTGTGCAAAACTCATGACCGACAGGAGCAGAATAAAGGGCATAAGCAGCTCCCTGTTTTCGCCGGTGAGCAGTCTGTCCATAAAGAAGCGGCTGAAAATGGGATTGACGATGCCGAAGAGATAGCCCACCACGGTGGACAGCAGCACGAAGGCTACCGCCGCGCCCGCGCCCGTGAGACGCTTGCGCGCAAATTCCAGCGTACTCTTCGGTTTGCCGCTGGGTACGAAATCCGGGCCGGGGACGATCTGCAGAACAATGCCGGTGAAGGAGGAATCAAACTCCTCCATGGGCACCCTGACCTCGCCGCGGGCGGGATCGTTTATGTAGGCATAGTTCCCCTTGAAGCCGTCCAGCACGACAAAGTGGTTGAAGTTCCAGTGGATGATGCAGGGAAGCTGGACTTCTTCCCGCAGAGCCGAAATCTCGCAGCGGTAACCCTGGGCTTCAAAGCCGTAGCTGCGCGCGGCGATGAGAATATTCTTCGCGCTCGACCCGTCGCGGGAGACGCCGCAGTCAAGGCGCACCTGCTCCAGCGGCACCCACTTGTCGTAGTAGGCCATCACCATGGCAAGAGAGGCGGCGCCGCACTCCAGCGCCTCCATCTGCATGACGACCGGTACCTTGACTTTGCCCCCGGTTACCGGTTTTTTTACCTTTTTTTCCGCCATCACCCGTCTCCTCAGTCAAACAGCAGACTCAGCACCTGCGTCTGCCTGTAGCTGACGCGGACGGAGTAGAACCCGTCTGCAAGCTCGGTGTGCGCGGTGGCGATGATCAGGCCGTTCTCGTCGTGCGCCACGGTGGAAACCGCGGTCTGCGTATCGCCGGCGCTGACGACCATGTCCTTCGCCACATTCTTGGCCTTTCCCTGATCGGAAAAACGAATGGTCATGACGCCGTTTTTCACCTCGCCCGAGCCCTCCACATAGCTCTCAATCGTGGTGACGGAGCTCCAGAGCAGGAGCCCGGCCAGCAGCACGATGACCGCAATGAGGATGATCCAGGTCGATGGACTTGTCACGCGCAGATAGTCATTGAGCTGTTCGGGCGAGGAGATGCGTTCAATGCTCTTTTTCCGAAACAGATTCTGATTCTGATCCATCGTATTTTCCCCTCACCTGTCAGGCCGTCTCAATATCGAGAATGTCGGAGAAGCCGGTCACCTCAAAGATCTCCATGATCACGTCGCTCACGTTCCGGATCTTCATGCCGCCCTTCCTGGCCATCACCTTCTGTGCGGAGAGCAGAACGCGAAGCCCCGCGGAAGATATGTACTCCAGCTTTGCAAAGTCCAGCACCAGTTTGTCCGCGCCGTCAAGCTCACCCTTCAGCGCTTCCTCCAGCTGCGGGGCCGTCGTGGTATCCAGCCGCCCCTCGAGGGCATAGCACAGCGTACCGTCTTCAACCGTTTTCAGAATATTCAGCATCTTTTTGTCCTCCTGTGTGTGGATATGCGCACGGCATGTAATCTCCCCCATGTTTTTGTGCGCATAAATAATCAGGTTAATTATACCGTATAATCATTTCAAAATCAACGGCTGAACGGAAATTATTGCCGGAAAATGTTTCCTTCTTCAAACGGGGAAAGCCGGGGCAGCGCCCCTTCGGACCTGCCCCGGCTTTGTTCCGGCCGCTTTCGTCTCAGCCCCAGACCATGTTGTTGACAAGATTCTGAACCTGGTCGGGATCGTAGCCCGCGCGGATCAGGTTTGCGCGGCGGGCGGCGTTGTTGCCGTACCTGCCGTTGACCACGTCGGCGGCGACAGGGCCGTAGCCCTTGCACAGGGCGTTTACCAGGGACTGCACGTCGTTGTAGTTATATCCCGCAGCGCTCAGTCTGTTCACGCGATCCTGCCCCTCGCCGTATTTGCCGGCCAGTACATCGTAGGCCGCGACCAGATTCGCGGTTGTGCCGCCGGATACCGCGTCAAGCTGCTTCTCGCTGAGTTTTTTCATTTCGTCGCTCATGTCTGCATCCTCCTCGTGTATGGTTCGTTTTACGCTCTTTTCGAGTACGGCGTTATTATAGCATGTTTCCCTGTCGGTGTCCACACGCGGAGGCTCCGCATATCCCTTAATAATTCTGAAGAGGGAAGCCTATCCCTTGTCCTTCGGCCGGAACAGCAGCGAGACCACCAGCCCCGCCGTGACCGCGGCGCCCAGTCCCGCGGAGGCCGCGGTGAATTCCCCGGAGAAGACGCCGAGCAGTCCCTTCTCCCCCACCGCCTCGCGCACGCCCTTGGCGATGGCGTTTCCGAAGCCGGTGAGCGGCACGGTCGCCCCGGCTCCCGCCCAGTCGCTCAGCGGGCCGTAGAGCCCCAGCGCGCCGAGGAGCACGCCGGCGACCACGTAGCTTGTGAGGATGCGGGCCGGGGTGAGCCTGGTATAGTCGATCAGCACCTGCCCGATCAGGCACAGAAAGCCCCCGACGAGGAAGGCTTTTCCATAGGGGATCAGCGCGCTCATACGGTCTCCCTCCTCTCAATCGCCACGGCATGGCAGACGCCGGGGATGCTGCACCCCTGCTGGCAGGTCAGCGGCGACATGAGCGCCCCGGTCCCCGCGAAGAGGACGCGCTTCCATACGCCGCGCTCCATGGCCGGGAGGATATGCGCCGCCAGCACCGAGGCGGAGCAGCCGCAGCCTGAGCCCCCCGCGTGCACATCCTGCGTCAGAAGATCATACATCAGCACGCCGCAGTCCATATACTGCGCCCCCGGTGAGAGCCCCTCCTTCTGCAGCATGTCCTGCAGGATGTCATGTCCCACCGCGCCCAGATCGCCGGTGAAAACCGCGTCGTAATCGGAGAAGTCCCGCCCCGTATCCGCAAAGTGGGCAAGCAGGGTGTCAAAGGCCGCGGGTGCCATGGCCGCTCCCATGTTGTTTGCGTCCGTCACTCCCGCGTCCACCACGCGCCCTGCGGTTATATGGGTGATACGCAGGCCTCCGCCCTCCCCGGAAAGCAGCGCCGCGCCCGCGCCCGTCACCGTCCACTGGGAGGTCGGCGTCCGCTGCCCGCCGTATTCCAGCGGGAAGCGGTACTGCCGCTCCGCCGCGCAGAAGTGGGAGCCGGTAAAGGCCAGGGCACTGCCGATCCCGCCGCCGTCCAGCAGCAGGGCGGCCAGGGCCAGTCCCTCCGCCATGGTGGAGCAGGCGCCGTAGAGCCCCAGATAGGGAATGCTGCGGTCCTTGACGGCGAAGGCGGAGCTGACACACTGGTTCAGCAGATCCCCGCCGAGGATGAGCTCGGGCGTCGTCCCGCCCGCCTTCTCCGTGCAGAGATCCAGACAGCGCCCCAGCATGGCGGTCTCCGCCTTCTCCCAGCTGTCCTGCCCGAAATAGGAATCCTGCGACACCTCGTCGAAGCCCTTTTTCAGCGGCCCCGCGCCCTCCTTGCCGCCGACCACCGCGGCGTATGAAACAATGCCGGGTCTGTTTTCCAGCGTGAGCGTCCGCCTGCCCATTCGTTTTGCCATCGAAATGCTCCTTTCATTTTTGTGTGCAGTATTCCCGATTTGGGCAGAAAAACACCCGCCGTCTGATTTTTTCAAACGGCGGGCGTGCTTATTATTCCATTTTTTCCTTTTTGATCGCTTCCAGGTAGCTCAGGATGGTATCGACCGCGCCCTCGGTTCCGACGCGGGCGACGTTCAGGCAGAGGTCGTAGTATTCGTTATCGCCCCAGCTCTGGTCGGTGTAGTAGCGGTAATAGCTGGCGCGGTCCTTGTCCACCTCCCTGACGAGCTTCTTTGCCTGATCCTCCGAGAGGTTCTTGCGCTCCATCATGGCGTGGACGCGGTAGGGCATGTCGGCCATCACAAAGACACGGACAAGGTCGCTCCGGCTGCGGAGCACATAGTCCGCGCAGCGGCCTACAAAGACGGCATCCCCCTCCTCGGCGAGAGTGCGGATCGTATCGAACTGGGCGGAGGCGATCTGCATGTTCAGCCGGAAGCCCTCATCCATGCCGAACAGGTTGGAGTCCCTGGCCGTGCGGTCGACGATCTCCTTGCTGTAGCAGGGGATGCCGAGTCTGTCCGCCAGCGCCTGGGCGACGGCGTGGCCGTTGCTGCCGTGCTGTCTGCCGATGGTAATGATCATGTTCTGTACCTCCTTGATTCCTTTTAGGAAAGAATACCACTGCGGGGAGCGCTTTTCAAGGGCTTTGTCATTTTGGGGACAAGGGCGCGCATAGGATGATAGCAGCAAAATGAAAGGAGCGCGGCGGACATGAAACGCAAGCTGCTGTACAATACCGCCCTGCTGACCGCGTCCTCCCTTCTGATGAGCGGCATCTCCATGGCCTTTCAGGTCTGGCTCGTGGGGCGGATCGGCTCGGCGGGCATCGGGCTTTATCAGCTGGTGCTGTCGGTGACGGGACTCTGCGCGACCTTTGCCATCTCGGGCATTCGCTTTGCGTCGACACGCCTTGTCGCCGAGGAACTGGGTCTGGAGCGGCCCTGCGGCGTTCGGGCAGTGATGTCGCGGTGTCTGGCCTACGGCGCGTTTTTCGGACTGGCCGCCGCCGTCATCCTCTGGGAGCTGGCAGGACCCATCGGCGCCCGCTGGATCGGGGATGTGCGCACGGTGCGCTCGCTGCGCCTTTCCGCCCTGAGCATGCCCTGCGTGTCGCTCTGTTCCTCCATGTCCGGCTATTTCACCGCCTGCGGCAGAGTGTGGAAGCCGACGCTTGTCCACCTGATCGAACAGCTTGCCACGATCGCGCTGGCGGCTTTTTTCCTGGGCCGCGTCCCGGCGGGAAGCCTTGAGAAAAGCTGCGCCGCCGTCACCCTCGGCCGGGTGGCGGCGGACGTGCTGAGTCTTGTTATGATGGCGCTTGTTTATCTTTACGACCGCCACGGACACTATGCCGGAGAGCGGATCGCCGGACAGTTTACCCTGCGGATGCTGCGCATCGCGGGGCCGCTGGCCCTGTCGGCCTATGCGAGAAGCGCGTTGACGACGCTCCAGCATTTGCTGGTTCCGCGCGGGCTCAGGGCGGCGGGGTACTCCGCCGACAGCGCCCTTTCGGGCTACGGGACGATCCAGGGGATGGTGCTGCCGGTGATCTTTTTCCCCTCCTGCATCACGGCCGCGGCGGCGGAGCTCATCGTGCCGGAACTCACGGAAGCGCAGGTGCGGCGGGATCGGGACGAGATCCGCCGCACGGTAAGAGGGCTTCTTTCCCTGAGCGCGCTGTTCTCCCTTGCGGTGGGGCTGTTTCTCTTCGTCTGCTCCGACGCCCTGGGCATGCTGATCTATGACAGCCGGGACACGGGCCGCTATATCCGCATCTTTGCCCCGCTGGTGCCGTTCATGTACACGGACATGAGCGTGGACGGCTGCTTAAAGGGCCTCGGGCAGCAGGTGTGGAGCATGGGCGTCAATATTCTCGACGCCCTGCTGGGGCTGCTGCTCATCTGGCAGCTTTTGCCGCGTTATGCCCTGAGCGCGTACATCGGGATCATCTACTTAACGGAGCTTTTCAACTTCGCGCTGAGCGTCGGGCGCTTAAGAAAAATCACGCGTTCTCTTTCGCCGTCTGCGCGCGGCGCTGCCGACGGCGCTGGTCGCCCTTGTGCAGGATGGGAGAAATGCGCTTGTAGAGCAGGAAGGTGAGCGCCGAGTCGATGATGCCCTTGAGCAGGTTGAAGGGAACAACCGCGAAGAGAACCAGTGTGCCGACGCTGGTGATCCTGGGATTGATTTTGGTGCCCATGCCGATGATGGCCTCCATGGGCATACCGTAGAGGGCGGCGAACTTGGGCAGGAGGTAGATCGCGTTGAAGGCGCTGCCGAAGACGGTCATCACAAGGGTGCCGG
The DNA here is from genome assembly GCA_900321275.1 of uncultured Eubacteriales bacterium. Classification (GTDB taxonomy): domain Bacteria; phylum Bacillota; class Clostridia; order Oscillospirales; family Oscillospiraceae; genus Limivicinus. The sequence continues at coordinate 5,383 of ONVI01000026.1, read as the reverse complement.
CCACCATACCGACGAGGGCCGAGCGTTTTCCGGGCCGGGCGTGGTAGATGATGCTGGCGGGGAGTACGAAGGAGCAGCCCACCACGAAGTTTGCAAAATCGCCCACGAAGGCGGTGCTGGTGCCTTTGAGCAGGAGCTTCACCATGATCTTCACAAGCTCCGCCGCGACGCCCGCCACCGGGCCGAGGTAGAAGGTGCAGATCAGGATGGGGATCTCGCTCAGGTCGATTTTATAGAAGGACGGGGCGAAGAACAGCGGGATTTCCAGAAACATCAGCACGCCCGCGAGGCTTGCGAAAATGGCGGTATAGGTGAGATAGTGCGTGCCGGAAAATGCCTTGCGGTCCCTGACCACATACTTTTCAAACAGCGCGGCAGCGAGAAACAGCGCGGCGACGGTCGCAGCGCAGGCCAGAACGAATCCCAGATTTTCCATAATGTGACCTCCTTTGGTTTTCTTTCCTCCTGCCATTTTGCGCCGCGGAGCAGCTTTTGCCGCTGATTTTGAAAGCTTCTTCGCCGGGGCTCGGGATGACACGCGAGGAAAGACAGTTTAAAAAAACAAAACACCCGAAGAATCTTTCTTCGGGCAGTACGACAAGGCCCGCGCAAAACGCGCGGACGCCTTCTTCCATCCAGACTATACTGTCGGTACCGGAATTGCACCGGTTCGTGCCGATCTCTCGGCTCGCGGACTATACCGCCGGTCGGGGATTACACCCTGCCCTGAAGACACATAGAGTATAGCACGGTTAATTGCTTTTGACAAGAGGCAATTTACAGGGTACAATGGGCATGGTGAAAGTGAGGTGAGGCCGATGGACGATCGGGAATGCAGCTGCTGCTTTACGGGGCACAGGCCGATGAAGCTGCCCTGGGGCATGAACGAGGACGACCCGCGCTGCGTATCGCTCAAGCAGGAGCTGGACGCGCGGATGGAGGCGATCTACGAGCTGGGCTACCGCCGCTTCCTCTGCGGCATGGCCATCGGCTGCGACATGTACTTTGCCGAGTCGGTTTTGAAGCTGCGCGAGACGCACGGCGACGTGACGCTGGAGGCCGCGATCCCCTTCGGCGACCAGCCGGGGCGCTGGACGGAAAAGCTTCGGCGGCGGTATAACGGGCTGATCGACCGGGCGGATACGGTGACGGTGCTGCAATACGGCTACACGCCCGACTGCATGATGCGCCGCAACCGCTATATGGTCGACCGCTCCTCCCTGCTGCTGGCCTGCTTTGACGGCAGGCCCGGCGGGACCATGAGCACCATCCTCTATGCCGAACGCAGCGGCGTGAAGACGGTCATCATCGAGATCGAGTAAAAAAGGAGCGGCCTTTTTGCCTTCTGTGTCAAATCCCCCTTCTTTGCATAGAATACAGCATGGAAGGGGGAACTCTCTTGGATCAGACATTTTTTCTGGCGGCAAACTCCGGGGATGGCTTTTTCTCGCTGTACGACGCCTTTCCGGGCAAACCGCATTTTCTGCATATCATCAAGGGCGGCCCGGGCACCGGCAAGTCCGGCTTTATGCGCCGTATCCGCGGGGAGGCGCAGAAGCGCGGCCTCGATACCTTGAGCATCCTCTGCTCCGGGGATCCGGATTCTCTCGACGGTCTGCTCATCCCGGCGCTGGGTCAGGCCTGGGTCGACGGCACCGCGCCTCACGTCCGGGAACCCCGGCTCTTCGGCGTTGATGCTGATTATGTAAACCTTGGTCGTTTCTGTGCCCTGCCGCTCCGTGAAAGAGATCGGGAGCGGGCGCTGGCGCTGAACCGCGCGTATAAGGAGCGCTATACGGCCGCGTATCGGCATCTCTCGGCAGCGGAGGCATTGGAACGCGCCGAGCAGCTTCCGGACGCGACGGTCACGCAGGAGGAAGAGGCACGGGTTCGGAAGATCCTGGACGCGTACCCCGACCGCGCGGGCGGTCTTTGCATCCGGGAAAAGCGCTTTCTCTCGGCCATCACATGCCGCGGAGTGGTCGAACTGAAGGAGACCGCAAATATATTATGTAAACAATATTATTATCTGCGCGGCGGCAGCTCCGTGCTGGAACAGGCCGCGGCGTGGGCCGAGAAAAAGACCGGGCGCATCCTGCTCTGTCCCCGGCCGCTGAATCCGAGGCAGTTGGAGGGCGTCCTGCTGCCAGAGCTCGGGATCGCGTTTCTGCTCTCCCCCGCTCCCCTGCCCGTTCCGTCCGGAGAAAGGCTTCTCAGTCGGGAAGCGCTCTCCCGCGCCGTAACCGAGCTGCGCGAGGCAAAGGCCCTGCACGACAAGTTAGAGGCGGTTTACAGGCCGTACATGGATTTCGCGGCGCTGACGAAATGGGAACTTCCGAAAAAGTTCCCATTTTTGCATGGATTGTACGTGAAGGGGGACTCCCCGTCCCCCTTCACAGATCCCCCTTGCAAGACCAACTTGGGTTGCAATAGTTTGTCTACAGTCTGAGTCCCCGGCCGCAGCCGGGGACTTTTGACCGTATTCGGTTCAGCAGCAGCACAGCAGGGGCAGGCGTCCGCCGGTGCAGAGGGTGCCAAGGCAGAGCCAGATCCACAGGGGGTTGATATTCGCCGAGCGGGTATAATTCCCGGAATAGTTGTCGTAGAAGTCCGCGCCGCTCTGCAGCATCTCAAGAAGCCGACGGTACTCCAAATTGTTCGGCTCCATGGCAACGGCGCGCTTTGCCTGCTCGAGCGCGGCGATTTTATTACCCAGGTACATATTGGTGTATGCGGTGAGGAAATACCACCTGGCGTCCCGTTCCTCCTGCGGCACGCCGGACAGCGCGTTGAACGCCTCCCGGAACATGCCGTTTTTGATATAGTTGACAGCGGCGGTGTATTCGCTGCGCTCGGTCTGACGGGCCTGGGCCCCGTCCGACCAGCCGCCGTAGTACTGCTGTTGATAGGCGCCCGCCCCGTAGGCAGGGCCATAGGCGGAGCTGTAGGCACGGGGGCCGGTATTGCCGCTCTTGATCTGATCGTAGGCGGCATTGATGTCGTTCATCTTCCGGGCGGCCTCTTCATTGTCGGGGTTCAGATCGGGGTGGTATTTCTTTGTCAGATCGCGGTAGGCCTTTTTGATCTCCTCATCGGAGGCGTCCGGGGACACGCCCAGCACTTTATACGGATCCTGAACCATTTCCGGCTTCCTCTCCACAGTATTTCTGATTATACGCAGACCACAGCCCCACGCATAGGATATTCTTCATGAGGGCCGCGTCCTGCACAAGCGGCAGCCTGTCAAACCAATAGATGCAATCCCCCAGCTGCATGCGGAGGATATCACGAAAGCGCGACTCGTTCTCCGGGTCGCCCGCATAGCTCCGGAAGGGATTGTAGCGCCCGCGCGCCGCGTCGTCGTCCAAATCCATCGCCGCGTCCAGCAGATACAGGAAGCGCCCGAGGGCGTCCGCCATATTGCGCAGGTCGTCGCCCCAGCGGTCATCCCGGCAGACGAAGACCTCCCGCATCATCTTTCCGAAGCAGGCGGCAGCGGCGTCCGGGTCCTCCCGCCCCTCCTTCTCGATCTCGGAGAGGGCGTCCAGCGCCGATTCAATGGCGGCGCACTGACGGGGGTAGCGCTCCTTCACGAGCTGATAGGAGGAACGCAGCGTCTTCGCTTCGGCGAGGGCGGTGAGGTTCCTGTCGTCCTTCCAGTCGTCCAGGCATTTGAGATAGGCCATGGCGATGTTCATATTCGCCGCGTAGTCGGACAGCTCGCTCATCACATAGGGGTGGGCCTCAATGGGATGGCGCAGGCAGGTATGGTCCCCCCGCTCCTCCTCCGGCTCATAGAGGGAGGAGAGCAGCAGGACAAGGAAGGTCATATCGAAATTCAATGTCAGCCGCGCATGCTGTCCGAAGCAGCGCTTCAGACTTCTGCACAGCCCGCAGTAAACGGATTTATAACGCGACAGCTCGTCATCCTCAAGCACCTTTGTCGCGGCAACCAGATAACCGAACATCAGCTTTTCCCTTCAAAAGAGTTTCCGCACTTGCGGCAGACGATTTTGATCTTGCCATGGCCCCTGGGAACGCGCAGCGTGGTCTTGCAGGAGGGACATGTAAAGAACTTGTACTCCTTGCGCTGCACCCATTTTTCCCTGCGAATCTTGAACGCGGCGGCGATCCTGTAGTACCAGCGGAGAAAACGGGCGTTCTCCTCGCGCCGTTTGGAAAGATTGCGCGAAAACATGCGGAAATAGATAAGCCCCAGCAGGACAAAAAACGCCGCATAGAGGATTTGGCCGATCTGCCCGCGGACGAACATTCCCGCGATGAGCAGCACCGCGTCCACAGCATAGAGGAACAGATTCAATTGGTCGTTGCCGTTTCTCCCGGCCATGAAGCTCGCCAGTTTTTCTCTCATCATGCCTTTGCCATCGCTTTCTTAAAAATTCTCAGTTTTTTACCATGTGATTTTACCACACTGCGGAAGCAATGTATTAAAAAAACTGTGAATTTCTGAAACAGTATTAAGATACCACGAACAAGCCCACTGTTCAAGGGGAAATTGCGGCACTTGTCAAAATTGCGCGGACCGTGTAAACTACGTAGTATTACAATGTACTTGTCATTTTTATTATACCTGTCAATCTGAGCGAAGCGAAGAATCCCGTATGGGATGCGGAATACCGGTGGGATCCTTCGCTGCGCGAAGCCATGACACACAACCCGGAGGCAGCCATGACGCGCAATTTCATGCTCACGCTCTGCTACGACGGCAGCCGCTACCGCGGGTGGCAGCGGCAGGGCAATACCGACAACACCATACAGGCCAGGATGGAGACCCTGCTGTCCCGCCTTTTGGGGCAGGAGATCGAGATCGCCGCCTCCGGGCGGACGGACGCGGGCGTCCACGCGCGGCGGCAGGTCTGCTCCTTTCGGGCGGATACGGATTATGACGCCTTATTTATGTTAACTGAATTACGGAAACATCTCCCGGAGGATATCGGAGCGCTGACGCTTGCCGAGGCCGCGCCGCGCTTTCACGCGAGGCTCAACTGCCGGGAGAAGACCTACGTCTACCGCCTGTGGAACAGTGAGGAGCCAAACGTCTTCGAGCGGAGGTATCTTTACGTCTTCCCCGCCCCGCTGGATCTGGACGCCATGCGCTCCGCGGCGGTCATTCTCCTTGGTGAGCACGATTTCTCCGCCTTCTGCTCCAATAAGCACATGAAAAAATCCGCCGTGCGCACGCTCAAAAGCGTTGAAATCGAGCGGCGCGGCGGCGAGGTGCGGCTCAGCTTCACGGGAAACGGGTTTCTTTATAATATGGTGCGCATTCTGACCGGGACGCTGCTGGAGGTCGGAAGCGGTCAGCGGAGTATGGAGAGCGTCAGCACAGCACTCGAAAGCCTTGACCGGGAACAGGCAGGCT
>ONVI01000051.1 GCA_900321275.1 uncultured Eubacteriales bacterium | reverse complement strand
GAAAAACGCTTTTCCCGTTTCTTTCCGGGAAGAGCGTTTTCGTTTTTTTGTAAAAAAATGTCGGTTTACGATTGGCGACTCTGCCGAATTTTTACTTTAAATAACAAAAGCACTTAACAACTGCCTGCTCTTACAGTATAATAATTCTTGTACAAAGGTACGGTAAAACTTGTAATGGAGAAAGGAGCGTATGTCAACATGAAAAAGCAAATGAATCTGGGCATGAAGATCCTGCTCGGCCTGGTGCTCGGCATCGTGGTCGGCGCGATCTTCTGGCTCGCGATGGGCGCAGAGGCTGCCGGCAACTTTACCGCAAAGTACATCAAGCCCTTCGGCGACATCTTCGTCAACCTCCTGAAGTTCATTGTCGTCCCCCTGGTGCTGCTGAGCATTATGGACGGCGTGATCCAGATGGGCGATATCAAGAAGGTCGGCAAGATCGGCTGGAAGACCGTCGCCTACTTCCTGGTGACCACCGCCATCGCCTGCGTGATCGGCCTTGTCGTCGCGAGCATCTTCAAGGGCAGCTTCCCGATGCTGGAGCTGGCCGAGGGCGCGGAATACCAGGCCAAGAGCGCAAACCTCATGGACACCATTGTCAACATCTTCCCGAACAACTTCATCAACCCCCTGTCCACCGCGGCAATGCTGCAGATCATCTTCATTGCCCTGATCTTCGGCTGCGGCGTGCTCGTTGCCGGTGAGAAGGGAAAGCTCTTCGGCGATGTCATCATTTCCTTCAACGTAGTCACGCAGCGTGTCATGGGCTTCATCCTCGCCCTGTCCCCCTATGGCGTGTTCGCGCTGATGGTGTGGGTCGTTGCCGCCCAGGGCCCGAAAATTCTCGGTTCCCTCGGTCTGGTGCTGCTGGCCGCCTACATTGGATACATTCTCCACGTCGTACTGGTCTACTCCCTGTCCGCCAAGGTCTTCGCCAGGATGAACCCGGCGACCTTCTTTAAGAAGATCTTCCCGGCGGCCGCATTCGCCTTTACGTCCACCTCCTCCGTCGCCACCCTCCCGATCACCAAGGAGTGCTGCGACGAGATGGGCGTTGAGAACGACATTTCCTCCTTTGTCCTGCCGCTCGGCGCGACGATCAACATGGACGGCACCGCGATCTATCAGTGCGTGGCCGCGATCTTCCTGGCCAAGTGCGTCGGCATTGACCTGACCCTCGGCCAGATGATCACCATCGTCATCACCGCGACCCTCGCCTCCATCGGCACCGCCGGCACCTCCGGCGCGGGCATGATCATGCTGGCCATGGTTCTCGAGGCCGTCGGCGTTCCCACGACCTTTATCGGCATCATCTACGGTATCGACCGCCTCTTCGACATGGGCCGTACCGCGCTCAACGTCATCGGTGATGCGTCCTGCGCTGTCTGTGTCCAGGCATGGGAGGGCGACAAGGTTCCTCAGAAGAAGCAGAAGGCATAAGCGGAAAGCTGCATATCGTTCGGCAAAATATCAAGTGTTTGCAGCAAAACAGGAGTGATCGCGCTCCACCCGCTGCGTCGTCGGGGCTGACGTCCTCGGCGGCCTGCGGAGATATGCGATATTCAGAACAAAAACGGGCGAATACGTACACAGAATTGTGCGTATTCGCCCATTTTCATCCTTACTTTTCGGTGGGGATCTTGCCGCTCCTGATCAGGTCGAGCATGATGTCCGCGATGCGGGGATCGAACTGGAGACCCTTATTTCTTTCAATTTCGTTGATAATGTGAGTTTTCTTGAGCTGTTTCCGATACACACGGTTTGAGTTCATTGCGTCAAAGGAATCCGCGACACAGATTATTCGAGCTACCAGCGGGATATCTTCGCCCGCCTTCCCCTCGGGGTAGCCCTTGCCATCATAACGCTCATGGTGATAGCGGGCGCCTTCATCCGCATCCTCCAGGCTTTTAAAGCTGCTCAAAATCTCACCGCCGCGCTCCGTATGTGATTTGATGATTTCAAACTCATCATCCGTCAGTTTGCCCGGCTTGCCAAGGATACTGTCCGGTACGCCAATTTTTCCGCAGTCATGCAGAAGCGCAACATAGAAAATCCGGTCGAGCTCCTCACCCTCATATCCCATCTGCTCGGCGATCTGCCGTGTATATCGCGCAACACGTTTTGAGTGGCCGTTTGTATAGGGATCCTTTGCGTCGATGAAGCCGGTAAAGGTCTCAATTGACTCGGTGATGATCTCATTGTCGCGCTTATGTCTTTCATTATATCGTTGGATCTGGGAAAATGTGATGACGAAAATGAGGAGCGCAATCAGCCAGATCATCATGGCCGCCACAGAGATCCAGAACAACGGCTCACGCGTCAATAAACGGTGAAATACATACGAAAGCTCCAAACTGGAATCCTGGATGCTCTCATCAATCGCCACGTACAGAATGAAGCCCGGAGTCGTGCCCTCACGCGGTTCGATCGGCACCTCCATCGCATTCATGCTGGAGCTTGGAATGTACACCAGATAGTCCCCGGCATGCATGGAGACAAACGATTCTCCATCGACCGTTACGGTTTCAAGATTGTAATCGGACGGTATGTAATCGCGGAGATCGGGAATTGTATCGGTGATGCAAGGAAGGTATCATGGCTGAAGACCAGCTTGAATGTAAAATTCGAAACCTCATCATCGGTATTGTTTGAAACGGTAAAGTCGTAGGTGTACGCCTGATAGTTCGGCTCCGAAAGGCCCTCGTTTTTGAAATCGAAGACTTTGGTCCATGTGCTGCTGCGGGGAACGGCATTCACAGAGACCGGCTTTTCCGGCGCAGCCGCCTCGGAAAAAAGGCTCGCACCGGAAAAAAGCTCATGGTGCGTCTTCCTGTTAAAAATATTTGTCTTGACAACACTTGCCACAAAAATGAGAATCGCCGCACAGAGAAAAACAGCAAAAATGAGGGCGGTTTTTTTCACATTCTGGTTCATTTGAAACGCTCCGTTTCTGTTTTGCACCTACTGCTTTTGTGACATTTTATAAAAACGCGCAGCAGGGGTTGGAAATTGCCTCTCATTATAATGACAAGATACTGTATTTTCAAGACTTTTTTTGAAAAAGTGATACTTTGTGACGGTCATGGGGCAGACAGGGATTTACTTTGCCTTTGCCAGGGCTTCGCCCGCGTGCTCGACGATGAGCTGCCGGATCGCGGGAAGCTGACCCAGACCCTCGACCACGCAGCTTACCTCATAGCCCGCGGCCTCAAAGACACTCTTCCAGGAATCCGCCTCGTCGCCGGCCATGTCGTTGTTGGCATGGTCACCCGCCACGATCATGAGGGGACGGAGAACGACGCGCTTACAGGAGCCTGCTCTGACCGATTCCAGCACATCCTCCACGGAGGGCTCGGCTTCCACGGTGCCGATATAGTAATGCTCACAGCCTGCCTCGCTGAAGACTGTCTGCATCTTCGCATAGACGCCGTTGGATGCGGCCTCCGTGCCGTGGCCCATGAAACAGACGGCGGTTTCGCCGTCGTCATAGGCGGCGGTGGCCTCCACAATGGCTTCAGCGACCATATCAAAGTCGCGGTCGATGGTCAGCAGGGCGTCACCCAGCACGATCCGATCAAAGGCGTCGGCGTACGCGGCCAGCTCCTTTTTAAGATCGTTATACTCAAAGCCGTCCATCAGATGGGTCGGCTGTACGACCAGAATCTTTACGCCATTCCTAATGGCGCGCTCCAGCGCGTCATGGACGTTATCGATGATCTCGCCGTCACGTTTTGCCAAATGGTCGATGATGATCTGGCTGGTGAAGGCGCGGCGGACGCTCCAGTCCGGATACGCCTCCTGCAAAGCCTTCTCGATCGCGCCGACGGTGAGACGGCGGCTGTCATTGAAGCTGGTGCCGAAGGACACGACCAGCAGCTCCTTTTCACCGATGCCGTCCTGATTCAGAGGATCATCCAGGGAAGCGTCGCCGGTTTCGTAGTTTTCCCCGTCCTCTTCCTCCGCAGAAGCAGAGACGGTCCGGCCGATAAAGAGCGTCGAGAGCAGACAGAGTACAAGAAGCAGAGCCAGAATCTTTTTCATTTGTTTTCTCCTTAAGAAAATATTTGCAGCGCGCAGGCGCGTGTTGCACGTGCGGGAAATAAAAAAACGTGCTTTACGAAAAGCACGTCAAAAGCAGACGCGGTATGCGCCTGTCAACATGCTTCCGGTTCCGGCAGAAGCAGCTCCTCCTTCCATGTATCTGACTTATCCTTCCTGGGGAAGGCTTCACAGTGACCGACTCGCCGGGCTTTTCACCCGATTCCATGTGCCGCATTCCGCGGCTGAAGGGGGATTATTCAATTTGTGGGTTTCCCTAAAACAGGATAGCGCTGGCTATGCCGAAATAGACCAGCAGCGAGAGGGCGTCCACAATGGTGGTGATAAAGGGACTCGCCATCACAGCAGGATCAAAGCCCATTTTTTTCGCGGCCATGGGCAGGATACAGCCGACAATTTTGGCGATCAGCACCGTGACGGCCATCGTCGCGCAAACCACGAAAGCGGTCAGCGGGGTGATATCCGTGTTGCCGAGGAGCAGGCGGTCAAAAAGCATGATCTTTGCAAAGCACAGGGAAGCGAGCGCGACGCCGCAGAGCACGGCAGTCTGGATTTCCTTCCAGACGACCTCCGGCAGATCGCCGAACTCCAGCTCGCCGAGGGAGAGCGCGCGGATCACCGTGACCGAGGCCTGGGAACCGGAATTGCCGCCGGTATCCATCAGCATGGGGATGAAGGCCGTCAGCACCACCTGCGCGGCAAGGGCGCTTTCAAAACCGGTAATGATCATGCCGGTGAAGGTGGCTGAGACCATCAGCAGCATGAGCCACGGAATGCGGTGCTTGAACAGGTCGAAGGGGCTGGAGCGCAGATAGGACTTCTCGGAGGGAAGCATACCGGCCATTTTCTCAATATCCTCCGTGGTCTCTTCGACGAGAACGTCCATCGCGTCGTCGAAGGTCACGATACCGACCATGCGTCCGTCCGTATCTACGACAGGCAGGGCGAGAAAGTTGTACTTCGACAGCGTCTGCGCGACCTCCTCCTGGTCGGTCAGCGTATTGACGAAGATCACATGCTCGTCCATGATCTCGGAGACGGGGATGTTTTCGTCAGCGGCGAGAAGCATGTCCTTGACGGACACGGTGCCCAGCAGCTTCCGATCCTTTGTGACATAACAGGTATAGATCGTCTCCTTATCCACGCCCGTCCGGCGGATACGCTGGATAGCCTCAGCAATGGTCATCTCCGGGTGCAGGGAGACGTACTCCGTTGTCATAATGGAGCCCGCGGAGTTTTCGGGGTAGCGCAAAATCTGGTTGATCTCCCGGCGCATTTCAGGGTCGGCCTGTGCAAGGATGCGCTTGACGACGCTTGCGGGCATCTCCTCGACAAGATCCGCCGCGTCGTCCACATACAGCTCGCTCACAAGCTCGTGCAGTTCCTTGTCGGAAAAACCGGTGATCAAATGCTCCTGCAGCTCGGGACTGAGCTCGGCAAAGGCTTCCGCGGCGAGTTCCTTCGGCAGCAGGCGAAACAGCAGGGGAGTGCGTTCTTCCTCCAGATCCTCAAACACGGCGGCGATATCGGCGCCGTTCATGGTGGCAAGCACATCCTTGAGGGTCTGGTACTTCTTTTCATCAAGAAGCTTCTTCAGCGATTTTTTGAGCGTGACAACATGCTCTGCCATTGAGATTCCTCCTTTCGGATCACCATACAGGCAGGAAGCCGACACGCAGACCAAAGCATGAAATTATTCCTTTGTCGCGAAAACGGCATGTGTATTTCGCGGTCTGCTTCGGTCTGACGATGTGCCGGTACAGCTTCCAGCGTCCATGACGTTTCCTCCTTCAAAGGTAATAATATCAGGGGTAATCCCTGCTTTTTAATTTTACCCGAGACGATAGGAACTGTCAACACAAAAGACCGCAAATATCCCTCCGGCGTAAAAAATATCCCCCCCCGGGGCTTCCGCAAGACATTGTCATCACGTATAATGTGTCAGTAGCTGACATGAATGGAACGGGGAGAGAAACGTGAGAAAATATGTGATACAGCGTTTTTTACAGCTGATTCCGGTTTTGCTCGGGATCACGTTTCTGTCTTTTGCCATGATGCGTATTGCCGGCAGCGACGCCATCACGGAACTCTACGGCAATAAGGGCGCGGTCTCACAGGAGATCATCGACGCAAAGCGTGCGGAGCTGGGGCTGGATCAGCCATTCCTCACCCAGTATATCTCCTGGCTCGGCGGAATGCTGAGAGGGGATATGGGTACAAGCTATGTCTCGGGCAAGGATGTGTTCGGGACCTTTACCTCCAAACTCCCGGCGACGTTGCTGCTGACGGCGCTCTCGATTCTCATGACGGTTGTGATCTCCGTTCCGCTGGGGGTGCTGGCCGCCGTGAACCATGACAAGCTGATCGACTATATTCTCCGTTTCCTGAGCTTCATCGGAAACTCGCTCCCCAACTTTTTTGTCGCCCTGCTTTTGATGCAGCTGCTGGCAATCAAGCTCAAATGGCTGCCGGTCATTGCCAACGGCACGACGCTCAAAAGCGCAATCATGCCGACGCTGACACTGGCGATCGCCATGTCCGCCAAGTATATGCGCCAGGTGCGCGCCACCGTGCTGGAGGAACTGAACAAAGACTATGTGACCGGCGCGCAGGCAAGGGGCGTGCGGAACCGTGTGATTCTCCGGAGGAGCGTGTTGAAATCCTCCATGCTCACGATCATCACGCTGCTGGCCCTCTCCATCGGCAGCCTTCTCGGCGGCACAGCCATTATTGAGAGCATTTTCATGTGGGACGGCGTGGGCAAGCTCGCCGTGGATTCCATCACCATGCGCGACTATCCGCTGATTCAGGCCTATGTGGTCTGGATGGCGATCATCTATGTGCTGGTCAATCTCTTTACCGATCTTCTGTATCACGCGCTCGACCCGCGCATCCGTCTGGGGGTGAGCAAGGAGTGAGCGAACCGACTGTCAGAATCCAGAAGATAAAAAAAGATACGGTAAAAACCCGGCTCATCGTCTTTGGCACGCTCGCCGCGATCCTGCTGGTCTGCTCGGTTTTCTGCGAATATCTGACGCCTTATGATCCTTACCTTCAGGATCTCTCAAACGCGAAGACTCCGCCTTCGGCGGAGCATCTCTTCGGCACCGACCGCTACGGACGGGATATGCTCTCCCGCGTCATCGCCGGCAGCAGGACGAGTATCTATTCGACCCTTCTCCTGGTGGCGATCGTCACCGCGTTCGGCACCTGTGTCGGCGTCTTCTGCGGCTGGCACGGCGGGTGGATCGATACGGTGCTCATGCGGATTTCGGACATGTTCCTCGCTTTCCCCGGTCTCGTCTTCGCACTGGCTGTGGCAGGCGTTCTGGGCGGCGGCCTGCAGAACGCCATCATCGCCCTTGCTGCGATCTCCTGGCCAAAGTATGCCCGCATCGCGCGAAGTCAGACCCTCTCGCAGAAGGAGACATCCTGGCTGAAGGCGGCAAAGCTCTCCGGCAGCGGGACATGGAAGATGATTTTCAAGCACATTCTGCCGAACATCATCGGCCCGATTCTCGTTACCTCCATGCTGGACATCGGTACGATGATGATGGAGCTGGCGGGCCTGAGCTTCCTCGGCCTCGGGGCAAAACCGCCCACGGCGGAGTGGGGCAGCATGATGAGCGATACGCGCAGCCTTCTTGCCACCCATCCCTGGGTCACGCTGTCTCCCGGCTTTGCGATTTTCATCTCCGTCATGATCTTCAATCTCCTGGGCGATACGATCCGCGACTACGCGGATCCCAAAAACCGCATGTCATGCTGAACACAGGCGATCCCCCGGTATGGCGCATCCCATACGGGATTCTTCGCTTTGCTCAGAATGGCAGACAGACATTACGCCCGGAAGGACACGACCGAAGGGAACACAATATGGAAATCCTAAGATATGAACATGTGGATATCTCCTATAACGGCAGGACGGTTGTAAAGGACATCAGCTTCACCCTGCATGAGGGTGAAATCCTCGGCGTCGTGGGCGAATCCGGCTCCGGCAAGTCTACCGTTATCAAGGCGGCCATGGGCCTTCTCGGCGATTCCGGCCTTGTCACGCGGGGGGATATCTGGTACAAGGGGAAAAACCTCCCCGATCTGCCCGCAAAAGAGCGCAGAAAACTCAACGGACCGGAGCTCGGCATGATCTTCCAGTCCGCAGGCAGCTCCTTCTGTCCGATCCGCACGGTGGGCGCCCAGCTCTATGAGAGTATGAGCGAGCACGGGCCGGTTACAAAAGAAGAATTTCATACCAAGGCGCTTGCGCTGCTTCAAAAGCTCGGCTTTGAAAACGGGCAGCGTATTCTGGACAGCTACCCCTTTGAGCTGTCCGGCGGCATGCAGCAGCGCGTCGGCATAGCGGCGGCCATGCTCCTGAAACCGAGTGTGCTGCTTGCGGACGAACCGACTTCGGCACTGGACGTATCCGTACAGAAGCAGACGGTGGAGGAGATGCTGCTGGTTCGTGAGACCTTCGGAACCGCCATTGTCCTGGTCACGCACAATATCGGCGTGATCGGAGCCATGGCGGACAAGGTGCTCGTCATGCTGGGCGGCGAGACGGTGGAATACGGCGAGACGCAGCAGGTGCTTAACGCGCCGAAGGAAGCCTACACCCGGACTCTGATGGCTGCCGTACCGCGTTTAAGGAGCGTGTGAGATGGAACCGCTTCTGAAAGTCAATAATCTGACCAGGATCTTCACTCGTGCCGGACAGCCGGATTTCACCGCCGTCAACCATATTTCCTTTGACCTGTACCCCGGGGAGTGCCTCGGCCTTATAGGCGAGAGCGGCAGCGGCAAGACCACTGTCGTCAACATGATCACCCGTCTGCTGGACGCATCCATGGGCAGTATCGTCCTGGACGGCGAGGATATAACCAACGCAAAGGGCAGCGAGCTGCGCAAGGTCTACCGGAAGATGCAGATGGTTTTCCAGACGCCGACGGAGTCCTTTGACCCCAGACGCACCCTGGGCGACGGCGTGGGCGAAAGCCTCCGCAACAGCGGGATGAGCCGGGAAGAGACAAAGAGGGAAGTGGCAAAGCTTCTGAACGACTGCGGCCTTACGCCGGAATTTGCCGAGCGCTATCCATATCAGGTGAGCGGCGGCCAATGCCAGCGCGCGGCGATTGCCAGAGCGCTTGCCATCAAACCAAAGCTCCTGATCTGCGACGAGGCGACCTCCGCGCTGGACGTGACCATCCAGCAGGAGATTCTGGCACTCCTGAACGAGCTGCGATCCCGGCACGGCGCGGAACTGTCCATCCTGTTTATCTGCCATGACATTGCGCTGGTACAGCAGTTCTGTGACCGGGTGCTGGTCATGTATAAAGGCAATATCGTGGAGCAGGGGAAACCGAACGACGTGATCCGAAACCCAAAGGATGATTACACGAAACGCCTAATTACCAGCATTTTATAAACCCGGTCATTGGGAACCGGTGCGCACACTGGCACGGCAATCCGTATTCCGACAAACCATATTTGTGATGATACAGGAGAAAAAATCATGGAACGTATCAAGCATCGCGTGACGCATTACTGGTCCCACAGGGCGGAGAACTTTGAGCAGCAGCGGCTGCGGGAATATGAGAGTGAGAAAAAGGAACGCTGGCTCGCGGAGTTTCAGAAGTATTTCCTGAAGGGGCGGCCGCTGCGGATTTTGGACGTCGGCACCGGCACGGGCTTTTTCGCCTGCATTCTTGCCTCGGAGGGACATGAGACCGTCGGCATCGACCTGACGCCGGAGATGATCGACCATGCCGAGCACATGGCCGCCGTGCTGGGACTGGACGCGCGATTTCTGATCATGGATGCGGAGGAGACGGACTTCCAGGATGAGAGCTTCGACGTGCTCGTGACCCGGAATCTCACCTGGACGCTGCCGCACATCGCCAGAGCTTACCGGGAGTGGTACAGGCTTCTGAAGCCGGGCGGCGTACTTGTCAACTTCGACGCGGATTACTGCGCGGCGATGGAGTCGGAGGAAGAAATCGAACTGCCCGAGAATCACGCGCACAAGTTGGTTCCGGATTATATGCACGCAGAGAATGAGGCGATCACCATGGAAATCGGGGCCTATCAGATGCCGCGCCCCCAGTGGGACGTGCAGCTTCTGGTGGAGGCTGGCTTTGAGCGCGTGCTGGTTGACATGGGCGTCTACAAGCGCATTTACAAAGAGATCGACGAGTTTTATAACCCAACCCCGATTTTCACCATCGCAGCGTATAAATAAGCCAAAAAGCGACTGTCCCGAAAGCCCTGGAAAAGCACGGAACAGCCGCTCTGAGGAAACTGACAGGCGGCGGAGAATCCGCAGCCGTCGCCTTCAGTATAACCCAAAAAGCGGAAAAAGCAAGAAAGAAAACTGGAGGAAACAAACATGAAAAAAGCTGTATCCTTTGCGTTGCTCCTCTGCCTGATGCTGAGTCTGTTCGCGCCCTCGGCCTTTGCCGCCGACAAGAAGACCATGGTCATCGGCGACACCACCTTCAACGCCGAGAACTGGGAAGAGACCATCGACCCGCACCGCACGTACAACGGCTGGCCCTGCATCCGCTACGGCGTGGGCGAGACCCTGGTCCACTACACCGACACCATGGAGCTGGAGCCCTGGCTTGCCACCGCCTGGGAAAATGACGGCAACCTGACGTGGACCATCACCCTGCGCGACGGCGTGAAGTTCTCAAGCGGGCGCGATATGGACGCCGCCGCCGTCAAGCAGTGCTTTGAGCATCTGCTTGAAAACCACGACCGCGCCCCCGGCGATACCAAGATCACTGACATCCGGGCGGACGGCCAGACCCTCACCATCACCACCTCCGAGCCGAACCCCGCCCTCATGAACTATCTGGGCGACCCCTACGGCTGCATCATCGACGTGGACGCCAGCGACTTTGAGACCGGCGTTGTTGTCGGCACCGGCCCCTACAAGGCCGTCGACATGGTGACCGACGATCACCTGACGCTGGTTCCCAACGAGTACTACTGGAACGGTGAGCCGAAGCTGGACGAGCTGACCATCCGCACCATATCCAATGGCGATACCCTCTCCTTTGCCCTGCAATCCGGCGACATTGACGCAGCCTACGGCATGGCTTATGAGGCTTATCCGAACTTTGAGAATCCCGCCTTCCAGTTCTCCAGCATCCAGACCTCCCGCGCCTTCTTCGGCTCCATGAACATGACAAGCCCCATCATCCGGGATCCCGCCGTGCGCAAGGCTGTCGCCATGGGTATTGACAAGGAAGGCTTCGTCGCCGTGCTGCTGGACGGTCACGGCGTTGTCGGCCACGGCGCGTTCCCGGACGGCTTCTCCACCTTCGGCGGCGACAGGATCACAACAGAAGCGTATGATCCCGAGGGCGCGAAGGCCGTTCTCGAGGCCGCGGGCTGGGTCGATACCGACGGCGACGGCATCCGCGAGAAGGACGGCGTGAAACTCGTGATCCGCTGGCTGACCTATCCCAGCCGTCAGGAGCTGCCCCTGCTGGCCGAATCGGTCCAGGCCTCCCTCAAGCAGATCGGCATCGACGTGGACATCAACTGCACCGCCAATCGCCGCCAGTTCCTGGCCGATATGGGGAGCTGGGATATCTACGCCTCCGCGCTGGTGACCGCGCCCTCCGGCGATCCGCAGTACTTCTTCACGACCTCCTGCCTGCCCGGCCAGAGCTACAACTTCGGTGCCTATGAGAATGCGCATGTCAACGAGCTCATGGATCAGCTCGCCGTAGAGTTCGACACCGACAAGCGCGCAGAGCTCGCCATCGAGCTGCAGCAGGCTATTCTGGACGAAAACGCCTATGTCTTCTGCTCCTTCCTGCAGATGAACATGATCTCCAAGTCCAATGTGAAGAACTGGACCGCCCACGCCTGCGATTACTACGAGGTCACCGTTGATCTCGACATAGAAGAATAGTATTATATCCACCCGAGGGGACTTCAGCATCCTGTTGCAAATTGAGCATATAAAAAAGGCCCGGATACAGTACGGTTGAAGCTGTATCCGGGCTTTGATCATATATGGATTCCGACTTTTTTGACGGAAATCCGGCGATGAAACCGCACATGGAAACCGGAACTTGCTGTTCCAACGTCAAAACAAGTTCTGTGCAGACCGGTTTTTTCATTTTGGGGATGGCAGAAGGACAGAAAGTCTGGTAAAATAAAAGCGAGAAAAGAACGAACCTCCGCAGACTGTGTTATGCTGCCGGGGCTGTTTTTCTTGGCGCTCAAAGCAGGATTTCAGAAACAGAGCAGAAAATGCGTATTCGGGGTGAAATGAATCATGTGGAAATGTCCCAAATGCGGCCGGGAGTTTAACAAACAGGAGCAGGATCATTACTGTGTGAAGCCTGAAACCGTCGATGCGTACATAGCCGCGCAGGAGGAAGCGGCGCAGCCGAGGCTGCGGGAGCTTCGCGCAATTCTGCAGGCGGCTCTGCCGGATGCGCAGGAGCGCATATCCTGGTCAATGCCGACGTTTTGGAAGGGACGAAACATTATCCACTTCGCGGCGGCGAAAAAACACATCGGCCTCTATCCGGGCGGTGAGGCGACGACGCTGTTTGCGGAGGAGCTGAAGGACCTTGATGTGAGCAAGGGAACGATACGCCTGCCGTATAACAGAGAGCTGCCGGCGGACCTGATTACGCGGATTGCCCAATGGTGCGGTTCGGCGTACGGAAAGTGAACGCCGGCAGAAGGCCGAAGCGGAAGCGGTCAAATCCGGCCCTGCGCGCCGCGGGCAGCTTAAAAAAGCTTGATATGAGAGGTATATAAGCATGAAGAAGTTATGCCTTATCCTCAGTCTCTTCCTTCTTCTTCCTCTTTCCCGGCATGAAGAGATACGGCGCATTGACGGCGACGGCTATCTCTACTACATGGATTATACCGGGGACTATTACAGCTCGGAAGTGATGGATCAGATGAGAAAGCGGGGATACATCGATCCCGGCTGCTCTTCTTTCTTTACCCATAATTTGGACGGTGAACCCATTTCATGCCGGAACTATGATTATCCGCACTGCATGTCCGGGGAAGACCGGACGCTGACAGGACTGAACTTCGTGATACACTGCAAGAGCGAGGGGAAGTATGAATCCATCGCCATGGCGGACGCTGTATGGTGCGATCAGAATAACCCTCTTCTTCGCCCGGGCGGCCCTGACAAGGAGGGCTTTGACAGCGCGATCCTGGACATTTTGCCCTATGAGTGCATGGACGGCATCAATGAGAAGGGGCTCTTTGTCTCTATTATGAAGCTGGACATCAAGGAAGGCGAACAGCCGGGCCGGTTCAGCGACGCCGCAAGTATGCTCGTGCGCTACATGCTGGATGACTGCGCCAATGTGGAGGAGGCCATCGCCAAGGTAAACACCGCGATTGTCACACCGGAGGACTGGCAGGGCTGCCATGTATTCGTGACGGACGCGGAGGATCATTATGCTTTGATCGAAAGCCGCAACAGCCTTGTCTCCGTGATTGACAGCGATGTGGTCACAAATTTCTACCTCGGCTCCGACGACATACAGGACTATACCGTAAACGGAACCCTCCGTGAGGGCGCCGTAAAATTGGTGGATGAGAACGGCGACGAGCTCTATCGTTTTGGCTTTGGCCACGGTTATCATCGCTTCGTGACCATTGCGAGCCAGCTTGAACGGTATAGGAAGGATGGCCGCACGATGATGCCCGAGTCCTCCGCCCTGGTTATCCTGCAAAGCGCCGTACAGAATCCGTATACCGAGTCCACAGGGACCTCAATGACCCAGTACAGCGCTATCTACAACAATGCGGAAAAGACGGTCAGCGTATGGCCGTTCCAGAATTACGAAACAGAGTACAGGTTTGATGTGTCCGGAAAGCAGCTCCGGTGAGGCAGCCCGGCTCCACCGGGACAGGAGCGGAAGAATCAGCGCTGGGCCGTTTTGCATTTCAGCTTAAATAGTTCCTCTGCTGCAAGCCGGGTTTTGGCTACGATATCGCCGCCGGATTTCGGAAAGCAGTAATAGAGTGCATCGCTGTCGCCAATACAGATCATATCACCGAGTTCATACCAGTAATAATCGGAATAGAGACTGTAGGACATCGCCGGCGAGTGAGCATAGTTGAGTTTTCCGCTGCAGCCCGTCAGATGAAACCCTTCTACCGTGTGCGTCAGACGGCCTTCCCCGACAGTATACAGACATTTTGAGTCCACGAGCATTCGGATCTGTACAGGGATGTCCAGCCTGTAAGTGCCTTCCTCCAGCTGCCTGCGCACGCAGCTGCGCTCCCAGGCATACCAGTCCGGGATATGGGTGAAAAGGTCATCGCCGTCTTCGGCTTTCAGGCAGCCGTTCTCGGTCAGTTGCCAGCTCTTCCCGCAGCATCCGCAGCGCAGGGAGATTCCCTTGCCCTCCATCCGTCCCTCGCTTCCGCACTTTGGACACTGATAGAGCACGCGGTTTAATCCGTCTGCGCGAAAAGGCTCTGTAACCAGCACGCCGTTTTCCTGCTGGCTGCGGAAATTGTCAAAAGTGAAAAGGTCTTTCAAAACGGCGTTGAGCTCCGCAACGGATTTTTCCTTTATCTCATCCGGGGACAGAACATACCGCATTGTCGCGCGGACGTTTACCTTGCGAAGCTGAAGCATGTTATACAGCGGGTCACGCAGGAATGCGCCGTCCGTTTTGATCATAACAAGCGGAAGCTTTAAAAGCTTCAGCAATTTGCCCATGGATTCGGGCAGCGGTGTGGCTGTGCCGTCAAAAGTGTAGCTGGCTTCCGGGTAAAGGAGGATGGAATCATGGAGCTCCTTTGCGGCATAGAGCATGTCCCGAACAAGCGTCGTGTCTGTAATGAATTTTTTGGTTGGGATGCAGCCAAAATTTCGCATCAGGGCAGCCTTCCCGACAAAGCCGTCTGAGGTGCAGACGATGTTGAAAGGGCGCGGATAGAGAACCGAAGCGGCAATTTTCAGGTCAATGAAACTGGAGTGGTTCATCAGAAAGAGAGCCGGTTCGTTCTTCCCAAGACGCTCCATGCCCGTTTTCTCGAGAGAGAAATTCGTTGCTTTCAAATCAGGAGTACTCAGCGTCTTGAGCAATGTACGGAAGATGATATGCGGTCTTTTGGGAGGAAGATGTTTTTCCCTTGGAAGGGAAAGAACAGTTTCATAGTCAAGTTCCCGGTTTTTAATCTTCATAGTCTGCCGCCTTTTCTTTTATTACCATCATTCAATCCATGCGGTTAGCTTTTCCCGATCCTGAAGCGTATCGGTCAGAAACTCCATGAAGGGGGCAACATCAGAGAAGTTCAGCGCCCTGTGATCAAAGCAAATGGTGACAGGCAGAACAGTCGAGACACTGATCTGCCGGTTTTCACCGATCACAGGCTTCTCCTGCAGGGCGCCTATGCCGATTGCGCAGACCTGGGGCGGTACAATCTCGAGCAGAACGACATGGCCCTTCCAGTTCCTGTACACCGATCCCATGTTGGAGACAGTGATGCTTCCCTGTCGAATATCGCTTGTTTGAAGAGCGTCGGGAAAGCTGCCTTTATCGGACGGCGGAATACAGACGCGTCCTCTTCCAAACTTTGCGCCAATCAGACGCCCGGCGGCGGTAAGAATTCTTCCCTTTCGCAGCCCCTCAAAGGTGTCCTGCAAACCTGTCTTATAGAGAACCCTGGGCATGTCGGTGTGTTCAATCCGATCCCGCGTTTTGGAAACAGTCTCCTGAATCTGAAGCATGGAGAGCGTTTCAATCTGCGGCAGGGTGACGGTGATCATTTTTCCGTCACCATATTGAATCGGCATAGAAACATCAACATGTTCGGACGGCGTAAACTTACCGCTCACAAGCCATGCATTGTATTTGATCCGACCGTTGAGTTTCGGGTTTATGCAAAGCCCCTCCGCGATTGCTTTCAGAATCGCACTGTTGAGGCTGATTGCCGTGTCGTGTGTAGCATTGTATTCGCGCAGGAGCTGGATGAGGGCGCTGACGTTCGCCTCAAGAAGAACTGATACGTGCGGAATGGAGCGCCAGCTCTGCAAGGTCATGTTCGCGACAATTTTCCTTGAGATATCGAGATATTCATCTTTTGCCATAATGACAGGCTCCCAATCAGTGTTGTCAGGCGTAAAGTGCACCGTCAGGATGTGAGCGGGGATTTATTCAGCGTTTCCTTAGCGTTTACGACGTTTACCGGGGCACCCTCCATGAAGGAGCGAACATTCTGCACGGTGCAGTCGAGTATACGCTGCCGCGCCTCCTTCGGCGCCCAGCTGATGTGCGGCGTGATCAGGCAGTTTTTCGCGGAGAGCAGCGGATTGTCGCCGCGGATCGGCTCGGCAGAGACAACGTCCAGTCCGGCTGCGGCGATCTTGCCGCAATTGAGCGCGTCCGCCAGATCCTGCTCCACAATGAGCGGGCCGCGGCTGTTGTTGATGAGGATGACACCGTCCTTCATTTTTGCGATTGTATCGCGGTTGATGATGCCCTTTGTTTCGGGAAACAGCGGGCAGTGCAGGGCGATCACGTCAGACTCGTGCAGGAGCGTGTCAAGATCCGTGTATTCCGCAATTTCGCGGCCGGCATCCGTTTCGCGGCTGCCCGTCGCGAGGACACGCATCCCCAGCGCCCTGGCGATACGGCCGGTGGTCCGGCCGATCCTGCCGAAGCCGATGATGCCCATGGTTTTTCCCGCAAGCTCAATAAGGGGATAGTCCCAGAAGGTCCAGTCGGTCGCGCTCTCCCATCGGCCTTCATGCACCGCTTCGGAATGGTGGGCGACATGCGCGCAGATTTCCAGCAGCAGCGCGATGGCAAACTGGCCGACGGAAGCCGTGCCGTAGGCGGGAACATTGGAAACCGGAATCCCTTTTTCAGCCGCATACTGCACGTCCACAACATTGTAGCCGGTAGCAAGCACGGCGATATACCCGAGCTTCGGACAGGCGTCGATTACCTCGCGCCCGATCGGGCATTTGTTGGTGATGACTACTTCCGCATCCCCGATGCGGCGCACGATTTCCGCCGTGTCATTGGGTGTGCGGTCATAAACTGTCAGCTCGCCGCATGCCGCCAGCGCTTCCCAGCTAAGATCACCGGGGTTTTCCGTATAGCCGTCAAGAATCACGATTTTCATAAACATGCCTCCTTGGCAAAAACTGTCCCGGACAAAGGCCCGGGACAGTCATTTCCTGTTCTTATCTCCAATATCGGATTTCAAGCTGCAGCATGCGCTGCTTCATCCTTTCGTAAGCCGCTTCCGCGTCACCGTCAAGAACGGCTTTGTCGATCCGGACGTGCTCATCACAGTTCCCCTGACGATGGAACTCCGACTCGGCGGTGCGCTCCAGGCCGCTCAATATAAAAATGATATACTATCCTAATTTAACACCGGGAATCTTTTCCTGTCAATGTTTTTCAGCGGCTTCCGTGTATTCTTTCAATTCGAGCCCGATCAGCCGGGCGTGCCGGGCAGAAATGGTAAAAAAATTTTCTGGGTATCGGGTTTATTCAGCAAACAACCAACATGCACACCGTAGGGGCCGTTCACGAACGGCCCGGCAGTACACGATCGGTTTTTCGGATTCGCC
>ONVI01000014.1 GCA_900321275.1 uncultured Eubacteriales bacterium | reverse complement strand
GTTTGCCAGCGTCTTCGCCGGATCGTAGGTCACGGCGTTCAGGGTCGGGGCGTTCACCTCGGGCGCGGTGGCCTGGGTGATCATGAATTTCAGGGTCTTCGCCGCTGCCTCGCTGTCCGTCCACTTGTAGTTGGCGGCGTCCTTCAGCGTCAGCACCACGTCGTAGCCGTCCGCCGTCACATTCGTACCGCCGTCGTTGGTGGTCACGGTGTAGGGCGTGTCCGCCGTCACCGTGACATCCGCGGTCAGCGTCTCGCCGGTGTAGGGCTTGGAGGCGATGGTGGGCGCGGTCACAGTGGCCTTGTTCACCGTCAGGCTGACGGTGCGGGTCACCGTGTGGGCGGTGGCGCTGTAGCCCTGCACGTTGCTGTAATCGTAGTTCGTGTCGTCCACGTCCAGCGCCGCGTCGTAGCCGCTGTTGGTCACAGTGGGCACGGTGGTGTCAGCCACCCACGTCCAGCCGGCGGGCAGGGTGACGTTTGCCAGCGTCTTCGCCGGATCGTAGGTTTGCCAGCGTCTTCGCCGGATCGTAGGTCACGGCGTTCAGGGTCGGGGCGTTCACCTCGGGCGCGGTGGCCTGGGTGATCATGAATTTCAGGGTCTTGGCCGCTTCCGTGCTGTCCGTCCACTTGTAGTTGGCGGCGTCCTTCAGCGTCAGCACCACGTCGTAGCCGTCCGCCGTCACATTCGTACCGCCGTCGTTGGTGGTCACGCTGTAGAGCGTACTCTCCGCCACATCCGCAGTCTGCGTCTGTCCGGTGTATACCTTGGAGGCGATGGTCGGGGCGGTCACGGTGGCCTTGTTGATGGTCACGGGGACGTTGGCCGCCGTGGTGTTGCTGTGGTTATCGTCGCCGGTGACCTTGTACCATACATAGTAGGTTCCCGCGTCAGTTTTTGCAGGGATGGATGTGGTATAAAGGTTATCATCCGTCGGAGCCACGTTTTCAGTGGTCACGGCATAGTACATCGTGTAACCCGCCGGAAGCGCCGTGGTCGGCGTGTTGATCAGCTGGATCGGATTTCCGGTGTAAGTCATACCGCTGCCGGTCTTTGCCGAAACCTCGCTCATGACCTGAATGATTACCAGTTTGTCTTCGGCATCGGTCAGTTTCTTGAGGGTATCAGCGGAAACATACGTCTTCTGGTCATCAGTCAGAGCGTTGTAAGCCGTTCTCGCCGCCTCGATGGCGTCCTTGTTGGCGGTTGTCACATTGCTGAAATCAGGCAGGGCGCTGATCGTGCCGCTCACTGTATTGGCTGCTGCGGTATTGTAATCCGCTATCGTCAGAGTCTGATTGCCGGACGCATTGGTCGTATCGGTTGCCTTTACGCGGACATAGTAGGTTCCGGGAACGAGGCCGGTGATGTCATTGCCGGTTCCTGCTGTCCAACTATCGGCATCCGACTTCTTATACTCCATTGCCGTCGTGACGCCGGTCAGCTTGCCGTCGTTGTTGTCCGACGTGGTGCAGCCTGTCGCGGAGGCTGTCGCAGGTGCATCCGGTGTTGTTTTTGCCGTCGGCGCGGTCAGCGTGATCGCTGCATCGGCGGTCGGCGTTCCGGAAACAGTAATCTGTGTGTAGCTATCACGGGCAACAGAGATTCCGTTGACAGCAGCAACGCTGTAATCTTCCGGGAAATAATACCCGTCATTTGCAGTATAAACCACGTCTGTTATCGCACCGGTCACGCCAGTCTGTGATTCTGCACCTGATGCTGCGGTTTTGGTCATATTGCCACCTTTAGTTATGGTAACGTTATATCCCGCCGGCTTCAGCGAAAATGTATTTGATTCAGATGAGAAGATGACAGATGACAGATTGAGCTTTAAAGCGGGGCGGACACCCAGTTCCGTCCCAACATTGATGTAATCCAATGACCGGCCATTTTGCACACTGCCAGTTCTGCAGCCTACGAAACACGCATGTTTATCAGTGTAGCCTTGTGAGCAGAGCCACCAGAATCCTTGATAAGTTACTGAAGTGCATTTTTTTTGATTAGTTGATAATCGATTTGCTTGGTCTTGTGTAAGCAATGAAATCTCACTGACAGCACTTGATATACTTGCAAACTTTCCGCCCTCCTCAAGCTGAGCAGCCAAATAGTTGTATACCGTGGAGTTTTCATAAGTATTACTACTACCATTTTCATCAAACTTTGAACCACCGATACACTCTTTCGTGAACAAAGTGACTGTTGTATCACTATAGTCTATAATGTACCAATTAACATTGCTCACACCTTCAATTTTCACCAGTGTTCCATTTGTCTTATACGTTTCGTAAATACTATCCGCATACGCCGTCAAACTCATCCCCGGCACAACTCCAATAATTACCAGCATAAACAAAAGTCCCAGCAGCTTCCTTCCTAATTTATGTTTCATGCAAATTGCCTCCTTGTGATTTATTCTTTGTATGACAAAAACCGCCGAACCTGACAGGGTATACTTACCCCGTCAGAATTCGACGGTTATCCATCACGAATGCTGTATTCAGTTTCAAGCGCCTCGCAGGACGCAAAAAGAGCGCAGTCAGCCCCTGCTCTGCTCTGCTCTGCTCTGCTCTGCTCTGCTCTGCTCTGCTCTGCTCTGCTCTGCTCTAAGGAGCGTATTTCTATTCCGCATGGCTGTCAAGCCCCCTGAATTGGTTTACATAACCACAACATGTTGTGTCCCACAAAATATTTTAGTTAACATAACCGCAACAGCTTGTGTCCTGTAATACTTTTCCATGATTATATATGAGCGCTGTGGATTTTGCAAGCAGAAATTGCAATATTTTGAACGGTCTGTGAACGGCATAATCCCGCGCGGGCCGTTGAAGCAACCGTCCCCTGCGGCGCGGAACCGGCCCGTGCCGCCCGCACTCTGCCGGTCGGGCGTGCGGCGGCAGACTTGAAAAGGCCCTTTCCGCAGCGGAAATCATGGAGCCGTCTCACGATAAGGGCCGCGGCTCCACCCACTTCACAACGTTCTGCCGTCTTGCAAGAAGTCTGCCCTCATGCGCCGGATAGCCCATGTTCTCCAACCAGACGCGAAAGCCGTTCAAGTGCTCCTTGTCTCTGATCCCCTCCGGCACGTACTGCAGCAGGGCGCGCACATCATGGGCGTATTTTGCAATCGTCGCGGGGCTGTACTCCTGCTCCCTGAGATGCTTCAAAAAGGCGTCCAGAGACGCGAGGTTTATATCGAGCATGATAAGTCTCCTTTCAGATGGTGCTGGAAATCTTATCATTCTCTTATTGATAGAGAATTATGTGGAGCAGATCGGATGAAACGTTTACTCTGCGTCTACATTTTTTCTCTGTATTATTCGTCCCGTTAATTTTCTACCTTCAAGCTGGTCCGTGATGACCCCATCCTCAGTCCAGCATATCGGCGAAGCTTTCCCCTGGCGGGAGCTGCGCCGTTATTTCATGCGGTAGAGATTGCTGGTAAAGCTGCCGTTGTCGCGGTAACGGTTTTCCTTCTCCAGGTAGCCGTGCCGTTCCAGATCGGCGAGGGCGCGTTTTACTGTGCTTCTGGAGAGGCCGAGATCGGACGCGATGGTCTTGATCCCTGGCCAGCATTCTCCCTTGGAGGCGGACATGCTCTTGAGGTACATGTAGACTGTCTTGGCCCGGTGTGGCAGGCTGCTATCGGCATAGATCGTATCAAAATAACTGATGGTGTCACCCCCTATGTCTTGATGTGCGGGGCATTGTTTTCAGCTTTCCCTTCGATGGGCTTCTTATCGTTTTTTCTCGTGTTCTCCCGTTGCTTCGGCGGGTACTTCGCCTGGATCGCTTCAACCAGCTCTTCCCGACCGGCGTAGCGAATCACAGCGTTCTCCCTCTTGGGGACTGTGTACGGTTCCTCAAAGGAGATCCCCCATTCCAGAAACAGCCGCAGCCGTGTGCGCGTCGGATGGATGCCCGTTTTCATCACGATAAAATGGCCCTTCGGAATGGACTTCAGCTCGTCCGGGGACATGAGCGGGCGCTCCGTCATTTGCAGGCTCTGGCTTGGCTCCTTGCTCTTGCTCACTGAACCGGTCAGCACTGTTCGATTACCGAGAGCCTTGGACAGCACCTCCGCCGTCTGGCTGTTGGGCGCGAAGCCGCCGAAGATGGTGTCCTGACAGTTATCCTGAATGATCTCGCAGCCCTCCTTGCCGTAGTTCTTTTCAAGCTGGGCAAGGCTTTGGATGATCGGCACCAGCGTCAGGCGGCGGGAGCGGCCTGCGGAGAAAAGAGGGAGAATGTCAAAGGCAGGCATGGTGCCCAGCTCGTCGCAGAAAAGCACCACGCGGTTCTTGAGCTTACCGCCGTTTTCATCTGCTACTGAGAACAGCTCACGGGACAAGTTTTGGATCATCAGACCCGCCATGAAATTCTTGGTAGTGTCCTCCTCCGGCAGAATTAGAAAGATTGCGCACTTCTCAGAGGCAAACTTCTCCGCGTCGATAGCGCTGTCAAAGCACAGCACATGCTCCAGCTCAGAATCAAGAAAGGCGTTAAGGCGGGAGAGAACCGTGGACATGACCGAGGCCATGGCCTGATCCGCTGCGTTGAGCGCAGCACCGGCAAACCATCGGGCTTTGTGATCTGAGGGCAGGGAGGTCATCAGGAGCTGAAAGTTTGACTTGCCGGGAATCTTGGAAGGCTCCAACAGCTCCTGCACCAGCTTGAACACGGACGGGATGTGCCGCCGCTCTCCGTAGTCGCCTCTGGGCGGCAGGAACTCTGCCATCAAGAGAAACACGGCAGTCAGCAGTCCCTCGGCGGCATCGTAGAAAAAGGCGTTTTGCCCGTGGTCGGTATCGTCGCTGGGATTGATGATCGTCTTGGAGAGAATCTTGGCGTACTTCTCTGCCTTTGCGCGGGAGGCGAGGTCTTTCTCGTCAGCCCTGGCCTTATCCATGTAACGATTAATGAGCGTCAGCAGATTGTTGCCGTCGGAACGGGTCGGGTTTCGCAGGTCAATCACAGCGATTTCATAGCCATAATACTTTTTGGCAATGGTTCCGTAGTTGCGGGCGAGATCGCCTTTGGTGTCCAGAGCCAGGAAGCTCATGCCGCTGGCGCAGGCGTATTCGAGATTCGGGTACAGGAAGAAGGCTGTCTTACCGACGCCTGACGCGCCAATCATCAGGCAATGAATATCATCGCTGTCCACAATGGCTCTGAGCTTCTGCTTTTGTCCGACACAACCGAGGACAAGCCCCTGTTTGTTCGGGCGGTACTCTCCCTTGCGCCAGTCCCGGATTGCAAAGGGCACATAGGAAAAGGCGCTGCGCATTTCACGCTCCGTTGCCCAGCGGGCGGTGCCGTGCTGGCCGTCGCCCACGGTCTTGGATTTGATGTTGCTGAGACTGTAGCTCTTGTTGGCCAGCGCCATCGCGCCGATCAGGAGCGTGAGCATAAAGCCCACGCCGACCAAAAGCCAGGGATTAATGCCCGCGCCGGAGAGGTTTTCCCCGATCTGATCAAGGGCCAGCAAGCTGCATATTGTACTGATGCTGTGCAAGTAGATCATCGTTCCAATCCTTCATCTTCGGTATTTGCGGTACGACCGCGAGGCCCTTCGCTTCGAGCTGCTCAGTCATGCGGCGGTTGGATTTCTGTCCTGCCTCGTCGTTGTCCAAACAGAGCAGGATGGTATCCGCCTGCGGCATGAGTTCCAGCATCTCCAGCACCGGCCGGATCGAAGTGCCGCAGCAAGCGACATAACTGTTGTCTTGCCAGTTGGACGGATATAGAGAGATGTGCGATAAAAGATCAATGGGAGCCTCAAATACCAGGAGGTTCCCATTGTTGCCAATATGATGAAAGCTGTATCGCGGATCGCTGCCCTCGATGTTGATGCGGAAGGTTTTGCCCTGGCTGTTGGTGCTGCGGACGTGGGCATGACGCGCAATTCTATTTTCATCCTTGCCGACGAAAACCGCGTTGTGGTACTTTCTGTCCTCATAGATCAGCCTGTCATGGGCGAAAGCGGAGAGAACCTTGCTGTCTATGCCGCGGGTCTTGGTGAGGTATGCGAAAACCCTCCGCATGTCCGAATTGGCTTCGGGCAGTACGAAGGGCTTGGGTTCCGGCTGCTCCCGTTCGATGGGCTTAAAGTCTCCGCCGAGGAGAGCCTGCATCGCTTCGGGAAAGCTCATATTGTAATGGCGCTGGAGAAAGCTGATGGCGTTGCCGCCGCGCTGTTCGGCATGATCGTACCACTCGCTGCCGCGAACGGTCACGCTGTGATCGCTGGCAAGCCGCTTCTCTCTGCCGGAGCGGATCAGCTTTTCGCCCCGGCTCTGGAGAAAGGTTTCAAGATCAGTCGCAGCCGCCTGCTCCTTTTGGGCTTGGGTAAATGGTATGTATGAGGGTATGTGTGTCACCTCCTATAAGATTGCTTTTCTCACGCACCTGTGATATAATCCGCCTCGTTGTGCCGCCTATTCAGTGAAAGCGAGGGATAGCATGGACATCAGCCACGATAACAGCATCTGGGCCAGCATGAGCTATGCCGAGAAAAACCATCAACTCTTTCTGCGTCAGAAACAGATGCTGGATACTGTTTGGAAGCATGGCGCTATATCAAAAGAGCAGCGCGACAAGAGTCTGCACGACCTCGCGGAAAAGATGGGTGAGGCGCTGGACTGACAATAACGAGCATGGAGCCATATCAGGGACGATTCCCCGGTGCGGCTCCACGCTTTATTCGTCGACTTTTTCAATTTTGGAAATCAATCTTCTCCGAGTCAAAGATCAGAACATTTTTATCGGTTCGCCGCGCATAGTGGAGCGCGACTTCCAGCAGGGTGTCTTCCTCCTTGGCCCTGACGGCGAACACGCGCTCGGTGCCGTCAATAGCCCGCAGCTTCGCTTCCACCTCACAGCTTGCCGTCCAATGGGAAGATACGGTTTCCGTCTCATCACACCGGGCCTGCACGTTGTAATAGCGCTCCCGCAGATCCGGCGGCCATTTTGCAGCCTGTTCCTCCCACGGGACCACACACGTCAGAGATATTTCGGAGTCTTTCTCTTTCAGCTCGCTGATGATCTCGGCGGCGTATAGACCGATCCCGGCGTCCAGCACCACGACGAAGGACTTGATCTTTTCGACGAGCCAGAAATTGACCATGTTTAGAAGGATCAGTTTCAGCGCGCCGCAGCGTTCAGCCTCCTCGTCATATCCCCAGGGAAATTTTAAGGGCTCGGGGCCCATAATCGCACAGCTTTTCTCTTTCATCTTATACTCTGTCTTGGCATCCTGACTGACCAATATAACGGTCAATATTTTCCTGAATTATAGCATACACTATCAAGCGTTGCAACCAATACTGGTCAATACTTGATGGGGTAATATGATGGAACAGAAGATCCGGCGAGACAGGAATATGGGTTCAAATCTGCGGCGGCTGCGCTTGGCGAACGGCCTTTCGCAGGAAAAGCTCTGCGCGGAATTGCAGCGCCGGGGCTGCGATATCGGGCGCTCGACCTACGAAAAATACGAGGCTGGCGAGCTGAACATCCGCGCCAGTGTTCTCATTGAACTGAAGAAAATCTACAACTGCTCCTACGATGAATTTTTCGCTGGGCTTGAAGGCTGAGACAGGCAATCCGAAGTTTAACGGATCGCCTGTTTTGAATCCTCACATACTTATGCCCATGGCGTAGGACGGATAGCTCTCTTGCGGGGCGGCCTGTTCTTCCTCATAGACTTCCTCCGCTTCTTCCTCGGATTCGCCTGAAAAATAGCCAACGTCGGCTTCTTCGACCTGGGTGGGGTACTTGTCCTCCAGCTCCGGTTCCTCCGACACCGCGTCAATTTCGGCCTCACGCTCGGTCAGGTCCCGTTCCAGCTCATCCTCGATCAGACCGATGAGGAACTGCTTCTGCGTCATATTGTTCCGCTGGAGGTAGTCTTTTATCCGCTGGAACAGTTCTTCGGGGATCTGAATCGCAAGGGTTCTTGTGTTTGCCATGGTTGCTCCTTCTTTCATATCGGTTTTCGGGTGGAGCTCGTGGTCCAGCGCCTGGGTCACAAACTCCGCCATTGTCATATTGTGCGCGTCGAGGTATTCCCGCACCTCGGCATGGAGGGCAGCGTCGATCTTGACCGTGATGCCCTTCTTGTTTTCGTCACTCATTGTCTGTGGTCCTTTCCAGATAGTTGATGATCAGCAGTTCCAAGTATTCTTCGGGAGATATTCCGAGCTCTGCACAGCGCAGAAAGAGAAACTCCCAATATTCCTGCGGTATCTCAATGCTGTGCATTTGAACTCACCTCCGCATCATTTCCCGCGGCGTCTCCTCGTCGGAATCGCTCGCTGCCTGTAACAGGCAGAAGCATCCGAAGCCGACAAAACCGCCGACCATTGCTCCAATCCAAAACCAAAATATTGCGCTCATGATTATTGCCTTTCCTTTGTCATAATAGTTGCTGCCTCTGCGCCTGCTCCTCATGATCGTCAATCTTGTGACCAAGGGCGAGGCGTTTTTGCAGGAGCTGTTTTCTGCGACGGGAGTCCATTCGGATTCCCTGGGGATTTGTTGTCGCGGCCTGCTCCCGGAAAATACGGGAGGCATGGTGCAGCAGCTTTGTTGCCGCCAGCATGATCGACGGTTCGCGCTGCTCGTCCATCCGGTCGATCAGATACTGCGCATAAACGTTGCCCTGCGCGGCGGAGCTCTCCAGCCAGCGCAGGGCTTCTTCTCTGTCCTGCGGAACCTCCCGGCCTTGCAGGTATAGCTTGCCGAGGGTGTACTGCGCATACGGATCGCCCTGCTCCGCAGCCTGTCGGAACCATGCGACGGCGGTTGCCGTGTCCTTTTCCACATGCTCTCCGGCTAAGCACAGCTTGCCAAGACGATACATGGCGCGGGTGTCGCCCCGAGCGGCGGCTTCCTCCAGATCCTCCACAGAAACAGGATTGCTCTCAGTCTCGCCATCCTCGAAGCTGGTTGCGCCGAGACGGATGGTCTCAGCCTCCCGAATCACCATGTTCTTGATCGCGCGGAATTCCTTTTGCTGTGAGAGCGGGAGATGCTCACGGGGCTTGTCCTTATAGTATCGTTCCAGTTCATCCCGCAGCTCGTTCCACGCCTCGTAGCAGGCGGACACCTCCGGCTGTCTGGTCAGCTCGTCCACGATGCTGTCCACGATCTCCTTGACATCCTTCGGCAGATAACTATACTGCTTCTTTCCTTTGACCGCACCCAGAGCCAGTATCAACTCCTGCATCTTCTGCTCGATCACAGGACTGTCGCAGACTTGCCCCTGCATCTTTTCGAGCAGGCTGCGCATGGTTTCCCGCGCCTGCGAGGTCAGCTCTTTGTACGAGAGATCCTTCTGCACATAGAGCTCATACATTTCATCCTTGAAGATCGCGTTGGTCATTCGGGAGCGCAGCGCATAGACGCCGTCTCGGTTAAGGTACTCCCGCTTTGGATCGTCGCTCCACAGCATCATGTGGATGTGAGGATGGTGGCCCTCGTCATGAAAGGCCGCGTACCAGTGCAGATGCTCCGGCGCTATCTTCATGACCTCCGCGAAGCCTGCCTGCTGTTCAGTCAGTAGAGTCTGCCAGCTCTCGGCCTTGTTAAAACCAAGGCGGGCAGCGTCCTCCCGGCGCAGGGAATAGATGAACGTCCATGTGTTTCCCCTGTGTGCTTCCAGCTCCCGCATGGCCGCATCCAAGTCCACATGAAAAAACGAGCTGAACAGACCATGCTCGCCGTGCTTTTCAGCGCGGGGCCGGGTGGCAATGTACTTCATGTACACATCCCCGTTCTGAATTGTGTGCGCGTTGCGGTCGAGCGCCGCAGAGAGGAAGGCCGAGGCGTTTCCAGCGGTCGGCTTTGCTAGATAATCTTCGTACTCAAATAGCTCCTCGGAATCCGGGAAATCATGAAGGACATCCGCAATCAATTCTTTTTGCTTCTCTGTCGCAGGGGCGTTGCTCTCGATGATCTCAACGCCCTCGCGCGTTGCAATATACTTCATGTAACCCCCGCCGCCTCCGGCCTTGATGTAACCGCACTTCTGAATGAGCTTCGCCATCGTTTACAGGGACTTCTGAAAGATCAGGTCATCCTTGAACGAGATTTCGCCGTGTGTCTGCTTGACCTCGCGCAGGCTGCGGTTGTGCAGGCGCTCATATGTCTCAATATCCATGTCCGTATCGGCGGCGAGAATGTGATTCCCGATGTTGCTTTCCACCGCCAGCTTGAAAAGCAGCTTGCCGATTCGATCAGCGAACATGCCGAGCGTTCCCTGCAAAACGGAACCGAGAACGCGGGGTAGATAGTATTCCGCTCGTCTGGCGTTGAGATATCCGTCGTAGAACAGGATCGCCTTCTCCACGAACTCACTCATGCTTTTGCAGTTGTCTCGTCGGAACGATTCCGCTATGATCTCTTTTGTCTCCGGCGCGATCCAAAGCGGAAATTTGATCTTTCCCTCAACCACGGGCAAAACTCCTCCAAAACGGGGCAAGAACCCCGCTTTTTTCCTTGAACAATCGGGCTTTTTTCGTAATCAGAACCCCCTTGCCTTGTTTTTCTGCTGTTTAGGAACCCCCTTCCGAAAAGCCGGAAACTGCCCGCACTGCGGGCAGAAGTGGATGCGGCGGGGCGCTCCGCGACCCCGTTGCTTTCTCCCGCCTCGCCCCTCCTCGTTGCCCTGTGCCTCCGCGCCTTCAGCACGGCAGGGTCTGCTCCGGCGCGTGCTGAGTACTGAACAGGCGCAGGTCTGTGCCGATACGCTTGTGAAAGAATGCTTCCATCTTTCCGGTCAACATCTGTCGTTCCTCCTCCGTCAGCAGGTACTCATACTCACAGTCCCGGCCACGGTACTTCACAGAGAGGTTCAGTGTGCAGGAAGCCAACTGCTTTTCCATCTCATAGCAGGCTGTGGCGGTGATGCTCTCGCTCGGGACCAGAGCCAAGCCGAACAGTTTTCCTGCGTCCGCAATCAGCGCAAGCCGGAAAGCGATCCGCCGCCCGCTTGCAAAGGAAATGTGATCGAACACCACATCATTGGGAAACAGCCTGCGGGGTACTTCCGTTTTCAGAAATGCGTTTAGTTTGTTGCTTACGGTTATCATCTCCAATCATCATCAAATTCCTCCATCACGAACTGGCCGGGCATGACACCGTCCTGCATCCACCAATGGAAGATTTCCATGGGATCGGTACCCATGCGCCAGGTTCCGTCTATCTTTCCGCGTTGTACCCGTTCCTGAATCATCTTCTCGAAGGCATGTAAGTATGCAGTCTTATACTTTGGCCAGCGGGCAAACTCAATTGAGCGCCCGTGCCGCGTTGCCATTGGACAGCCGATACAGCCAAGTCGGTGGAAGCCCTCGTCGTAGAGGCAACAGTATGGTATTTTTTCCTGACGGATGAATTGCCAGATCTCCGCATCCGTCCAGTCTATGATGGGGTTGAGCGTTGTTTTGTGGCGGCGATAACAGAACTCAACCAACTTTCGGTTTTCATCGTTGTCGTTCATCAGCATTACGCCGCCCTGCCTGGTTGGACGAAAATCCGTGTTGCCATCCAACTCCTTGTGTACGCTGCGGCTCATGATCGTAACCACTCCCTGGTTATCCTCACGGTTTTTGCTCTCCGCCCAGCGGACACCGGTCACCGTCATGCGACCCTCTCCTCCGCTCTCTTTGAGCTCCTCGCAACAGTAACGCACAAGCCGTGTTGGAGGCATCAGCTTGCGGGGGATCAGGTTCCACATAGTGATAGGTTCGCCCATATCATCCCGCGGCACCTCTCGATCCACATCTCCGTACTGATCCCGGATGAAACGCACCAGCTCCGGCGGATCGACAGAGGTAACGCGGTAGTGCGCGTCGTATTGCACGGCGGCCATGTCCAGCAGGCGCTTGGTCACGACAGAATCCTTTCCACC
This sequence comes from uncultured Eubacteriales bacterium, assembly GCA_900321275.1. GTDB lineage: Bacteria > Bacillota > Clostridia > Oscillospirales > Oscillospiraceae > Limivicinus. Next base: position 38,685 of record ONVI01000014.1, on the reverse strand, counting down.
AGAGAAAGCGAGATAGAGACCTTCCGGTCGTTGGAAGGTCTCTATCCGTTTCAAGGCCATGTCAATCTTTTGCGTCAGTTCGCTCGGCATGGCCCTCCGTTTTTCCTTTTGCAGGCGGCTTCACCTTCGGTTTGGGCGGCGCCACCTTCCTTGCCCGCGCTTCGATGTACTCACGAACATCGGCTGGCACACTCTTTTCGTACAGATCCTCGAGCATTTTCATGAGTTCCTTCTGCAATGAGGAAGTTTTTTCTTTCTGTAAGTAAAAGGTGAGCGCTTCCAGGCGTTCCGCCTCAATACCAAGGGATACCGTTTCTTTTTCCATTTCATATTGACCTCCTCAGTCATAGTAGATGTATGGCACCTTCAGCCAGTGCGTCCAGCCGCTGCCCTCGAGGTGCGTCTTGACCACACCGTACATGGTACCCATGGCCTCGATCACCTCACCGTTTCCAATGTAAACGCCGATGTGACCGCTCTGCCAGACGGCAAGGCCGGGGATTTCGGGGATCGTGTCAATCGTGCCGGACTCTGCCGCTGCGTAGTACATCTGATCCGCGCCCACGTCCGGCATTCCGTGGGAGCCGTATTGGATTGTCTCGGTTTCAGGATCAAACCAGCCATAGCTTTTAATGAGGCCCACGCAGTCGGCGGTGCGCCTGCCGATCCAGTTAGCTCGTATGAAGTCCGCGTAGTTGCCGACCGCCTCCGGGTACTGCTCCAGCTTCGAGGCGAAGGCACCCTCGGTCAGAATGTTGCCGAAGGTACCCCAGACATACCCCCAGCCTGTTTCGTAGGCGTTGGTCACATAGGCGACCAGCCCCTCGGCTGTCTTGGTGGGATCTGTCGCGGCGGCAGGCAGATGCCAGGCGGGATCGAAGGGTCCGCCGATGTAGCTGTACCAGCCGTCGTAACGGAGATCGCCCATATCGCCGACGATGATCTTGTAGATGTGCGCGATGTTTTTGTAGTCCTCGTCCGTGATTTCTCTGCCCAGCAGCGCGGCCACACGGTTGTACGCAGCACTGAGCGGGAGCGGACGCGCCACGGTGTAGCTTTCTTCTTCCTCTGTGATCTCGCCATCTTCGTTTTCCGTTTCCACGATTCTTATTGCTTCTTCCGTGGTATAGAAGCAGTCCACGAATCGATTGGCGGCCCGCGCCGTGGGTGCGTCCTCTCCAAAGCAGAGGGCAAGAAAAACAGCCTTGACCCGGATGGGATCAAGACTGTCGCCATTTTCCATCTGCGCATTGGCAGCATAGACCGCGGAATCCAGAAGAGAGAAGGCCGTGCGCATTTCTTCCACATGTCGGCGCAGGTAACGCGGGGTATCCTCCGAAAGCTGCACGCCGTAGAAGCAGGCTTTGACCATGTTGGTGTTGTGATCGGCCTCCCCGGAACCGAGGGCGCAGAGAAAAATCACAATCAGGATCAGTGGGGAGAAGACGGCAGCCAGCACCCAGCCAATGGTTTTCCTGCCGTTGTCGCTGGTCAGCGCCAGCGCCGCAAGCTTCAAGAGTCTGAGTCTCATTTGCCACCTGCCTCCCCGAAGAGCTCCTGCTTGTACGGCGGGGTTTTCACCTCAAGGTAGTAGCGCTCATTGCCGCACTTATACAGGCACAGGCCGCGCACCGCGTCATGTATGAGATCGTACTCGGAGTCCTCCAGCTGCAGCATGTCCATGTAGGCTTCCTTCCCGATGGAACCGGGGTTGAAAAGAAATTGATGCGGCGGAATGGCGAACATGGGCTTAGTCATCTCCCTCACACGGGGCTGGTCAAAGTCAACAAGGTTCTGCGATGCCAGCAGCATGGCGGAGTTGCGCTTACGGACACGCTTGAGGCAGTTGCGGATGTACTCCACCGCCGTGAGATTCCCCAGCCAGAGGTAGAGCTCGTCCAGTGCCGCCACCGCGTTACCCTCGCTCAAAAGCATGTTGGACATGTACGAGAGAATGTTGAACAGAATCGCCGCTTTCACATTCGCTGCCAGCGTATCCAGACCACCGACGCCAAACACGAGAAAGCGGCTGGAGCTAACATTGGTGTGCCCGTTGAAGAACAGCGCGTCGGAACCCACGCACATGGAGTTGATGCCGAGCAGAACCTCCTGCAATAGCTGTTTGGTGTAAAGCGTGGTATGCCCTCCGTCGTAGTGGTCGTATTCCCGTTTGATCAGCGCATACAGATCGGACAGGATCGGAAAACGCTCGGGCGGGAGACTGGCAATGTCCGTATCGCCGGTGATGTTCCACTCAGCATACAGCCTGGTCAGCAAAATCTCGATGGTGTCCACATGGGCGTCGGAGAAATCCTTGTACGCACGAAAGAAGTCCTTGAGCCAGGAGATGTGCTGAGCCAGAACGGAGGTCTTCTGAAAAGTACCCGGCGCGTCTTGATCCGCCGCTTCGAGTACGCTGCCCCTTGTGTTCCAGCATTTCGGTTCCAGTACGTTGATGCGGTACTCTCCGGTCATCAGATCAATAAAGTATCCGCCGAGGGCAGTACAGAGATCCTTTTGCTCATGCTCTGTATCCAGGGAGATCACGGATTTGCCGGATTCGAGGAAGTTGATGATCAGGTGCTTCATGAGGTGGGACTTGCCCTGGCCGGAGTTGCCGAGGATCAGGATACTGCCGGAGGTCTTGTCCGGGTCGCGCTGGTCGAAGTCCACGAGGATGTTCGTGCCGTAGTGATCCTTGCCGATGTAAAAGCCGTGGCGGTCCGTCTTGCCGCTGTAGTTGAAGGGATAGAGATTGGCAACCGATGAAGCGGGCAGCACCCTTTCAAACTGCGATCCAAAATGATTGTATCCACCGGGGCAAACGCTCTGAAAACCTTCGAGCTGCTTCATGGGGAGCTTGTCCACGTTGAGCTTGCTGCGCAGGAGCTCCGCCTGCACCTCGTTCTGGAGCTTTTTCAGCTCCCGCATATCCTCCGCGACAAGCTCGATGAACACCGCGCAGCGCACCAGCGGCTCGCCGCTTTTTCGCATGGCGTCGCTGATGCGCACGATATCCTCCAGATTGCTCCGCGCGGTCATGACCTGACGCACATCGCCGGTGTTGCTTTCCAGCTTGTTCTTGTTGGTGGCGTTTTCAAAGATCTTGTTTTCATCCGGGAGCGAGAGCCTGCTGGTGTAAATATGCAGGTTGACGCCGTTCTTCTCGCCCAGGTGCCGGAGCAAAGCCTGCTCCTCGGTCTGCACGGGATACTCCCGCAGTGCCCAGACGCAGCGCCGGGTGTTGCCGCAGAGAAAGGTCTCGGAACCGAAGCGGATCGCCGTGGGCGCGATCATGTCCAGAAAATCCTTCTCCAGTTCCCGCGGCTTTCCCCGGCGCTTTCGTTTCTTCTTCTCCGGCCTTTTCAACTCCTGCTTGCCGAGCCAGTATTCGCCGTCATAGTCCTGCAATACTTCGCTGGTCACGTTCTGCTCATAGTAGACGCTGAGGATGCGCTTGAGATCGTCGCGCCCTGCCAGCCTGCTTTTGAATCCAAACTCATTGATGCGCTGCTCGGTGTCGGAGAGAGTCTGCTCCACATCGCCGTCCTGAGAAATATGTACCACGAGATAAAACTCGCGCGCGGTGGAGAGCCTGCCCTGCATCTCGTCCAGATGGGCGCAGTCCTGTTCGAGCATATCCCGCACGGCGGGCAGACGCTCCTTTTCCATGCGCTCATGGTAATAGTTCTTGTTCTGTTGGAAGGATTCCCAGGAGTTGAGCGCCATCAACTCCACCGTTCCCTCGGTACGGATCACCTTGACCAGACCCTGTATCCGGTCGGTGATACTGGCTGCGGGGAGGACGCCGATGTTCGTGGGCTTGATGATAAAAAACGCGACGTCGCCCGCCGGGGTTCTGAGTCCATAGTCCAGTATCTGCGCAATCCCCATAAGCTCACGGGTGGAGCGTTTGTTAGTCCTCATAGCGCGGCCTCCATTCAAAGAGCTGCGGCGTCAGCAGGAAGAACGACAGGGCACATCTGATGAAATCCAGGATGCAGACGCCGTCGAAGCGGATGCTGAGGAAGGCAAAAAGCGCTGTTGCGACCAGCGGCAGCAAGATTCCCGCCTGCGTCAGCGCCAGAATGGAGAGCAGCACGCCAAAGACGACGATCACCAGATCCCGCAGCTCCCACAGCCAGAAGGTCGCTTTCGCGGCCAGATTCTCAGGGTAATAGTACAGTTGCATCACCTCCAGAATTGTTCAAAAAATGGGTGTTTACTTTATCTCCTCCTCTGTGTATAATATGGACATAAGAAATTCTTTAGATTTCAAGAAAAGAAAGGGTGGTTTTCGTGAATCTTGCCAAGATTTCCTCCAATGGTCAGATCACCGTCCCTGTTGAGATTCGCCGTCTTCTCGGTCTCAAATCCGGCGACAAAATCCTGTTCTTCCAAAACAGCGACGGTGAAGTGGTTTTGAGCAACGCCTCTGCCTCCGCCATCCGCAAGGCTCAGAATGCTTTCGCAGGCGCAGCCGAAGCCATGGGCGTGAGAGATGAAAATGATGTTCAGGCCCTGATTGACGAGCTGCGTCACGGAGGGCAGTAACACATGCGGGTTTTGGTAGACACAAACATCCTGTTCTCCGCGCTGCTGTTTCCAAACTCCAGGCCAGCACTGGCGTTGATGCATGTTACGGAGTACCATGATATGGTATTATGTGACAGAAACATTGTGGAGATTCGGGATATCTTGCAGCGAAAGGCTCCAAAATATCTGCCGGATGCCGAAGTCCTGCTGGCGGAACTTTCCTATGAGCTGATCCCCGCAGTTGACCATGCGGAAAAACTGATCCGCGATGCGAAAGATCAGCCGATTCTGAATGCAGCCATTGTTGCAGACGTAGACATCATCCTGACCGGGGATAAAGATTTTCTGAGCTTGGACATGGAGCATCCCAAGTGCATGACAGCGGCAGATTTTCTGGAATTTGAGGGAGCAGCGCATTAAGCGTCTGCTCCCTCGTTTTTTGCTCTCTCGCAGTACACGAGGTAGCGATAACGGCCCCCGGTGTTGGGCGGGTGGCAGGTCATGAGCGTCACCATATCCTTTCCTGGCTGGATCAGGATCGCGTCGATGTCATCAGGATATACGATGCGGATTGTCTTCACCTGGTAGGTCAGCTCTTCCCAAACATTTTTGATGAAGATCAGGTCGCCCACCTGCAGGTTTTCAATGTCCAGGAAGTACGGATACCCATTCCAGCCCCGATGCCCGGCGATGACCGCGTTGGTGTTCTCACCGCCGATGGGGATGCTGGTTTGGGTCAGCACTGCCGCGCCGTTTGCCAGATTGTCGTAGTTGGCCCCGAGATAAATAGGCATCTCCAGATCCATGGCAGGGATGCGCAGGACGCCGAAAACCTCATCCGGAAGCCCGTAGTCCGTCATCGTGATCGGGACGATCTCTGTGGATACCCGATTGGTCAGGTTCCCCTGGCTGATCGTCACCAGCCATTCGTTGTAGGTCTGGATTGAACGATAGAGCTCCTCATAGGGCATGGGTTCTTCCTTCTGTTCCGCTTCCTCCTTAATCTCCTCGACGCTCCGGCTGAACTGTTTGACGTCATGCCTGATCTGCCGTGTTCTTTCGGCTTTGTATATCAAGGGATTGAGCGCAAGCGCGGCGGAGGCCATGGCAGCGGTGATCAGGACAACCATCCAGAAGAGATCCCATGCGAATTTACGCTTTTTCATGGCGACCTCTCCTCCTTCCATGATCACAGGAAAGGCTTTCAGATCCCCTGACAGGGTAAGCCGCAGCCAAGGCAGGCATATTCTCTGCACGATTCCTGCTCAGAACAAAGCGCAGCGTCAGTACAATCGCTGTGGCCAGGATGATTCCAAGGCAGCCCAGACCGACGCCTTTCAGATACTCCTGAGTCCAGGTGGATTCCGTCTTCGGCTCCTGAATGTCCGCCTCCTCAACCAGCCTCTCCGCCATGCTGTACTCAATGCGCTCACCTCGCACCAGCAGTCGGTGCGTATTGACCCCGAAGGGCGTACAGGTCACCAGCGTCACGCTTTCCCTCTGCGGATCAACGGTCAGCTTGCTCGTGTCCTCCGGCAGCACCGTGTTGATGTCCAGGATCATGTAGGCGTGGGTCTCGTCCAGCACCTTCAGATAGAACACGTCGCCTTTTTTGAGCTGATCGAGGTCGGAAAACATGCGCGTCCCGGCGAGGCCGGAATGCCCGGTCAGAACACAATGCGTCCCGATCCCGCCGACCGGCAGGGATGTGCCTAACAGATGCCCGACGCCCTTATCCAGTGTCTCTTCCGCTGTGCCGTGGTAGATGGGAAGTTCCACGCCGATCTTCGGGATCTGAACATATCCCATGATCCCGTCGCCGCGCACATTCAGCAAGCGCGAATAGCTTTGCTCAGCCTGAGCCAGCGCTTCACGGGAGAAAGCGTTTTCGGTTCCGCCCTGCAGGGTTCTGTTGTACAAGACAGCTTCTTCCTTCTCTGCGATCAATTCCATGGTGTTCAGCTTTTCCACGGCCTTGTCATACCGGGTTTCCACTATGCTTCGGTACTTCTCCCCAGCCACATTGCTGATGAGAGGGTACAGGGTGATGACAAGAGCCAGAATCATACAGACAGCGCAGATCAGAATAATGATTTTTCTTTTCATTGCACCTCCATAGGATCAGGGAGACCCTTTCGGGCCTCCCTGAATGGTTCATTTTATTCCTGCGCGGGTTTCTTTTTCAGCAGGATCACGATGCCGGTGATGCAGGCTGCCAGCATAACCATGCCGATCACAGGGAACATCCAGTTGCCGGTGCCGCCGGTCTGGGGAAGGTCGAAGCCGCGGGTGTTGATGATCGTAAAGGGCACCAGGGCATGGCCAGAGGTTCCGACTGCGCTCATATTGACAGCGTTTCCGTCCACGGTCGCTGTAATGGTCGAACCGCTCTTGCTGACGACCACCTGCACGGGAGCCTTGAGCAGCGTGTAGGCGCTGTCTGTCTTGACCTCGGTCAGCGTGTAGGCGTCATCCTCCAGCCCCTTGACCGTCAGCTTACCCGCCGCGGTCGGGATGAAGTGGGTAGCGCTGTTTGCCTCTGCCGTCTTGCCGGTCACATACCACACATTCTCCGTGGTGTTGAGGGAGCCGGTGAGATAGTAGTTGTCCGTGCTGTTCTGGATCAGGAACTCAACCTTTGTGGCGTCACCGCGTCCATCGGAGAAGTTCTTGGTCACGTCCAGACCAAAGGCGTACACCGCCGCTTCATCCGTCAGGGTATCGTAGTAACTGGTGTTGCTGCGCTTCCAGGTCAGGGTGACCTCGTTGGGATTGCCGGTATCGCCGAGGACAAGGGAGTTGTCCGTATCCAGCGTGGCGGCGTAGGTGATGCGCAGGGTACAGTCGCTGTAGCCGCTGTTGACCGCGGAAGCCCCGGTATAGACGGCGCTGCTGGTATTAATTTCGCTGAGACCCGCCGCAGTCAGAGCGATGGTCATGATACTCTCGCCGTTCGTGCCCGTGGTATAGCCTACCGTAAACTTCTCGCTGTCAGTGGTCCAGGTGGCGATCTTGTTGGTGCAGGCTGCTTCGCTGTAGAACTCCAGTACCACATCATTCTTTTTATACGTCAGCCCGGTGCTCAGCGTATCCACGAAGGTATACTGAGAGAGGTACGAGGTTGTGGAAGTGATACTGGGCAGGGTGCTGATGATCTGGTACTCGACGGTATCTCCCGCGGAGGCAGTGGCGGATTCCGCGTATCCGTCGCTGATGGCGGCGCTGCCATTATTCTTGCCGGAGGAGGTTTTTGCTTCCCTTACGGTCTTATCCAGCGTGGGTAGGCCGGTCAGGTTCTTCGGATAGACGGTAATGTCATAGATCCACGAGCTGCCGCTGGCGGTGGTGGAGGTCATGGGAATACTGATCAGGAAGGGAGCGGTGGTGCTGGTGACCATCTCAGGGACGCTGGTTTCAACGAAGAGATACAGGCCCAGGGGCAGATCACTGGCAGCGCTGTGACCGTTGGCGTCCGTGGCGGGCATTGCCGTGCCGCCGTTGTTAACAACATAGGTTTCCAGCGCGTTCTTTACCGTGGTGGCGTTGGCAGACAGCGCGTTCTGGAGGCCGGCGATCAGGGTGTCGGAGCGATAGTAGTACGTCGTTACACCGCCCGTTATATCGTCTGCGGCGGCGTAACGGTCATTGGTGCTGACACCGATGGCGGTCAGAAAGGCGGTGTTGGCTGCATTGTTGACGATGCCGTACATCAGCTCGGAGCGTTCCACGTTATTATCCGTTACGGTTACGCTCTTGAGCTCGGCTACCTTGAGATAGGTGTACACCACCCCTTCAATCGCGTACCCGCTTGAACTGCCGCTTGCGCCGAGGATCGCTTCAACGCCGCTCTGATCACGGACGCCGGTGGAGACGTAAGAGCTGTCCCACACGCCGTCCGCCTGGGCAGAGGTCAGGTCATATTTCCAGAGGTTCACGGAGCCGGTCTGGGTGAGGTCAATCGTCGAATCCGCAAAGGCGGGAACCGTAAGGCTGCAAAGCAACATCACAGCAAAGATCATGGAAAGTATTCTTCTCATTCGGTTATTTCTCCTTCTTTTTTAGATTTGAATGTAAAAATGATGGGTGCTGTCAGGAATATCATGGCAAAGGGCAGGATTTTGAGGCCGTCATCGCCGCCGGTTTCCGGCAGGCGGTACTGAGAGGCGTCAGTCGCTGTAATTTCCAGTGTATAGTGGAAGGCTTTGCTGTCGAAGACCTCGGAGTCCTCGGCATAGATGTTGTCTGACTCGATAGGGAGGGCGCCGACCAGAATGGAACTGCCCAACAGGGACATGCCGGGAGGCGCTTTGGTTTCTGTCAAGCGATAGAGAACGATCCCATCCGCCCGCAGGCCAGTGAAGGTTGCCGTGCCGTCTGCGCCGGTGGTGAGCTGTCCGCCGTCGAGTCCGAGTGTCGTGCAGGCGCCGCGCGCGACCTCATTGCCTACGCGGTAGAACACCGGCTTCCAGGTTGAGCCATCATCCGTGGAATACTCCAGCAAAAAAGCAGCTCCTTCGAGGGGGCTGCCGTTGGCGTTCTGCTTCTTGACGATGAGGGTACCGGGCCTGCGTATGTTCGTGACAGTCTTGGTGATCGGCGCGCCGACGTCGGAGATGGTGAAGGTATGGACGCTTTCATCCAGAATGTAGCCCTTTGGAGCCTTGAACTCCCGGAAGGTGTAGTTTCCCTGCGCGAGTCCCGCAAAGCTCAGCTTGCCCTCGGCATTGGTATAGCCCTCGGCCACCTGCGTCCCAGCGCTGTCATAGAGGCGAAAGCCCGCGCCCATGAGGGGGATTTCATCGTAAACATCCTTCTTGATGATCTCCAGCGATCCTCGGATCGGGGTGTTCTCCACCGTGATCTGCACGGTTTGCCCGTCCTCTGTGATGTTTACCGTTCTGAGCGTAGGATCAGGCACATAACCTTCCGGGGTTGTGGTCTCCTGGATCGTGTAGCTGCCGAGAGGGATGTTGGACAGAGTCAGGGTGCCGTCTGCTGTGGTATCTCCCTCGGCGGTAAGCGCCCCGGCCTCATCCCGCAGTTGAAAATGGACGCCAGAGAGCGGCACACCCGTCTCAGCATCGGTCTTGATGACGGACACTGAGCCGCGGGCGGGCGTGTTGCTGATGTTCTGCGTGACGGTCTGACCGTTGGCGTCCAGCGTAATAGTGATCGGGGTGCCGTCCAGAACGTAGCCGTTTCGCGTTTCAGTCTCCGTGAGCGTATAGGTACCCAGCGGCAGGCCGGAAAACCTCAGTTCACCGTTTTCATCCGTCCCGCCGCCTCCGACCGTCGCGCCGGAGGAATCAGTCAGGATGAAGTGGATTCCCGACAGGGGCAGCCCAGTTTCCGCGTCGGTCTTGACAACGAGGATACCTGCGCTGGCAGCGCCGTTCGTGACGCTGATCTCCACAATCTGCCCATGCTCCGAGATGGTGACGGTTCTCGGCGTGCTATCCAGAACATAGCCGGTCGGGGTATAGGTCTCAATCAGGCTGTATGTCCCAAGCAGCAGGTCTGAAAACGCCAGTGTGCCATCAGCCAGAGTATCTCCTTCAGTAACAGGATTATTGTTTCCGTCATAGAGGATGAAATGGACGCCCGCGATTACAGCACCGGTGTCCGCATCGGTCTTGGTGATGGCGATTCCTCCTTTTGCCGGAGCATTCGTCGCGTTGATGGTAACAGTCTGTCCGGCTGTGGTGATCTCCACCGGGATCGGCGTGGAATCCAGTACATACCCGTTCACGGTTGCAGTCTCGCGCAGGGTGTACGATCCGAGCGGAATCCCCGAAAACAGCAACGTACCGTCACTCTCGGTGTCACCTTCGGCAATTGCCAGCGTGGACGAATCCAGAAGGGCGAAGTGGACGCCGCCCAGAGCTGCGCCGGTTTCGGTGTCTGTCTTCATGATGGATACGGAACCGAGCGCTTTACTGTTCGTGATGTTCTTCGTAATGGTCTGCCCGTTGGTATCCAGCATGATGGAGATCGGGGTGTTGTCTGGGACATAACTGCCAGGAGCGGATGTTTCCACCAGACTATAGGTACCAAGCGGCAGAGGCCCGAAGGTCAAGCTGCCGTCAGCGCCGGTGTCACCCTCGTCCACCAGATTGCCGAGTGCATCCGACAGGGTGAAATGGACGCCCGGCAAAGCCGCACCGGTATCCGCGTCCGTTTTCATGACGACGATGCTGCCGGACGCGCGAGTGTTGGTGACAGTCACCTCCGTTGCCTGATCGGTGGACGAAACCGTGATGGGGTACATGGTCGAATCCAGCACATAGCCTGACAGCGTTTCAGTTTCCTGATAGTAGTAATCTCCAAGCGCCAGACCGGAGAAAGTGATCTGTCCGCTGCCGTCTGTGGTGCCGCTGTCGATCAGGTTCTGGTTGCTGTCGTACAGGTTGAAGCTAACGCCCGGAAGCGCCTCTCCGCTGTCCCCGGTTTTGGTGATGCGGATGCTGCCGTTTCGCTCTGTGATGCCGGGTGCGTTGATCGTCAGAAACCCGCGCACAAAGATGCTCTTGGTGGAGTCCAACACATAGGTGACGATTCGCTGCTGGTTTGCCGCAGCCGGAGCCCAGAAGAAGAGGGCAGCCGCAGGCGCTTCGTCCATGCCGTAGGCGCACAGGGTACAGCTCTGATTGGCAAAGGACGCGGGAACCTGCAGCGTAAGCGTCTCGCTCTGCGTTCCGGTATGGCCGGTGACGGTGAGTGTTCCCGCCGGAGCATTGTCCATGAGGCTGTAGTCGCCGGAGATATTCTTGTTCAGGTACACATCGCCGGTGAAATACTGGCCGCCGGGGTCTTCGGTCAGCGTGATCGTGTCCGGGGTAAACTCCAGCGTACCGCCGTCAACCGGGGTCATATCCTGGGTTCTGGCCATGTACAGGAGATAGAGGGAATAGCGGAACAAATCCTCGTACCCGTATTTCCCGCGAATCCAATCGCCGTTGACATTCAGATTTAAAAACTGCGGTACGCCGTCAGCATAATTCTCCGCAAGGAAAAACCGTATGGCGTTTGCTGTCGCGTACCTCGCTTCTTCATCCGAGAAGCCCATGGTTGTCGCGGGATAACCGTGATCCAGGATCGCCTGCAGGCCGTTGAGGACATAATCGCTGTAATACTCATAGCCCTCGACGGTATAGTAGCCGCCGTTGTAGGGATTGTCCTTGGAGGTCTGGAGGCAGTAGGCAACTTCGCCTGTGTCCGTGATCCAGTGCGCGGGTGTCTGGAGATCCGTCCAGGCACCGGTGCTGGTATAGGTCTCAAAGTACGAGGTCATGGGCGCGGAGCTGATGACCGCGGTATCTGCTGACGCTGTCAGCGGCAGCAGGCCGAAGATGAGAATGGCGCAGAAGAGCATACACAGCCTTCTGCGCCAAATGGTTTTTGTTCTTGTCATAGAGCCTCCTCTGCTGTATGATTTGGATGATGAATGTGTTTTTCCGCCTCATACAAAGGAGGCGGCCTTGCTTTTGGGATTTGTCTGTTCATGTGATGAATCCCTCCCTTCCATATTATTGCGGAAGCTCGTAGCGCAACTCCTTTTGGTACGCCGTAGCGATTCCCAACATAAGACGATCTACGCAGGGAATCGCCACACTGTTGCCGAGCGCTTTGTAGCGGGCGGAATCCGACGCGCCGGACAGGTCCGTCCATCCGTCCGGGTAACCCTGAAGCCGTTCGCACTCGACCGGCATCAGTCGGCGGATCAACAGAGCCTCCAGTACCAGATCTGTCGCGTCCTTATATTGGCGAGCGCTTTCTGTACTTGCTGTCTCGTCAGGCTTGAACAGGTCTGTCCTCTGACGGCTGAACACGGCGTGGTGATCGGTTGCGGTCAGAGTAAACGCGATATTCTCGTCGATCCCGAGGCCGTTTCCGCCGTTCTGCGGCTCCCTGTCTATAGCGTTACCGGTGATGCACCATGCTGTTTCCCTCGCCACAAGCGGAGTATTGTTGCCGCCTGTGCCGTAACGGGCGGACATGGTGGGCGAGACTTCATGCGGCCCGGTATAACGGGCATCGATCCCGTGGTTTTCAAACACCAGCGGTTCATGTCCGTGACTTTGCGCACGGAGCGTGCCGCTTTGATCTTCCGCAAAGCCCATGCGCTGCCCACCCTGGTCGGTCAGGCAATACGTCGGCAGCATGACCGCGCCGCTTTTGCCTCCAGCTTTCATCGTCGGCGCAAGCCCTTCCTCAAAACCCACGGTATGTGCGGTGGCGGAGGATTCCGCCAGAAAGCCCGCCGCCTGTGTTGTAATTAACCTGCTGCGATGGCATAGTTTTTTAAAGCCTGCCTGAATCATCAAGGCCGTTTCTAACATCTTCGGCAGTGCCTTGCCGCGTTCCTCCGCCCGGCGCAGGATTCCCAAGCAGGCGGTTCTGGTCAAATAATATCTGTATGGGGCTGTAGCCTGCAAAATCCGTGACAAGGAAGATTCTTTTACGGCGCTGGGGCACTCCGAAGTATTGAGCGTCCCAGGTGACCCAAGCCACACAGGATCGTACTCCCAGTACGGCCCCAGCATATTCCCAGCGCCCGGCCGGAGGTCTAACAACATCCATCTGTGGTTCCTCAATCTGGACGAACGATTCAACAACTGCCCGGAAATCCTCACCGCCCGCGCTGGAGAAGGCGCCGGGGACGTTTTCCCACACACAGAATCGTGGTCGAACAGCGATACCTGTCCGACCACGAGATTTATCCGCATTTCTCATCTCCTTTATAATCCGTATTTGCTCCATGAAAAGCCCTGAACGCTCGCCGGAAAGCCCAGCCCTTGCGCCCGCCACACTGAGATCCTGGCACGGACTGCCACCGCAGATGATGTCCACAGGCGGGAGCATCGCTCCGTCGAGCTTCGTGATGTCGCCTGCATGGAGCATGTTTGGAAAATGGTGCTTGGTCACTTCGATTGGGAAAGGTTCTATCTCACTGGCCCATATCGGCTCGATGCCCGCGTGGGTAGCGGCCAGCGGGAAGCCTCCTATTCCATCAAAGAGGCTCCCCATCGTGAGGACGTTCACTTGGTCACCGCCTGCACGACGGTTCGGGTGGTGTTGACCGCGGCCTGTGCGGTATACACGGCGCTCATGAGATTGGCTCTCGTGCTGGTGTCCATGCCAAAAGCACCGGCGATGCGTGGGATCTCGCCTGCGGAGAGCATGAGGCCCAGACCCAGCAGCGCCTTTTCCCGGAACACCATCAAGCCCGCCACCAGGATCGTCGCCTGTAAAAAGGCTGTCAGGCAGAGGCCCACGACCTGCTTGCACCATTGGGTAAATCCGTCGAGGTAGCCGCGGGGGACACTGAACATGTACAGGCTCCCTACGGCGATCTGGATCAACAGGATCCCGCCGCGCTTGAGATTGGCAAAGAACACCTTGATCACGGCATAGGCCATGAGGATAATGCAAAAGATGACCATGATGGCGCTGGTGATCGTCCCGAAGCCGGAATAGCCGGTGGTAATGAGGTCGGACACTTTCTCCACCTTTGAGAAATTCTCCAGTATCTCATTGGCGACCTCCCCGATGGGCTTGCCGTAGCCTGTAATCTCACGGGTCAGCGAGCCTTGCAGGGAGATCGCCAGCTCATACAGCCGAAGCGGAACAATGTTGAAAAGTCCCGCCGCCATGAAGCCCTTGATCGCGTTGAGGGCGGTACCCTTGACGTCCGCCTTGCCGCTGGATGCCTGAATCCCGCACTCAAAGCAGGCGACGATCAGACCGGTCCCGTACAGAGCCCAGGCCAGATTGGAGAAGAAGCTCACAATATTCTGCACCCAGGGCATTTCAAACAGTTCCACGCCCATCCCACCCATTTCAGCAAAAAAGTTGCCAAGAAAGCCAATAATCTGTCCGTAGATCCAGTCCATGATCTCGTCCAGCACGGTCTTGGCAACAAAGTCCCATATAAACAAAAGGGATCACCTCTTTCCGTCCGGCAGCCCGCCTATATGGGGAAGCGGGCAACCCTTTTGCTCATGCTCCGATGATGGTCCAGATGTAGGTGGGCGCGGTCAGGGTAAAGACCAGGCAGACAAACAGAATCGCAGGGGGCGCCCAATCGAAGCGATTTCCCTGGCGATGTAGGCTAAGTACCCGGCGCCTTACCGCATTACTGCGGCAGGTTTCCAAATACTCGCCTCGAAACCGTGCTTGCACCTCTCAGCGCACACGGCTTCCCCCTTGTTAATTCAGTTTGCCACTGTGAAGTTTCCGATGGCAGTCCACGCAAAGCGCCAACGTCTTACGTTTTCGCGCAATCACGAAACGTTCCCATTCATATTTTCCTTTCAAATCCTTGAGCTTTCGAACATGGTGCATTTCTATATCCACATCCGTTTTCCCGCACAGCTCGCATTGCCGCGCGGCCAGTCTGTCCATCAAGCTGGTGCTGCTTGTAAATCTCACCGTGTTGGGGATACTGTCTATCACAGCATCTTTTACCATGCGTTTTCTTGCAAAGCCGTCATGGTAAAATAGCCGGATTTCCTGCTTTCCCGTCTTTCCTATGAACCTTACCCCAAAGTTTTTGCCAATACGGAGGCGGGCTATTGCTTTTCGCATGGAGATCTGGTATTTTGCAGCAAAGGTCTTAAACATACTGTACTGCATGATGTACCCAAAAGCGCTGACATGAGAGGCATTGTTGGCGATACGGTAGTAATTTCGAAAGCCCCGGATTTCACTGTTATACTGGTCGAGAATTTCCAGCGCATCGTTGTTTATGAGATATACCCGCGCCTGCGCTTTCCAGTTCTCTTTGCCGTGAACCGTGGTTTCGATGCTCATAGCACTGTATTCCAGCAGCTTTTTCCGCATAATTTCGCTGGGCATTTCCAGACAAACCGAGCCGTTCAGATGCCTTCGCACCCACCCGTCTTTGGTTCGCTTTGTCGCAACAGAGCGTCGAACGTAGATGTTATACCCGAGAAAACGCGCTCTTTTTTCGGAATGGGTAATCAGTGTCTTTTCATCAGACAACTCCAATTTGAGCTCATCCGCGACGAACGCTTTTACCTTTTCCTTGATTCGCTGCGCATCCTCTTTGCTTCCAATCACTCCGATCAGGAAGTCATCGGCATAGCGGACATATTGCAGACGCCTGTAACCGGGATCAAACGGATCACCATATGGAATGGTGATCCTGAGCAATTCCAGTTCCCGCAGTTCTCTCGTAATCCGCTTTATTTCCGTTTCCTCTGTTGTTCCCCTCAGCTTTTTTGCGAGCCGTTCATGTCGTGCCTGCATCAGCATGGCCTCATGCAGCAGTTTCCGCTTTTTCCCACAGTCGAAGTCTTCTTTCAGCTCTTCCATGAATCTATCCAGCTTATCCAGGTAGATGTTAGCAAGAATCGGGCTGATGATTCCTCCCTGCGGCGTGCCGCTGTATGTATTGTGGAAGTGCCATTCCTCCAGATAACCGGCTTTCAGAAACTTCCGTATCAGGCGCAGGAGCCGTTCGTCTTGAATGCGTTCAGCTAAGATGTTTACCATGACTTCATGGTTGATGTTGTCAAAGAAGCCTTTAATGTCTCCTTCAACAAACCATTTCACCCCACTGAAAGATTTCTGCACCTGTTCCAGCGCCGTGTGACAGCTGTGCTTTGGGCGAAAACCGTGAGAGGTTTTGACAAAGCTCCCTTCATAGATTGCTTCCAGCATGAGCCGCACACATTCCTGTACCAGCTTGTCGTCAAAGGACGGAATGCCCAACGGCCGCATTTTTCCGTTCTTCTTTGGAATGTAGGTTCTTCTTGATGGTTGAGGCTGATAGCTCTCGTCTTTGAGGCGGGCGATGATGCCGTCAATGCGATTCAGGCTCATCGCATCGATGGTGTTGCCATCGGTGCCAGGCGTCATATTGCCCGGAGCGGCATAGATATTCTGATAAGCCAGAAGAAATAAGTCCCGGTTATACAGATTCCGATACAGCCGCTCATAGGTATATGACCTGTCGTTGCTGTGTTTTTGCAAACTGCTCAACAAATTGAGAGGATTTCTCATGGTGTATCGCACACCTTCCTTTCTCTGTTGTTAAGATAACAAGCTGCCGCCCTTCGCCATGTACGCGGCTTTCCCGCGCTCGGACTACTATGGCGGCTCCGTTGCCATGCCGGATATTCAGCGTCATCTTTCTTGACTTTTACATCTTGAAATTTGTCACCTTGCGGCATTACGCATAGCCCTTTCGGGCATTCCGGTACAGGCAATCCCCGGTTAGCAATATAATCATGGCGTGGATGATTGTCGGATAGCGTTTTCGCCCTTTTCCCCACACGGGGTTGAGTCATGCAGAAGTTCTCCCGCATATGCTCGACTACTACATTGCGGCTGCATGATACGACCATAGCTGTCTTGCGTCGTAGTCCCTATATAGACCTCTCAGGCTGCGCTTCAGGCAGTATAGCTTTTATCCTCATATCATCCGTTTCATCTTCCCATTCAGTCGTGAGCTGACAACTGCCCAACTTATGGGTTTCCCGGAGTGCTATTTTCCCGTTTGAGGTTTCCCTCTCAGGTAAACCGGGTGATGACGGGTTTTCTTATGAGCTTTTTACCCGCCGGATTGCTAAATCCGGAATGATTACATTGCCCTCACGGGCGCACAATCAAAGTAAGCGCTGCCTAATTTCACGAAGAAAAAGATCACGAGAATCATGTCCAGCGCAGGGAAAACCACGTTGTTGACGACACTCTTGATCTGCTCGGACGCGGCGGTCCAGGTGCTCTGCACGGCGCTGGCCACATCCCCGCTGGCGTAGGCCGGGACTGAGAGCGCCATACAAAGGATGAGCGCGAAGAGCAAGGCTATGAGTTTTTTCGTTTTCTTATACATTGTTACCTCCGTTTCATATGGTTTTGTGGATTACAGATTCTCAGCACATATGCATCACTCCCTTCACATCATCACAGGCGCGAAGCTGTGATCCATTTCCCGCTGGTGGCATTCCTGACGGAACTGGTCTATAAATCCGTCCAGGACAGCCGGGTGCGAGTTCACGACGAACTCATAATTTGAGAGGTCATGTGCGACCTCTGTTTCCTTTCCCCAGGCTTTATTGGCACGGCTGAACCGCCCGTCGTAATCCTTGTCCTGCAAAGTGGCGGAGAGGACATACCTCACCCGTTCAGTACCGAATTCATCGAGTACGCCGGAGGCGCAGCCGTGTGCCAGATGCATGCCGTCGAAGCCGCGTCGGATCGCGCTTTCAATGGCAATCTTGCATTCCACATTGGCCTTAAAGCTCTCCCGCCACAGCTTTACAAGGCCGTCTTTCCGCGCCTGCTCCCGCGTGCCGGTGTAAAGCGGCGTTTCATTCATGGATCAGTTCCTCACTTTCGAGAAGGCAGCGCAAAGCGCCGAAGTCCAGCTCACGGTCGTCAAGCAGATCCCGGAGGAAGGAGGGCAGCGCGTCCACCGGATCGTCGTCTTCCTCATCCGCGACCGTGATGTAGATTTCGCCCTCGTCAGCGCAGATGCGCAGCGGCGCTTTCCTGGGGATACCCGCCAGATCCAGCAGTTCCTCCGGTACGGCGATCTTGCGGCAGCGCTCCTCATGGAGTCTCGCCGCGTTTTCCAGGCGCATAATCAGCCCCAGGGTCACGGTGTTGAGCATGTCCACGGTGCGGATAATCTGCATGGCGGTCATGGCCTCGTTCATCATGACGACACTGCATTCGTTCCCGTAGACAGTGATCCGCTTCGCATCCTGCAGCGTGGTCTTTTCCAGCAGTTCGGGCGGAAGCTCGAGGCCCTTTTTCATAGAGTTGGGTTTCATTTCAGTCTTCATATTCTTTCCTCCGGTTTAGATAGATTTGGAATGTTTTCAGTTTTGTAGCGATTGGTCTGCTCTGCCAGCACGATCTGGGTTCCATGGACGCGAGGATCATAGTTGGTCATGATGAGTTCGCCGTATTTCTTGCCCTTCTTTTGGGAAAGAGAATCCTGACGCTCAAAGGAGAAAATGTAGAAGTCCCGATACAGCTCCCGGATGAAGGGACAGTCGTTGTAGGAGACCATGACGAAGCCTTTTGCCTTGCGCAGCACATCATGCAGACGGCGGTGATCGTCCTCGGTGAAGCTGCCGACGTAATACTTCTCCGCCTCGTAATAGGGCGGGTCACAGTAGAAGAAAACGCCCTTTCTGTCCCGGCTGCGGATCAGCGGTTCAAAGTCCATGTTCTCGATGAATACATCCTGAAATCTGCGGGCGCAGGCGCGGATTTGGCCAAAGAAGTTTTTCAGATTGATCGGTTCGGCGGCGACGGTATCTCCTATGCCGTTGAAGCTCCAGCGCTGACGCTTATAGAAGGCGGCGGCACGGTAGACGCTGGTCTGAGTGCTGTGTCTCAGGATCAGGCGCTTGATGATCCTGGCGGCAATCGGCGGGAAGAAAAGATCCGCCAGGGTCAGCTCCTCATCCTCAAAGGTCTCATAGTCCTCCTTATGGTCGAGAAACTTGCAGAGAAGAATGAAATCCTCGCGGGAGTGTATGGGCAAAAAGCCCAGTTCCGCCAGCAGTGCCAGCGGGCGGTGCCGGAGCGTCCGCATAAAGTTGGTGAGATTGCTGTCCCGGTCGTTGTAGATCTCCGGGCGGCCTGTTTTCAGCGGGCGGTTAAGCAGAACGGTCCCACTGCCGCCGAACACGTCCACAAAGCAATCGTAGTTGTAGGGTGCCAGCTCGTCGATGATCCAAAGCAGCTTGCCCTTGCCGCCTACCCAGGGAAACGGTGCGTTCAAGAGCCCTCACCAAATCTCGCGAGAGCCATTTCCAGCCCCTCGATGGCGGCGTCGAGACCCCGACGCATCTTTTTGAGGCTGCGGATCGTGGCGTAGACCTCGGCGGCATTCTCGGCGTAGAAGTACCCGTCGCCGCTGGACGCGATGGGTTCGCCCTTGCGACGAAGGGCATTGACCTGCTTGCGGATCGCGTTGCCGCTGAGATTGAGTTTCTGCTCGAGCCTTTGCGAGGAGACCGCGCGCCGTCTGCCACGGCAGCTTCCCTCGAGATAGGCGTAAACGCTTTCTTTGTTCATGCTTGTCCTTTCTGGGCAGTTTTCCCGCGGAAACGAAAAAAGGGCCGTGTTCCTTGTTACGGGAAAACGGCCCTTGTAGTATTCGTATTTTGTTACTGCATGGTCATTTGAGAAGGCTCTTGTTGAGCCTGTGAAAGAATCGGCTGATTGTCCTTTCGCTCAATAAGCCCGTAGGTGCTTATGACAGCGGCGTCCTGCTCCAACAGTTCTTTGCCGTAGGCGTAGAGATTGATATGCTTGAGAATCAGGTCCCGATCAGCACTGGAGAGCATATAGTCGAGCTGCCATCTGCCGTAATCCTCTGCGCCTCGGATGTTTTCGGACAGCATGTAATTGTCCAGCTCTCCGGCGATGAGGGAGGCCGTGATGAGATCGTCGCAGTGCGTGACCTCCAGCACTGCCTTGAGCTTGGTTATATCCTCGGCGGGAACTCCTTCGAGGATGTTTGCGAAGCGGTTGATGGTGGAAATGTTGCCGGTCTGTGTGACGGTTTTCATGAGCTGCGGCACTTGGCAGTCGGTACAAACGCAGACGGCCTCGTCCCAGTTCTCCACGTCGATGTGTTTGAGGGTAGCGTCCATCTCTTCGAGGACGGCGGGCGCGGCGAGAAGCCAGTGTTTTGTCGAGTCCTCTCTGTTGAAAACATCCAGCATGACGACGTATTCGGGAGGACATATTTCATAATGCATTTCCCTGTGTGGAATCTCTCCGTCCGGCGCGATATAGCAGCCGTCCGCGAACGCGCCATGTTCCGCCATGCGGAAGTCTTTTCCAATTTTCTCAAAGTTCAGCAGCTCATAGACCTTCTCGGGCAGTTCCAAGGTACCGTCTATGAAACCGTTGAGGCAGAGATACTGACCGAGCTGTGCATCATTCCCAACGCCTTCCGCGATGTGATAGCAGTCTTTCGCCTGCGCAATGTCCATGAGCTTTTCAAAGCCCAGATTGAAGCGGTCATAGAAGGCGCTGCTTTGCAGCAGGCCCCGAAAGCCGATACGATCCATTTCGTCCATACTGTCCAGCGCACCACAGAGTTCGTTCAACTGGGAGAGGGAAGTGCTTTCCGGGATAAAGCCCTGGATGTAGTCGAAATCGTAGTATTCCTCCGCTTGCACATAGAGATCGGTTTCCTTGGTGAGATTCAGCTTTTCCATCGCGTCTATCAGCTCCCAGGGCGTGGCGGGCAGGTCGAGGTACATTTCTTCATGACTGCTCGTCCAGTCCTGCCCGCAGAGATAGACGCGTATGACCTTACCCAAGCGTCATTCCTCCCATCTGCTGCTTCTGCTCATAGCTTGCGGGATCAGCACCGGGGGCCTGCCACCCGTACATGCTGCCGACCTCCATGGCCCGTCGCTGGGCAGGCGTCACGCCAAGACGCTCGTTGTTGTAGTTGGCAAGTTTCTCATTTTGCTCCCGACTTTTCGTGTTCCAGTCCGAGGGATAATAACCGCTCTCACCACGCTTGATGCAGATGAGATCACCAGTACCCGGAAGCACGGAAAAGCAGAGCTCAGGCAGTCCGTTTGCATATTTAGGCCCGAAGCATTCCTCCTCTGTCTGGATGCTCCAACTGCTGTCGCCGTTCCAGAGGTGGACATACAGCTCCGCGCCATCGCCGACCTTGATCTCCCGCTGCTCGAAGCCCTCGCCCCAACCATCCGACGCCTGACCGGAGATATACTCCTTCAGGGTGATCATCTCTCCCAACGTGAGTTCTCCGACCACCTGACATTCCGCTACTCCCCAGAGCTTTCGGTCGCGCTCCTCCACGGTAAAGACAGCGGAGCGCACCTTCTGTTCCACACTGTCCTTTTCGTCATACCAATGCATGAGGCCGCGTTCCTTTTCCTCCGGCATCCGCTCCCGCAGCAGCGCCGCCGTGATCTGATCCTCATAGCCACAGAGATCTTCGCTATAGAGATTGATGGGATCGTCCTCCAAATCTCCCCATGCATTCCGCTCAAAGAGCTCGGCGGTCAGGGGCATATACAGCTTCAGCTCTTTCGTCTGAGGCGGCAAAACCGAGAAACGATCCTCACCGATCACCAGGCCAAGCGTACTGCCGCAATCCCAATTCACATGGAAGGTGCCGATGTCATCAATATGCATCAGCGTTCCTTCGCTGCCCGGCTTGAGCTTGCTGTACGGATCGTTCATCTCTGTCAGCCGGATGCGGGAGCCGACCGGGTACTGTTCCCGCATAAACTTGATCCATTCTCTGTTTGGTGTGTTCATGTTATCCCTCCAATCTCCAAGGCTTGTCTCTGCCTGGGAAAGTCATCGCCCCAATCCTTGCGAATCAGGCCGTACTGCGTCTTCCGCACATCGTCCTCCGCCATCATGACCCGTCCGAAGTCTTCCATATCCATATAGCCCTCGATGCTGTCAATGGCCTGCTGCGGGGTACCCATCCGGCTGAGTACATCTCTGCCGTAGTCTTCCAGATCGCCGGTAAAACGGGTATAACTGTCGAGATCATCGGCAACCGCGAGCGCGCCGGCGAAAGTACTGATCTGTTCAGCCTCCAGCGCCGCGAGGAACTTGAGATATTCGCCATCTGTCTTCCGCATGGCGTTGAGCTTGTGCGCGAGGCTGTTCGCCTCCTGAAGACTGGGGCCTTCCATAGACGGCATTTGCTCCAGCTCCTGTCGCTCAGACTTTGCGCATCGGAGCTCCTCAATATATGTTTCCGAGACTTCCCGGACAGATAACTGGCCGGTGATCTTTCCCACCTGTCTGGCATGGAGAGGAAGAAATGCGATTGCGGGTTCTTCGGTATCATTGCTTCGGATCACGGCTTTGAAGACGGGATCAATGACGCCAGTCCTCTGCGCGTAGCCCTTCGGGCCATACGCGCCGCCATGCGCTGCATAGTAGCTTGCGCCCAGCATCGCGTAATCCACATAGGGCGCGATGTCCGGTGAAGCCCACACATAGCGGCTCTCCACAAGATAGGCGCCGAGTTCCTTGTCCGTGGTCACATCAGGCCAGAAGGTATAGGCGTCGAGGGACTGCTCGATCAGGAGCATATCATCCAGACCGTTGATGGATTCCGCATCCAGCGCAGCGGCGAAGATGTCCAGTTCTTCCTCTGTCATGGTGGATACATCCTCAAAGATCTGTTGCAGGGTTTCATGCGCGTCCGCGTCCAGAATATCCACGTTTTGCAGATATTTCTTCATGTTCGGCAGGGAGGGATTGGCGTTAAGCTGTCGGATGATGGTCAGGGTTTCCTGCACCTTGGGATCGTCCGGGCCGTACCTCATGACATGCCTCCCATCTGCTGCTGTTGCTCCTGCTCAAAAAACAAGCGGTCATCGCCTGTATAGCCGACATAGCCGAACGGGCTGAATTCTCCTTCGCCGAAGCGCAGGCGGTCGAGCCCATAGGATTCGTAGTCGATATAATCCTCCAGATTGGGATCTACCTCAAAATGTCCCGAATTCAGGATGATTTCACGGCCTACATCGTCAGGATCCTGAGCGCCGGGGATATACTCAAACATGTCCAGCTTTTCCGCCACCTGCCGAATCCGCGAAAGTGTTCCCGCACTTGTATAGCGCATCACGGCAGCCAGCTTTTCATACTCGGAGGTATCCAGTGCCGCAACTGCGGACACCGTATCATTTAGGCTGAACACATCCTCAGCCTGGGTCTTCAGGACTTCCGCCAGATCACTCGGCAGCTCTGAACCAAGCACATCAAGCGTATAGGAATCGCCTTCCTTGTATCCGATGCGCTCCAAGTGCCGGAGAATCTGCTGGTTCGGCATGGGAAGGGAAAACTCCGGACAGTTGTCCGGGTCCTTCTCTGTGATGACCTGGACGTCCATCAGCCCCTGACGATAATAGAACGGCGGGATCATCCCTTCATCATAGATGTGCTCCAGACTGAATCCCTCGTCGTAGAGGACACCATATGGCGTAACCGTTCCGGTGTTCCCGCTTAACAGGTTTCGCGCCACAGCGACAAGATTGAGCTTCTCAAGCTCATCCACTGCCATAGCGCCGCCGTTTTGCGTCATTGCGTATTCTCGCCCGATTCGTGACATGTTCGAGAAATCTGTGACAATCAGTGCCTCCTGGCAGCAGTCGCAGAGGTTGATAAGATCGGTCATGTCGGTCAGGTCATGCTTCAGCGCAAGGGCGGAGTAAGTGGCAAGCTCAGACTCCGTAAAGCTGTCCAGCCTTTTGGCGAGATAGTCCAGCTCCTCAATGTTGACCTTGCCGCCCGCAAGACGGTTCATCACATCCGGGCCTTCCAGCAAAGCCTCAAAGCCGCAGTCCCGCAGACAGGCGCTGCCAACACCCAATCTGTCGAGTTGCCGGATCACCTGATCGTATTCTTCGGTTTCAATAGGAAGAGATACAACGACGCTCCCGTCCTCCGGGAATCTGCCGTTGTTCAACTTGACTTTCAAATCTCATCACCCCTATCCCAAAGTAATAATGGTGAAGCCCATATCTGCCTCGACTTCAGCCTGACTGATCTGCTCCGGCTCGGCAAAGCGTGCCATGGCGCGGGCGGCCTCCTCATCCGTCAGAGAGCAGAAATCGTCGCCGCCTTCGCCGCAGACGAAGAAGGGACCGGCAATAATCGTCTGCCCAATGCGGCGGTTGCCCTCCATACCCCTTAGCTTTGACTCTTCGTTTGCAACGACAATTGTGCCGTCATCGAGATAAACGGCCTCAATATACCCGTCCACGGCTTTTTGCAAATGCTCCAGATCCGGCAAGATCTCCGCTTCAAACGGCTCGCGGTTTGGCTCCACATAGACCACGCGCATCAGACTGTCGGGCTTCTGCGTTTGGCGTTCATCGAAGTCGATCTTCTCAAAACCGATGTCGTTACAGAAAAAGGCGCCCGATTCCACGGCTGGGATGTTCAGCCCAACCATATCGTGCGCCTCAAAGTCTATATTCCTTTCCCGCAGCTCCTCAATTTTGAGATTGTACGCTATGAGATCGGTGAACTGCTGTGAAAGCTTCCCCCCGGCCGGCAGTCTGCCGTGGATCTCTCCGACCAGCATGGGAATGCCCTCCGGCTCAATCACCACCACGTCTGAGACGGACATGGATCGTCCGCGGAACAAAGGATGAAAGTCTGAGTTGAACTGTACAAACAGCTCCTCCAGACTTGTGGGGTCAAGATCCGCGTTGAAGACCTCGTCATAAACGGACGGATCGACCTCGGTTCTGTCGAGAAACTTCTGCATTGCGTCGCGCGACAGGAAGGCGGCATGCTCCTGATCACGATCCAGGTTGATCTGATAAATTTTTACTCTCGTCCTGTTTTCCTCCTCTCTGGATGCTCTCCATTTGTTTTCGGATACAGTCACCCGGCCAGCACACAAAGCCGTGGGCGGGGTAGGGGCAGCTCCTGCATACCAGCGACTCGGTACACACGGGCTTCTCCGGCGGCTCTCGCGCCCGTCCCAAATCCTCATGCCGCATCAGCGCCCTGTATCTTACGCGCGGCGGCGGGAGTGGTGCGATTTCTTCTTTTCTGTTTCTTTTGGGCATAGCGATCTCCTTCCTGCGAAAAATAAAAAAAGCGCCGTCCTGTAGTCCCGTGACAAACGGAACCGCAGAACGGCGCTCTTTCTTTCAATATTTGGTTATAGATGGGTTTTTCAACAGTTCGAATCCCATAACCCCCCTTTTACGGGGGTTCGGCATCCTTGGAAAAACAATCTTTTTTTCGGGGCTTTAAAAGCCCGGAAACGCTTGATGCCACTGGCTTTTTGGCCAGTGGCATCTTTAGTGGAAAGAATAGGTGGCGGACAGGGTGGGATTCGAACCCACGAGCCTCTTGCGAGACTACCTGATTTCGAGTCAGGGCCGTTATGACCACTTCGATACCTGTCCGTATTCAATTGGTGCTTCGCTATTATATAGGAAGCGCGCGAAAAAAGCAAGGGAAATTAAGCTCATTTTAATTTATATTTTTCGTAAATATTTTTATATAAATCCCTTGACAAAGTTTGTCGCGGGGTGTATACTGTGCTCAACAATATGGAAAAGGATGGCCGCGTATGAAAAAGACCTTATACAGTTTAATGCTCAACGACGAGGTCGTGCGCGAGATTGACCGTCTGGCCCACCGCACGGGCTCAAACCGCTCGGCGCTTATCAATCAGATCCTCGCCGAGTATGTCGATTATACCACGCCGGAGAGACGGATCAATGACGTGCTCTCCGCGATCGACACGCTGATGCAGCCCTCGCGGGACCTGGTGCCCTTCTTTGCGCCGAACAGCCTGTCGATGTCGCTCAAAAGCTCGCTGGAATATAAGTACCGCCCCACCGTCAAGTATGAGGTGGAGCTCTTCCGCGGGCCGGAGTCGACCATCGGGCAGCTCTCGGTCGTATTCCGCACCCAGTCCATGGCGCTGATTGAGGCGATGACCGAGTTTTTCCGCCTCTGGAAACGCATCGAGGATACCCATCTCAAACCCCTCACCGGGGCGGAAATCGACTACGCCCTGTACGACGGAAAGTTTGTCCGCTCCATTGCAGCCCCGGACAGGGACTGCACCACGGACGAGCTGGCTTCCGCCCTGTCGGAGTATATCAAGCTCTTCGACAAGCTGATGAAGGCCTATCTCGCCGGGCATCTGGACGACCACGACGTGGAGGCCGCCTATTTCTCCCAGATGAGAAATTCTCCGGTGCATATCTGACCCTCTCCGTCACGGCGCTTGCGTGAGACGCGTCGTGACACCTCTCCCAAAGGGAGAGGCATATAACCTCCCTCACTGAGGGAGGGTTCTGACGCGCGGGAAGCGTGCGACATTCCAAGCTCGCTGACCGCGAAGCGGTGGAAGGAGTCACCGCGCGTCTCTTTGAGCGCTCGTAATAACGGACGACTCCCTCAGTCCCAGTGTGCGCACTGGGACAGCTCCCTCGGAGAGGGAGCCAAAGAGGAAGATGATTGAATGAAAGCGAGGGACATCCATGAACGAATACAATTACACGCAAAATTCCGTCAAGGCTCTGCAGACCGCGGAGGCCATGGCACAGGAAAACAACAATAACTTCATCATGCCTGAGCATCTGCTCTACGCCCTGGTCGACCAGGACGGCGGCACGATCCAGACCATCTTCAAACGGCTGGGCGCAAACTGCGACCAGATCCTGGCCGAGCTGAACACCGCCATTTCCCAGCTCCCGAAGGTGGGCGGTCAGCCCCAGGTCTACGCCTCCAACGAGACCAGCCGCACCATCAACGCCGCCCAGAAGGCCGCCAAGTCCATGGGTGACGAGTACATCTCCGTGGAGCACCTGATGATCGGCATTTTTGCCGCGGCAACGCCCGCGGTCAAGCGCATTCTCGCCGACCACAACATCACCAAGGCCAATTTCTCCAGTGAGCTGAGCAAGATCAAGTCCGGCCCCGTGACCTCGGACAATCCCGAGAGCACCTACGACGCCCTGTCGAAATACGGCACCGACCTTGTCAAGCGCGCGCGGGAGAATGAGCTTGACCCCGTGATCGGCCGCGACAGCGAGATTCGCAACGTGATCCGCATTCTCTCCCGCAAGACCAAGAACAACCCCGTCCTGATCGGCGAGCCGGGCGTCGGCAAGACCGCCATCGCCGAGGGCCTGGCCCAGCGCATCGTCAAGGAGGACGTGCCCGAGGGTCTCAAGGACAAGACCATCTTCTCCCTGGACATGGGCGCGCTCATCGCGGGCGCAAAGTACCGGGGCGAGTTTGAGGAGAGGCTGAAAGCCGTTCTGGAGGAGATCAAGAAATCCGAGGGCAAGATCCTCCTCTTCATCGACGAGCTGCACACCATCGTCGGCGCGGGCAAGACCGAGGGCAGCATGGACGCCGGCAACCTCTTGAAGCCCATGCTGGCCAGAGGCGAGCTCCACTGCATCGGTGCCACCACGCTCGACGAGTACCGCAAGTATATTGAAAAGGACGCCGCGCTGGAGCGCCGCTTCCAGCCCGTGCAGGTGGACGAGCCGACGGTGGAGGACACCATCGCCATCCTCCGCGGCCTCAAGGAGCGCTATGAGAATTACCACCATGTCACCATCCACGACAACGCCCTTGTCGCCGCCGCGACGCTCTCCAACCGCTACATCACCGACCGCTTCCTGCCCGACAAGGCCATCGACCTTGTGGACGAGGCCTGCGCCATGATCCGCACGGAGATGGATTCCGTGCCCGCGGAGCTGGACGATATCCGCCGCAGGGTCGCGCAGCTTGAGATTGAGGAGCGCGCGCTCACGAAGGAGGACGACAAGCTCAGCCAGGATCGCCTTGCGAAGCTGCGCGAGGAGCTGGCGAATCTCAAGGAGAAGGAGCATGAGATGACCGCCCGCCTCGAGAGTGAGAAGGAGGCCGTCAACGAGATCAGCATGCTCAAGCAGGAGCGCGAGCGCCTGAAATTTGAAGCGGAAGAGGCGTCCCGCCGCTACGACTACGAAAAGGCCAGCCGTATCCAGTACCAGGAGCTCCCCGAGATCGACCGCAGAATCGAGGAAGCCGAGCAGCGCGCCGCCGCAGGCAGAGAGGGCACGCTGGTCAACGAGTCCGTGACCGAGGACGACATCTCCGCCATCGTGGCGAAGTGGACGGGCATCCCGGTCTCCAAGCTCATGGAGAGCGAGCGGGAAAAGATCCTGCACCTGGACGAGCAGCTTCACGAGCGCGTGGTCGGCCAGGACGAGGCCGTGCAGAAGGTCACGGAGGCCATTCTCCGCTCCCGCGCCGGCATCGCTGACCCGAACCGGCCCATCGGCTCCTTCCTCTTCCTCGGCCCCACGGGCGTGGGCAAGACGGAGCTTGCCAAGTCCCTGGCCCAGTGCCTCTTCGACGACGAGCGCAACATGGTGCGCATCGACATGACCGAGTATATGGAGAAGTTCTCCGTCTCGCGTCTCATCGGGGCGCCTCCGGGATACGTCGGCTACGACGAGGGCGGCCAGCTCACCGAGGCCGTGCGCCGCAAGCCCTACAGCGTGGTGCTCTTTGATGAGATCGAGAAGGCGCACCCGGACGTGTTCAACATCCTGCTTCAGATCCTGGACGACGGGCATATCACCGACTCCCAGGGCCGCACGGTGGACTTCAAGAACACCATCATCATTCTGACCTCGAACCTCGGCAGCCAGTACCTGCTCGACGGCATCCAGCCCGACGGCAGCATCAGCGAGGAGGCGCAGGAGGCTGTGATGGCTGAGCTCAAGAGTTCGTTCCGCCCGGAGTTTCTGAACCGGCTCGACGAGATCATCATGTTCCGTCCGCTGACCAAGGAGAACCTCAACGGCATCATCGACATCATGGTCGCCTCCCTGCGGCAGCGCCTGGCCGACCGCGGCCTGGGCCTTGAGATCACCGACGCCGCCAAGAGCCTCATCATCGACCGCGGCTTCGATCCCCTCTACGGCGCGCGCCCGCTGCGCAGATACCTGCAGAGCAGCGTGGAGACCCTGATTGCCCGCCGCATCCTCTCCGGTGAAGTGCTGCCCGACAGCACCATCGTCGTCGACGTGGAGGACGGGGAGCTCGTGTGTCGATAAGCGCACGGCAAACATGCAAAACGCCGCCCGAATACGCAGACTGTACGTATTCGGGCGGCGTTTTTGATTTTTTGTCATGACGTGCGCTGTAAACTCTTTATTTCCTTATGTTTTGCGTGAATTTGCATGTAGGATAGTTGGAACACCCGTAGAAATCCCCGTACTTTCCTTTGCGCAGAACTAAATTGTTTCCGCAGCGAGGGCATATCCCGCTTTGCAAAGCACGTTGTTTTTTTTCTGCGTTCTGTTTTACGGACTGAACATGCCTTTTCTCGTTCTCTGTTCCTGTAAGATTTATTTTACTTAAGCTGTTATAAATTGAATCCACTTCCGGGCCCGGTATGATCTCCTGCGAATAACGCAGGATTTCTCGCTTTAGCTGCGACATAGGGATGACCGGCGTATCGGCGGTTATTTTCAGTGTGGCTTTGTCAGAAAACACGATAATCGATTTGAATACTCTTTTATCTATTTTCAGATAAGAGGCCAATGTGTAGATATGCCCCCAATTCTGTTTGATTGGATTATAAAATTCATGTCCCTTTGTTGTTTTAAAAGTTTGCTTCCATTGTTCACTGTTCTCTGAGCCAAATATCCAGCCTTCATAATTCTTTGTCTCAATCACGAAGATACCATAGGGAGAGACGACAATGTGGTCTATTTGAGAGGTTCCCCGTTGGTTTGGGATAATTACATTATTCAGGACTTTATACGCTCTTGGCAAAGAATCCAGGATTCTTGCCACCTTATTCTCTCCGGCCTTGCCTATGATGGAAGGACTTTTTCCAATGCGTTTTAAAAGAAACGCTGCTGCAATAAGTATAAAAGCTATCAAATACATTTTCGTATTCATTTTTTACCTTCCCTTCCGGCCGCTTCGTCTACGCAGTCAGTGTTCCAATAGCATATCTCTATTTTAGTATACCATATTCCGGCAGGATGTGCTATACTCTCAGCACGTGTTGAATTTGCCGGGGAGTGTGAAAGCATGGCCATGTACGGCAGCTGCGGAAGGTACGGGGAGCGAGGACAATGAAAGCATTTTATCATCTCCCCGGCCTGTTTGAATTTTACGAATTGTACCGCGTGTTTCTGCCCCTGTATCGGGAGCATCGGGAATACTTCTACGACTGGTGCGGGATCGGGTCGATCTACGGCGCGCCGGCGGACTGTCTCTGGGGCGGCGGCCGGGTCGGCTTCGGCGACGCAAAGCCGGAGAATGCCGCGGCGCTGACACGGGAATACGGGATCTCCGCGCGCCTGACCTTCAGCAATTCTCTCCTGCGGGAAGAGCACCTCAGCGATCCGAAATGCAACGCCCTGTGCCGCCTGTTTGAAAACAACGGCCCGATTCCGGGCGGCGTGATCCTCAGCTCCGATCTGCTGCTGCAGTATCTCCGAAAGAGCTACCCCGGCTTCTATTTTGTCTCCTCCACGACCAAGGTGCTGACGGATTTTGCACAGCTCGAGGCGGAGCTTGACCGCGGGGAATTTCGCTGTGTTGTGCCGGATTTCCGCCTGAACAGGGCCTTTGACAAGCTTCACGCGCTGTCTGAAGGACAGAAGCGGAAGCTTGAGTTTCTGTGCAACGAGTGCTGCTGGTTCGCCTGCCCGGACAGAAGGGCCTGCTATGAAAACGTGAGCCGGAAAAATCTCGGTGAGGCCTGCCCGGAGCACGTCTGCGTCTCGCCGAACGCCGCGCGGGGCTACCGCTTTTCCGACGCGATGCAGAATCCCGGCTTTATCGGGATCGAGGACATCCGGAACATCTATCTGCCGGACGGGTTTTCCCAGTTCAAAATCGAGGGGCGGAGTCTGGGCAGCGCGGTCATCCTGGAATTTCTGCTCTACTATATGACCAGACCGGAATACCAATTGAAGGTGCGGGAAGAGATCTACCTGGACAGTTCGCTGGACTTGAGGTACACAAAGTACATCTGCGAAAAAGTGCCTTTATCAGAACCCAAATTTTCTCAGGATCTGCTCTTGCCGAATTATGCGGTATTGCCTTAGGGAAGCGCTGAATAAATCCCCGCGCACATCCTGACGGCGGATTATCCGCCTGACTTTGCCCGAAAAGCTCGAAATACTGAACCGGAGTAAGGAGGAAAAACCAAATGGGTTCTCTGCTGCTGGCAGTCATCTACCTGATCTTTATCAGCCTGGGGCTGCCGGATTCCCTGCTCGGCTCCGGCTGGCCGAAAATGCAGACGGTGTTCGGCGTGCCCTCGTCCTGGGCGGGCTATGTGTCGATGGTGATCTGCTTCATGACCATCATCTCGGCGCTGTTCAGCCCCCGGCTCATCCGGAAATACCATACAAAGTGGATTGTGATCGTGTCCATTCTGCTCACGGTGATCGGTCTTCTGGGTTTTTCGGTCTCGACGCGCTACTGGATGCTGATTCTCTTCGCCATCCCCTACGGGCTCGGCGCGGGCTCCATCGACGCATCCGTCAACCACTACGTCGCAAACCACTATCCCTCGTCCGTGATGAACTTCCTGCACTGCTTCTACGGCGTGGGCGCGGTCATCAGCCCGACGATCATGGCCCTGGCGCTGAAGCTTGCGCGCTGGAACGAGGGCTACCGCTGGACGGCGTATATCCAGATCGGCATCCTGCTGGTCTGCGTCCTCTCCCTGCCCCTGTGGAAAAAGAACGACGCGGAGGGCGGAGAGGCGCCGGACAGCGCGGGCATCCCCGAGACGCTGCGGGTGCCGGGCGTGGTACTGACGCTGATCGGCTTTTTCGCCTACTGCTCCGGCGAGGCGACCTGTTTTCTCTGGGTGCCGAGTTATTTTGCGGGAACCCGGACGGGACTGAGCGACGAGACGATCGCCGCCTCCGGCTCCCTGATCTTCGGCGGGCTGATGCTGGGCAGGCTTATCTCCGGCTTTGTCTCCGACCGATTGGGCGACAGAAAGCTCATCCGCATCGGGATCGCGGTGGAGCTCTTCGGCATCCTGCTGGTCGCGCTCCCCATCGCGGGGAGCCTTGTCGCCGCCGTCGGCTTCGTCGTCATCGGCACGGGCATGGGGCCTGTCTATCCCTCCATTCAGCACATGGCCCCGGCAAACTTCGGCAGGAGATACAGCGCGGCGGTGATCGGTCTGCAGATGGCCTCCGCCTATATCGGCAGCACCTTCATGCCCCTGGTCTTCGGCTATCTCCAGCAGGCCGTCGGCATCGGAATCCTGCCGCTGTTTCTCCTGTTTTTCGCCCTGCTCAACATCGCCATGCTCGAACTCGCCTACCGCAGACTGCGGCTGGCTGCGGAATAAATACTGAGCGCGCCCGTCCGGGTGCGCTCAAATTATTGATATTACATTCTCTCCGGGGCGGAAACGCCGATGATGGCAAGCGACACCGCAATCACCCGGCGCACGCAGTCAGCGAGATACAGCCGCGCCTCCAGAAGCCCCGGCTCCGCGTCCTTGATGCGGCAGACCGTGTAGAAGCGGTGGAAACGGGCGGCAAGCTCGGTGACGTACTTGTTGATGCGGCTGGGGTCATAGTCCCGCGCGGCGAGGCGTATCTCGTCCGGCAGGGCGGCGAGCTGCTTGATGAGCTCCTTCTCCGTCTCGTCCGTGAGAAGCGCGGCGTCCACCGTATCAGGGATGGCGTGCCCCTCGGCGGCCAGATTCTCGATCAGCGTGCAGATGCGGGCGTGGGCGTACTGGACGTAGTAGACCGGGTTTTCGTTGTCCTGACGCTGGGCAAGCTCCAGATCGAACAGCACCGGCGACTCGGGCCGGGAGTTGAAGAAGTAGCGGGCGGAATCCACCGGGATGTCGTCCAGCAGATTCGTAAGGCTGATCGCCTTGCCGGTGCGCTTGGACATTCTGACCTCCTGCCCGTCGCTCATCAGCTTGACGAGCTGCATGAGGACGATGTGGAGCCGGTGCTCCCCGTCGAGCCCCAGCGCGTCCAGCGCGCCCTTGAGCCTTGCCACATGCCCGTGGTGATCCGCGCCCCAGACGTTGACGGCGCAGTCGAAGCCGCGGGTCTCCAGCTTGTTGCGGTGGTAGGCGATGTCGGCGGCAAAGTAGGTATAGAAGCCGTTGGCACGTTTCAGCACGTCGTCCTTGAGATCGAGCTTGTCGATCTCCTCCTGCTTTTTTCCCGCCTTCAGGAGATTCTCGGTCAGAATCTGCGCCGTCTTGAGCCAGAGCGCCCCGTCCTTCTCGTAGGTATAGCCGCGCTCGCCGAGCTTTTTGACCGTGTCGGCGACAAAGCCGCTCTCATGCAGGGAGGATTCAAAGAACCACTGGTCGTATTTCACGCCGTAGCGCTTAAGGTCGGCCTGCATTTTGGGAATGTTGCGCTCAAGGCCGAATTTTGCCATGGCCTCGTGGCGCTCTGAAACGTCCTTATTCAGGCAGCTGTCGCCGAATTCGTCATAAAACGCCTTTGCCAGGTCCTTGATGTCCTCGCCCTGGTAGCCGTCGGCGGGGAACTCCACCGCGTCCTCTCCCAGCAGGAGCTGGCGGTAGCGCGCGTCGATGGAGGAGGCGAACTTCTCGATCTGGTTGCCCGCGTCGTTGACGTAGAACTCGCGCCAGACCTGATAGCCCGCGCGGTCCAGAACACTCGCCAGCGCGTCGCCCAGGACGCCGCCGCGGGCGTTGCCCATGTGCATGGGGCCGGTGGGGTTGGCGGAGACAAACTCCACCATCACGCGCTTGCCGTGACCCTCGTCCACGCGGCCGTAGTCCTCCCCTTCGGAAGCGACGCAGCCGAGCGTGTCGGCGTACCAGCCGGGGCCGAGGCGGAAGTTGATAAAGCCGGGGCCCGCGACCTCCACGGAGGAAAACCAGGTGCCCGTCAGATCCAGGCTCTGAACCAGGGCCTCGGCGATCTTGCGCGGGGCCATGTGCAGGGCGCGCGCGCCGGTCATGGCGTGGTTTGCGGCATAGTCGCCGTTGGCGGTGTCCTTGGGGATCTCCACCGTGCCGGCAAGAACGGCCCCCGCCGGGAGCTGTCCCGCCTCCGCCGCCTTCTCGCAGGCTTTCTGCAGCAGGACATTGATGCTGTCCTTCGCGTTCTGGATCATGTTTGCCATCGTGTATATCTCCTGTTTTATATATTTACGACCGTTCCTTCACCGTCATTTTGAACTTGTTGCGGCTGGCGAAGGCGTGCTCCATGTCGACCACATAGTCGATCTCCATGTGGCCGCCGTGCTCGTTGAAGCGGCTCTGCACGCTGCGGGTGTTCATGTGCATGGTTGCCGCGCCCACCGGGGTATCGTAGAGGAAGGCATGCTTCTCTCCGGGGGAGAAAACCATGCGGCTTGTCACGGTGCCGTCGCGGTCGACCACCACCTTGTCGGGCATGACCATCACGCTGGTGCGGGTACCCTCCATGCCGGTGACCTCGCTCTCCTCATAGGTGAGGCAGGCGGTGTCCCCGTCGAAGGTATACAGGCCGTCGGTGGTGAAGTCGATGGTGTCCTCGTCCTCGCCGTAGCCGTAAAGGCTGCGGATATAAATCACTACGTCTTTCATCATAGGTTTCAAAGCTCCATAAGGGGCGCCCGCTCCGCGTGAACGGGGCCGTGTTCAAGATAGGGTTCGGCGAAGGCCTCAAAATGTCGGAGATCGCCGCTTTCAAAATACCGCGCGGTGCCGCCGGTCTGTCTTTCATTCGTGAGTCCGGCTTCCGTCAGATAAGCGCGCAGGGCTTTCGCCGCGCACTCCGAAGCCGAGAGCAGCGGGACGTCTTCCCCGAGAAAATCCCGGATTGCGGCCTCGATGATCCCGTAGTGGGTGCAGCCCAGCAGCAGCGCCCCGAAGTCGCGGCCCCGGATCAATTTCAGTGCGCGGGCAACGGCTTGTATGACAACCGGATCGCGGCGGCGAATATGTCCCGCCTCGATCATGGGCGCAAATTCCGGGCACGGCACGCCGACGATTTCCCGGCTGTGCCGGCAGCGCTCCGCGAGCGCGTCTGTGAACTCCCCGCTGTGAATGCTCGCGGCGGTGGCGATGATGCACAGGGGCTTGTCTCCCGGCACGGCGGCCAGGGCGTCGAGGGCCGGGTCCACCACACCGAAGGCCGGGATGGGGTATTCCGCCAGCACAGGGCGGGCGGCGCTGGAGATGGTGCCGCAGGCGGCGAGGATGGCCTTCACGTCAAACTGCGCGAGAAAGTCCATATCCTGCTTTGCGATCCTGCGCAGCTCGTCCCGCGGTCTCGGCCCGTAGGGCATGCGGCCGGAATCACCGAAGAAGACAAAGTCCTCCCCGGGCAGGAGCTTTCGCAGCGCTTTCAGGCCGGTGAGCCCGCCGATGCCGGAGTCGTAAACGCCGATGGGCCGGTTGTCCATATCTCTCGCCTCCTGTACGTTTGTAATGGCAGAGATATAATATAACGTAAAGCGACGCGCTTGGCAAGAGGAAAATCACGCGCGCTTGCGGAGATTGCGGAGGAACAGACCGCCCAGCCGCAAAAAACATCCAGCAGGACGCTGGATGTGAAGGCCCGGGCAGATTGCCGCTTTTCCCGCTGCATGCTTCTATTTGAACAGGGACTTCAGGCTTCCGCTCAAAAGGAGCCCCGAAACGATATGGTGCATCCCGCCGCAGCGCGGACACACGTCCACACCCGAATAGTACCGACAGTCGGAATGTCCCGGAAAAAGCAGCAGCTCTCTCCGGGAGACTTGCAGCAAAACGAAACCCGCGCCTTCAGGTACCGGGGAAGCGGGATTTATCGAGCTTGCCTTCGGCGATCTTCTGGTCGACCCACAGCCGGAGGGCGCTCACGGCAAGAGACATCTTTTCCAGCGAGTCCTGAATCGCCAGAAAATCGGAGATCTCGTCGTCCGAAATCACGCCGTCGACAGTAATCTCAATCAGGCGATCCCTGTCCCGGTTCAGGGAATTGAGCGTCGCCAGCATCTCCAGCGTGATCTGCGACAGTTCCCTGGTCTTTACCTCCGGGACATATTCCTGACCGATCTGGCATTCGTTTGCGCAGTAATAGTTGCACAGTGTCGGGTCGTGATAACACCGGGCCATTCTCAGCACCTCCTCGGGGTTGGGAGGCGCGCCCTTTTCAATGCGGTAGATGCGATCCGCCGAGATGTATCCCAGCAGCTCCGCCGCGGCTTCTCTGGTCAGTCTGGCGGCCTCGCGGCAACGCAGGTAAATATTCTTATTATCCGTACCGACTCTCTTTGCCATCGTGCATCCCCCTCATTTTCGCATATTTTGCGGAAATACGCCCCCACTTTTCGGAGATTTTTCCCTGTTTTTTCATGTGCGTTTATTATACAATATGCCTGCAAAGAACACAAGGGACACTTCCTGAGGAGCTGATTTCAGTGGATGCCGAATTGCGGGTCCGAACATGCAGGTTAATCGAACAGATGCGCAGGCAGCCGGAGCATGCCTGCCGGCTCGGTCTGGAGGACGTCTCGGTGTTCCGTGCAAAACAGGCGAAAGCGCCGCAGGTCAGGGCGACAGGATCACCGGCCGGCCTGCGGGATGTCCACGACAAAAATTTCTTTCACGCGTCCAACCCATAACGCGGTGACGGAGAGAGAAAGGAGGGGATCCGCGAGAAAAGCGGCGGCAGCGAAAGGCGTCACACCTGTATGATCGTCGGCTTCATCAACTGAGCCGCTCCGATCCGTGATGTCGGGACCGGCCTTGTGCGGAGTCTCATCCTCCTTACGCCGGATCATCCGAGAAACCGCCCCCCAAGCAGGACGACATGCTCCAAAACGGGGAACCGGGCAAGCGGTTCTTCGTCCGGGAGTTTACGCGCTGTCGATCTCTGCTTCTTCCAAGGCGCCGGAAACCAATCCGGCGCTTTTTTATTTGCCGCCGCTTTATTGGGAAAACGCCCCGGAGAAAGCATCTGAACTGCAATCTTCGGGGCGTTTTGTACAAAAACTATTTGAAATTGTGCGCCTGCTGGAGGACCATCTCCTTGACCTTGAGGAGCCGCACCTTGGTGGCGTTCTCGTTTTCCTCAAGCTTCATGGTGATGTACTTGATGTTGGCCTCCAGGTCGGGGATCATGACGTACTCGAGGGCGTTGACGCGGCGGCGGGTCTTTTCGATCTCCTCCGCCAGAAGCTGCATGGTCTTTTCGACCTCGGCCAGCTCCAGCATATCCTCGAAAACCTTTGCCAGATGCTCCAGCGCGTCGTCCAGCTCGCCGCTGGTCTGCGCGAAGCCGTAGGGGTAGATCTCCGAGGGATCGTTGTTTTTGGTCTGGAAGCTGTAGACCGGGACGTTGACCGACATGATGTTCTTGAACTTCATGTCCAGCTCCACACTCTGGCGCGGATATATGAGCGCCTGCTCCAGCATCTCGGGCGACATGATGGAGCTTGCGACCTGCTGGGCCGCGAAGGCCTCCGTCAGGCCCTCCTCCACGCGCTCGCGCAGGACCTTGTTGCGCTTGACCACGTCCATGAACTGACGCATCAGCTCGTCCCGCTTATCCTTCAGCAGCTTGTGGCCGCGGCGCGCGGTCTTGAGCCTGCCCTTGAGCTGATTGAGGACCATTCTGGTCGGGATGATTGCGGTACCTGCCAAAAAGTATCACCTCCAATTCTTGACGTCAGGATTTTTTACTTCTTGGGAAGGTACTTCTCAATGTACTCGGGCTTGATACGCTTGAGCTCGCGCTTGGGCAGGATGCTCAAAAGCTCCCAGCCGATGTTCAGCGTCTCCTCGATGGAGCGGTTGGTCTCGTTGCCCTGGCTGACGTAGACCCGCTCAAACTCCTCGGCGAATTTCGCGTAGAGCTTGTCGTCCTCGGAAAGCGCCGCTTCGCCCAGAATGGTCATGAGCTCCTTGGCGTCCTTGCCGCGGGAATAGGCGGCGAAGAGCTGGTTCATGGTGCCGGCGTGGTCCTCGCGGGTCTTGCCCGCGCCGATGCCCTTGTCCTTCAGACGGCTCAGGGACGGCAGGACGTTCACGGGCGGCACGATGCCCTTGCGGTGCAGCTCACGGGAGAGGATGATCTGGCCTTCGGTGATGTAGCCGGTCAGGTCGGGGATGGGGTGGGTCTTGTCGTCCTCGGGCATGGTCAGGATCGGGATCATGGTGATGGAGCCCTTGTGACCGATGCGGCGGCCTGCGCGCTCGTACATGGTGGCAAGGTCGGTGTACATATAGCCGGGATAGCCGCGGCGGCCCGGAACCTCCTTCTTGGCGGCGGAGATCTCACGCAGGGCCTCGGCGTAGTTGGTGATGTCGGTCAGGATGACCAGCACGTGCATGTCCTTCTCGAAGGCCAGGTACTCGGCGGCGGTCAGGGCCATGCGCGGGGTGGCGATACGCTCGACCGCGGGGTCGTTCGCCAGGTTGGAGAAGACGACGGTGCGGTCGATGGCGCCGGTGCGGCGGAAGTCGCTGATGAAGTACTCGGACTCCTCAAAGGTGATGCCGATGGCGGCGAAGACGACGGCGAAGGTCTCGTTGTCGCCCAACACCTTGGCCTGACGCGCGATCTGCGCCGCGAGCGCTGCGTGCGGCAGACCGGAGCCGGAGAAGATCGGCAGCTTCTGGCCGCGGACCAGGGTGTTCAG
>ONVI01000039.1 GCA_900321275.1 uncultured Eubacteriales bacterium | reverse complement strand
TTTCGCAGGAATACTCTGTGTATTTCAAGAAAAAGTGACAAAATCAGAGCGCAATTTTTCCGAAAGATGCCGAAGACGGATTATGCGGTGTTGCCTTAAAGAAGATTGGCGAGGAAGGGGAGCAAATGCAGGATCGTACCGGCGATCAGCCAGGTCCTGGCCGAGCTTAGAAGCTTGTACTTCGTGACGTTGTCCATCGTCTTGCGGGCCTTGATGGTCTTGACCAGGCCCACAATGCCGCAGACGCTGCACAGGCAGGTGAGCACGATGCTCCAGATCATCATCAGGGTCTCGTCCGGCATCTTCTTGTCGCCCATGTCCGGCGTCTGTCCCCGCGACATGGTATAGTCGTTGGGCAGCGTGTCATAGCGCTCGGCCTTCGGGCGCTGATAATCCCCCTGGGTGCCCCGGGCGGGGCCGTGGTATTCGGCGTCGGGCCGCTCGTAATCGTGCTCCGTCTTCGCCTGCCGATCATCCTCCCGGGTGCCCCGGGCGGGGCCGTGATATTCGGCGTCGGCCCGCTCATAATCGCGTATATCGGCGCGTTGGGCGATCTCCGGCTCCTTCTCGGGCAGCGCGGCGACGGCGGCTGCAGCTGCGGCGGCGGCTTCCGCAGGGGCGGCGGGTTCAGCCGGCTTTGCGGCCTCCGCGGCTTTCGCTTTTCCCCATACGTCCGGTTCCAGCGTGAGCTCCGGCATCTTCTCTTCTTTTTTCTCGGGCTCCTTTGCGGCTACCGCGGCGGCGCCTCCTCCGAGCGCCCAGATGTCCGGCTCCAGCGTGAGCTCCGGCACCTTTTCTTTTTTCTTGCTCTTCGGCGCCGGGGACTGCGCTGCGGCGTTGAGCACGGGATCGTTCTTCAGGCGCTCGTTTTCGGTGTAGACGGGCTCGGCGGGCATGGGATCGAATTCCAGCTTCGCGCCGCACTCTCCGCAGTAGCGCTGGTCCTCCTCCACGGCGACGCCGCAATTGGGGCAGTATTTCATGTGTTTCGCCTCCGTTATAACGTGATTTTTTCTTAGGGCAACACCGCATAATCCGTCTTCGGCATCTTTCGGAAAAATCGCGCTCTGATTTTATCACTTTTTCTTGAAATACACAAAGTATTTCTGCAAAAAGCCGCCTTCATCAGAACTCAATTTTTCTCAACATCTGCTCTTGCCGAATTGTGCGGGATTGCTCTTATCTTACGGCCCGAGCAGCGTGACGCCGGGCAGATTCCGCAGCAGCCAGAATGCGAGGATCAGTCCCAAAGCCGCATCCCCCGCCCACGCGGGGAGGACGGGCTTTCGCAGTCCCAGCCCGGGAAATACGAAGCGCAGGTATTCCCGCGCAAGCAGGACGCCGCAGGGGACGCCCAGCAGAAACAGCAGCGGATTGTGTCTCAGCGCCTCCCATAGATGCCCATGCAGCAGAGCGAGCGCCGCCCGGCCCGAGCCGCAGCCGGGGCAGTAAAGCCCGGTCAGTTCCCGGAACAGGCAGAGAAGCCCGCCGCCGCGCAGCAGCCAGCGGCAGACGAGAACGGCGAGCGCAGGCGCGAGGATGCCGACAAGGGCGCGGAGCCAAATTGAAGACGGGAGCCTGGACAGTGACAAGAATGTGCGCCTTCGGCGCGATTTAATCCGGCTTCTCTTCACTTTTCACGTTCTCTTCGCTTTTCACGTTCTCTTCGCTTTTCACGTTCTCTTCGCTTTTCTCTTTTTTCTCTTCGGCTTCCTCAGCGCCGTCGGGTTTCCGGCAGGTGAACAGGATGACCTGCCGCTCCTTCGAGACCTCCGCCAGCAGCTTCATGGCCTGCTCCAGGCGCTCGTCGTCGAGGTTCACCAGCGCGTCGTCCAGGATCAGCGGGCAGGTCTCCCCGTCGGGGAGAGCCAGCTCGCACACCGCCAGACGCACCGCCAGATACATGATGTCCAGCGTTCCCGCGCTGAGGTATTCGGCCTTGCGGGAGACCGCGTCGTCGCTGGCTCTGGTCATGGCGGAGAAGTCGCGGTTAATGAGCACGTCCGCGTAACGACCGCCGGTGACCGCGGACATGTAGCTTGAGGCCACACGTCCCAGCTCCGGCGAGAAGCGGCGCTCGATCTCGCTGTCCGCATCCTTCAGTGTCTCCACGGCGAGGGTGATGGCGTCGTACTCCCCGCACAGCTGCTCGTACTCCTCCCGCATGCAGCCGAGGGAGCTGGAGAGCACCAGCGGATCGCCCATTGCAGCGAGGCGGCCGTTGGCCTGGGCGAGCTGCCGGGAGAGGGTCTCGATCTCCGCCCGGCCCGCGGCAAGCTGCCGGGAGAGGCGCGCCGCCTCGGAGCTGCCGTCCGTGAAATCCAGAGCCCGAAGGGCGGTGGTCTCCATCTCGTTGAGCACGCCCCTGGCACTCTCAAAGCTGCCGCGGCAGGCGCGCTCCGCCTCCTCGGCCTGTTCCATCTGTTCCCACAGGGCGCAGTGCTCCTCCAGGGCCGCGCTGATTTCGCCGGCGGAACGGGCGTGGTATTTTTCCAGTATTTGTTTCTTTTGCGCCTGTGATGTCTCGCGTTTCCGCTGCGTATTGCTGTAGCGGAAGAAGAAAAACAGCGACGCCGCGCAGAACAGGCCCGCCAGCACGATCAGCGGGATAAAGCGGTACGCCGAATAGAAGGCCGCCGCCGTGATCGCCAGCGCCAGAAACAAAAACGCAAACAGAGGGGTGGCTGTCTTGTCGCCCCCGCTGCGCAGGGTGCGCAGGGTTTCCAGATCCGCATTGACCTCCGCCGTAAGGCTCTCCGGTTCCCGCAGGCCGAAGCGGTCGCGCCGCAGCTCCTCCCGCAGACCCGCGAGGGTCTCCATCGCCTCGTCGTGCCGGGTGGAGCTCTCCTCCAGCTCGGCCTTGCCGCGGGAAAGCCGCTCCAGAGCCTCGGCCCGCTGGCGGCGGCGGCTCTCGGCCACCTGCTGTTCCAGCGCCTCGCAGTCGCTCTGCCGCTGGCGAAGCCGGGCCTCCAGCTCCTCCGCGTCCTGGATCGAGCCGCTCATCTCCTCCAGACGCCGCTGCGTCTCGTCCATACGACCCTCCAGCTCGGGCAGGAGACCCTTGCGGTTGTAGCGCCGACGCCGCTGCCACGCGCGCAGGCGCTCGTCCGCCTCGGAGTAGGAGCACTGCTCCTCGCCGGTGGTGACGATGGCGCTGATGCGCTTTTCGAGGGCGGGACTGCCCGTGACGCCCACATTGCCCTGCTCGATAAAGGCGCTGCGGCGGAAGACGTCCTTGGATACGCCGGTCAGCAGTTCCCCGCAGTTGGTGCCGTTGAGATCCTTCACGGGGACGTTGGTGCCGGTATAGACGGCGGAAAATTCCTGCATGGGCGCGCCTTTGCTTCTGGAGGTGCGCGTGATGGTGATGTCGCAGCCGTCAGCCTCCAGCTCCATGCTGCCCTCCATGGGGGCGCCCGACCAGGGGGCGTAGCGCAGCTTGTCCGGCAGATAGCCGGCCCGCGCCCGCTCGGAGGTGTCGATGCCGTAGAGCATGGCCAGGATGAATGCGCACCAGGTGGATTTGCCGCTCTCGTTCGGGGCGTAGATCACGTTGAGCCCGTCGCGAAAGCGCAGGCTCTCGTTTTCCAGTTTTCCGAAGGAGGCGGTACACTTACGGATCATCATGTCTTACAGCCTCCTCCCGGTTGTCGAGCGCCGCCAGGCCCCAGCGGGCCGCCTGCTCGATCATGCGCCGCTCGTCGTCCGGCGCGTCGTCATATTGCTTTTTCAGTTTTTTCAGGAACAAGCCGCGCAGGGTGTCGTCCCCGGCCCGTTCCCACAGCGACCGGCGGGGCCGCGTCTCGTCCCGGAGCTGCAGCTCGAAGAACAGCTCGCTCAGGTTCTGGCGAAGGCGGCTCAGATCCGGGGCCTCGTCCAGCTCCCCGGTCAGGGTGATGCGGTAGATATTCCGAACGGAGTCGTCCGGCAGCTGCGTGTGGATGGCAAGCAGGGGGTCGTCCCCCGTCACGTCCACCGCCAGCGTCTCATAGCGGCGCATGGCGATGCTGCGCTGCTCCAGCCGGCAATCCCCGTCATCGGTAAGGGTGATGAGGTTTACGAACTTCTCCCCGGTCTCGTCAAAGCCGCGCCCCTCGGGGCAGCCGGGCCAGGAATACCAGGTCTCCCCCGCGCGCAGAAGACCGCTGGCCTTGTGAATATGGCCCAGGGCCACATAGTCCATGCCGGAGGCGGCAAGCTCTTCCTCGGTGATGGGGTTATAGTTGCCGTCACCGCTGCCCACCTCCCCGTGCAGAACGAGGATGTTTTTAAAGCCGGGCTTGCGCTCAGCGGTGAAGCCGTGCAGAAGCGCACCGCTGTGCTTTTCGTTGAAGGCCGCGCCGTAGACCCGCGCGCCCAGGGCGGGCAGCTCCATGCCGCGGATCCTGTTCTCGGTGAACAGGTAGATGTTCCCCTGCAGCTTGAGCCTCGCCCAGGGGGAACGGGAGGAATAAAAGTCGTGGTTGCCCGGGGCGATGAACACGGGCGCGCCGATGACCGCAAGGCAGCGGGCCAGCTGCTCGCCGGTCTCGTAATAGCTGTTGTCGCTGTCAAAGAGATCGCCCGACAGCACCACAAGCTGCACCTTCTCCTGCTGGGCGAGCGCGGCGAGGCGTCTGAGAAGCTCCCGCTGCTCGCTTCTCCGGAGGGCGGCCTTGCCCGCCGGCAGGGCCTCAAAGGCGGAGTCGAGATGCAGGTCGGCGGCGTGCAGGATTTTTAAGTCACTCATTTAAGGCGCACCCCCTCCGCGCTGAGACAGCGGCCCGTCTCCGTCTCGATTTCAAACACGCAGCCCTCCAGCTTGGTCGGGCCCTTGGCGGACTCGTAGCGCCGGGGCGGGTCGCCCATGAATTTGCCGATGCTCTGCTCCGGGTCGATGCCGAGGACGGAATAGACCGAACCGGTCATGCCCAGGTCACTGATATAGCCCGTGCCTTTGGGCAGCACCTCCGCGTCCGAGGACTGCACATGCGTGTGCGTGCCCCAGACGGCGCTGGCTTTTCCGTCCAGGAGAAAGCCCATGGCCCGCTTTTCGCTGGTGCCCTCGGCGTGGAAATCCACGAGGATGATCTTCTCCTGAATCTCCGCCATGTAGCCGTCGGCGATGACGAAGGGGTTATCCGTATTGGTGTCGAGCGTGAAGCGGCCCATCAGGTTCAGCACGCACACATCCCCGAAGTCCCGGTGGTAGACATGGATGCCGCGCCCCGGGCACTGGGGGCCGTAATTGGCCGGGCGCAGGATACGTGTGCGCTCGGCAAGGTAGGGCTGCAGCTCGGTGCGGGTCCAGGTGTGGTTGCCCAGCGTAATGACATCGGCCCCGGCGCGGAAAATGAGATCCGCCTGCTTCGGCGTGATGCCCACGACATTGGCGTTCTCGCCGTTGACCACCGTGAAGGCGATGTCGTTCTCCTTCTGGAAGGGCTTGAGCCTCTTTTCCAGCGCGTCCAGCCCCGGCTGACCGCAGACGTCCCCCACCGCAAGTATTTTGATGACCATAATGCGCCTCCAAGGGATAGCTTCAAGTTTGATTATATTATTTTACCACAAATTGCATGGCGACAGCAAGGACTTTGCGCACATACTATCAACAGTTTGGCAAAGGAGGAAATCACAATGGAAAAGCGCAATTTCTATGTGGGCATGGGAATGGGCCTGGTGGTGGGCGGCTGCGCCATGTATGCCATGCGTCCCAAAAAGAACGGCGTCAAAACCGTGGTCGGCCGCACGCTCAAAACCATGGGAGAGGT
This sequence comes from uncultured Eubacteriales bacterium, assembly GCA_900321275.1. Taxonomy (GTDB): domain Bacteria; phylum Bacillota; class Clostridia; order Oscillospirales; family Oscillospiraceae; genus Limivicinus. The sequence continues at coordinate 20,830 of ONVI01000039.1, read as the reverse complement.
CGCCGATTCCGTCTCGGAGCTTCTGGGCTGGGCTTAGTGAATACGAACACCTACCGGCAGGGGTTCGAATCCGCTAAGCCTGGGCATAAAGCCAAAACGCCTTTGAAAAAGCGCTGCTTTTTCAAAGGCGTTTTGGTTGAAAGAGATTATCCGACAGGATAGGGGTTTACATAGGCGCTCGTCGTGACATGGGAGGAGTTGACCGGGTACTCGCTGGTCGAGGGGGTAAACACGGGCGCGGGATGCTCCGCCGAATAAGCGGTGACCAGGGTCTTGTCCACATAGAAGGTGTCATCATGCCAGACGGTGAAGTCCATCCCGTCCTCGGCGAGGACGACGGCCAGGGCCTGGAAGGAGATGGGCGCCGGAAGAACGAAATCGTAGGTTCTGGGTTCGCCGTTGGACTGGGCCTGCTCCAGCTGGAAGTAATCCAGCTTCTGCCACTGTCCGTCCAGACCCCAGGCATAGAGCGCATAGCGGCCCCAGGGCCAGCCCCAGTAGTCGGGGAGAACGCGCGTTTCCATGGTGATCATGCTGCAGTTTTCAACCGGCGCGTCCAGATAGAAAGGCGTGGCGACTCTGCCGGTGCCGGCGATGGTCAGCTCCTCGCCCAGGCGGCCGGAGAGCTTCGCGGCGTTGTCCTTCCAGCGCAGCGCGTCAAATACGGGAGCGGCAAGCCTGGTTTCGGCGTCCTTGTTGCCGGCCTCTGCCGCCTTTTTATACCACTCGTAGGCCTTTTCCGTGTCCCTCTCCCCGGCGGAGCCTTTTTCATAGATGGTTCCGATGTTGATCAGCACATCCTTGTTTCCGGCCTCCGCCGCTCTTAAAAAGCAGTCGAGCGCGGTTTTGAAATCGCGGGAGACGCCGTTGTTGTAGTCGCCGAGATAATAGACGTTGCCGAGGGCTGCCAGCGCGTCGGGATTGCCGCTTTCAGCCGCGGAGCGAACCTGCGCAAGCTCGTCCGCGCTCATCGTCGCGGGAGAGAAGGATGCGGCGCCCGCGCCGGCTGCGCAGGAGATGAAAATACAGGCTGCCAGCAGGATGGAAAGAAATTTTTTCATGTTTTCTACCTCTCTGTCTTGATTTATCGTCTGCCGTGGGATTCCAGCATCTCGTCCTTGAGCGCCATGAGCTTTGGGGACAGATCCACGTAATACTGGTGGGGGTTGTCGAAGCGCTTGACCTCGGGCCAGAGGGTGGAGAGCTGGTAGGCGCAGTTGGTCTTGATCTCCTTGAGGGTGGGCAGCTGATATACCAGTTTCCCATTGAGGAAGATCGGAACCTGCAGCTCTACCGCGCGGAAGTTTTCCATGGTCTTGCGTTTCCACCGCTCGGAGGGATCACAGATCTCCAGGGGCTTCGTATCGTCCACAACCTCGTCGCGCATGCAGATATAGTCGGCCTCGGCCATGCCGGTCTCCCGGTTGTAAAAACGATAGACCTTTTTGAAGCCGGGATTTGTGATTTTGCCGACGTTTTCGCTGACCTTGATCTTTGGGATGATGCTTCCGTCGGCGCTCTCCACGGCGCAGAGCTTGTACACCCCGCCGAATACCGGGGAGCTCTTGGAGGTGATGAGCCGCTCGCCCACGCCGAAGGAGTCGATTTTCGCGCCCTGGTGGATGATGTTGGCGATGAGCCGCTCATCCAGCGAATTGGAGACGGTGATGACACACTCGGTCCAGCCCGCGTCGTCCAGCATTTTTCTCGCCTTCTGGGTGAGGTAAGCCATATCGCCGGAGTCGAGGCGGATGCCGCATTTGGTGATGCCCAGGGGCTTGAGGATCTCATTGAAGGCACGGATGGCGTTGGGCACGCCGGATTTGAGTGTGTTGTACGTGTCCACCAGCAGCACGGCGTTGTTCGGATAGGTGCGGCAGTAGCTGCGGAAGGCGTCAAGCTCCGTATCGAACATCTGCACCCAGGAGTGGGCCATGGTGCCTGCGGCGGGTACGCCGTAGACCTGGTCCGACACGGTGCAGGCCGTGCCCGCACAGCCGCCGATAAAGGCCGCCCGCGCCCCGGTGACCGCGCCCGCGATGCCCTGGGCGCGGCGTGAGCCGAACTCCAGCACCGTCCGGCCCTGCGCGGCGCGAACAACGCGGCTGGCCTTGGTGGCGATCAGGCTCTGATGGTTGAATTCCAGCAGCAGGTAGGTCTCCACCAGCTGGGCCTGGATTGCGGGCGCGCGCACGGTGAGCACCGGCTCCATCGGGAAGATGGGCGTCCCCTCGGGCACGGCCCAGATATCGCCCGTGAAACGGAAGTTTTTCAGATAGTCGAGAAAGCCCTCCCCGAAAATGCCGCGCCCGCGGAGGTAGGCGATGTCCTCCTCGTCAAAGTGCAGGTTCTGCACATAGTCCACGATCTGCTCCAGCCCCGCTGCGACGGCGTAGCCGCCATCGTCGGGCACGCTGCGGAAAAACATGTCAAAATAACAGATGCGATCCTTCATGTCGTCGGCAAAGTAGCCGTTGCCCATGGTCAGTTCATAGAAATCGCACAGCATGGTCAGATTGATTCCGTTTGCGCTTTTCATAGTAGTCTCCCATTCTGTTTTTCATTGTGTGTTCCTATTATAGCCCCTGAACCGCCATGACGCAAGAGAATTATATAAATATGTACGGACTTTAAATTTTTCTTCCAGTAATTGTTAATTCTGTGGAAGCTGTTGACTTTCAAGGCTTTGTGGGTTATTCTTCATAATATATAAGATTGCCAAACAGGAGGCGGGGCATGATGAAAACGCTTTTTACGCCGGGCAGAACCGAGCTCGCCGGCAACCACACCGACCATCAGTACGGCCGTGTGCTGGCTGCCGCCATCGACCGGGGCGTTACAGCGGACTTTGAGGCAAACGGCGGCAAGACCGTAAGCGTTACCAGTTCGGAGTCGCCCGCCTTTGAGTTGCGCATCGACCATCTCAGTCCGCGCACCACGGAGTTCGGAAGCTCCAAGGCGCTGGTGCGGGGCGTGCTCAGCGCCTTTCACGAGCTGGGGCTGAACATCGGCGGCTTTGACGCCGTGGTTCGCAGCAGCCTTCCCGTCGGCGCGGGCCTGAGCTCTTCCGCCGCTTTCTCGGTGCTCATCGGCAAAATCCTGAGCGAGCTGTTCAACGACGGCGCGGTGCAGCCGGTCGTAATTGCCCGCGCGGCGCAGACGGCGGAGAACCGTTTCTTCGGCAAGCCCTGCGGGCTCATGAGTCAGCTCACCTGCGCACTGGGCAAAACCATCTATGTGGATCTGAGCACCAATGAGATTGAGCCGGTCGAGGCGGACTTTGAGGGCATGGGCCTGACGCTCTGCCTGACGGACACCGGCGGCAGCCATGCCGAGCTTGCCACCTCCTACGCCCGCATTCCGGCGGATATGGTCTATATCGCCAATCTCTTCGACAAGGGCTCCCTCTCGGACGTGGACCCCGCGGAATTTCGCAGCCGCGGCTGGGACGCGGCCAACCGGCCCGTCCGCCGCGCCATGCACTTCTTTGACGAGAACGAGCGCGTCCCCCTCATGCGCGACGCGCTGAAAAACCGCGATCGGGACGCGTACCTGCGCCTGATGAATGAGTCGGGCCGCTCCTCGGAAAACCTGCTGAACAACATCGTCACCAGCGCCACCGGAGACCTCAAGCTCCAGGAGGGGCTGGAGCTGAGCCGGAAGCTTCTGGAAGGCAAGGGCGCCTGGCGCGTCCACGGCGGCGGCTTTGCCGGCTGTGTGCAGGCCCTCATGCCGACGGAGCTCTTCGACGACTACAAGGCCGAGATGGAGAAATACTTCGGTAAGGATAAATGCATGAAGATCCGGCTGCTGTGACGTATACGGCCCCCTCTCTGCGGGAGTCGGCGGCCGTTGTCCCGGGCGCGCGAAGGACGCGCGTTGACGGGGCTGTCTCAGCATGCATCGACATGCGAAATCGCGGGGGCCGATACCCTCATCGGCCCGCTGTTTTCTTTTGGTTCCACATGCCTTTTGCGACTGCCCAAAAAAATTCTTGACATTCCGTGCATGTTCTGCTATATTGTCATAGCGCTCCGAAGACAGCAGGTGGGTTCAGCCCGTAAATCCTGCCGAGGACATCAACATGATTCTTGATTGTTTTTGTGTCCTTGCGTCTTTTTGACGCGGGGGCTTTCTTTTTGGGCGCGGTATCAATCGTGTGGAGGTGAAAAACACACATGCCTAACGCAAAGGTTCTCAGTGAAAAGCAGGCGATCGTCGACGCTCTCGCTCAGCGCATTCAGAACGCGGGCGCAGGCGTCCTTGTCGATTACCGCGGCATCACCGTGGCCGAGGACACCGCACTGCGCGCAGAGCTGCGCAAGGAAAACGTCGAATACTCCGTCGTCAAGAACACGCTGACCAGAAAGGCCCTGGACAAGCTGGGGATGAACGCCCTGGACGACGTCCTCAACGGCACCACCTCTCTGGCCACCGCCGAGCAGGACCCCATCGCTCCTTTCCGTATCATCAATGATTACAGCAAGAAGCTGGGCGATCGCTTCAACGTCAAGGCTGCCTTCATGGAGGGCAAGGTCCTGGACGCGGGCGAGATCGAGATGATGTCCACTCTCGGTTCCAAGGACGCGCTGTATTCCAAGGTTCTGGGCACCATGATCGCACCCATTACGGGTCTCGCCGTCTGCCTCGGTCAGATTCTCGAGCAGAAGGGCGGCTCCGCCGAAGCTCCCGCAGCCGAATAATCGGCAACAAAAAGATTTTTAATGGAGGATAATAACATGAGTGAAAAAATCACTGCCATGATCGAAGAGATCAAAGGCCTTACCGTTCTTGAGCTCAGCGAGCTCGTCCACGCGCTGGAGGATACCTTCGGCGTTTCCGCCGCCGCCGTCGCCGCCGGCCCCGCTGTCGCTGCCGGCCCCGTCGTCGAAGAGAAGACCGAGTTTGACGTTGTCATGACCAGCTTCGGTGCTGAGAAGATCAAGGTCATCAAGGAAGTCCGCGGCATCACCGGTCTCGGCCTTGCCGAGGCGAAGGCCATGGTCGAAGGCGTTCCCGCCAAGATCAAGGAAGGCGTTTCCAAGGAAGACGCCGAGGCCATGAAGGCCCAGCTCGAGGCTGTTGGCGCCACTGTCGAGCTCAAGTAATTCGATTCAGCAAATCAAAAAACTCCGTCTCGTTGCGAGGCGGAGTTTTTTTCGCCCTGTTGTCTTTCCGGCTGTCTCTCGCAAAGCGGCGTCGGGAGGCAGGATCAGCCGCGTCCGCCTGATATGATTTTTCCCGTTTACTTCGTTCGGTCGAAATGAACGCGGCAAGCGTGCGGAGGTCGATACAATATGCGCATTTTTCTGCATGAAAACGATAGGCACGCTTCCTTTTTTAGCCACAAGATATAGTCTTATTATGAATAAATCGTTAAGAAAATTTCGTCAAAAAGACGAAAATGGCTTAAAAATTTGACAAACGCGCGGAATTATGGTAAAACGTGCAAAGCTCATCAAGGGGAGTGCCGATGTATATGGAACGTATATGCCGGCATTTTCACAGAAGAAAGAAGGGATATGATGAGTACCAACGAAACCATGATGCAGTATTTTGAATGGTATCTGCCGAACGACGGACTGTGGTGGAAGCGCTGCGCCGCGAAGGCGGAAAACCTCGCCGCGCTGGGCGTCACGGAGGTCTGGCTGCCCCCCGCCTACAAGGGCACCTCGCAGGAGGATGTGGGCTACGGCGTTTATGATATGTACGATCTCGGAGAGTTCGACCAGAAAGGAACGATCCGCACCAAATACGGGACCAAGGAAGAATACCTGGAGGCCATCCGCGCGTTCCACGCGGCGGGCGTCGGCGTCTACGCGGACATCGTGCTCAACCACCGCATGGGCGGGGACGAGCTGGAGGAGATCACCGCCGTCACCGACAACCCCGAAAACCGCTGGGAGCAGATCGGCGACAAGCAGAAGATCCGCGCCTGGTCGAAGTTCACCTTCCCCGGCCGCGGCGATACATACAGCAGCTTCAAATGGAACCACCGCTGCTTCACCGGCACCGACTGGGACGAGAACAGTCAGGAGACCGGCAACATCTACCGCTTTACCGGCAAGCACTGGGCGCCGGAGACCGACCCGGAAAAAGGCACCTTCGACTATCTGATGGGGATGAACGTGGACATGTCCAACCCCACTGTCGTAAAGGAGACCAAGAAGTGGCTCAAATGGTACCTGAAGGAGACGGGCACCGACGGGCTGCGGCTTGACGCCGTCAAGCATATCAGCTTCCCGTTTTACAGACAGCTCCTGCACGATCTGCGCGCGGAGAAGCACCGCGAGCTGCCCGCCGTCGGCGAATACTGGAGCGGCGACGTGGAGCGCCTGGAGCACTATCTGGACGCGGTGGACAATGAGATGAGCCTTTTCGACGTGGCCCTGCACTACAACTTTTTCAAGGCCTCGCAGGAGGGCGAGAATTACGATCTGCGCACCATCCTCGACCATACCCTGATGCGGGAGCGGCCCATGAACGCCGTCACCTTCATCGACAACCACGACACCCAGTACGGGCAGAGCCTGGAATCCTTTGTGGACGACTGGTTCAAACCCCTGGCCTACGCGCTGATCCTGCTGCGGCAGGAGGGCGTGCCCTGTGTGTTCTATTCCGACTACTACGGCAATCCCGTGAGAAACCGCCCGCTGGTGCCGAATCTCGGCAAGCTCATCAAGCTGCGCCACGCCTACGCCTACGGCGAGCAGGAGGACTGCTTTGAGACCGAGCACCTGATCGGCTGGGTGCGCCGCGGCGACGAGGAGCATGAAAACTCCGGCCTCGCGGTGGTGCTCTCCAACGACGAACAGGGCGGCAGCCTTCACATGTACATGGGCACGCAGTTTGCCGGAGAGAGCTTTTACGACGTTCTCGGCAACTGCACCGAGCCTGTCACAATCGGCGAGGACGGCTGCGGCGACTTCCGCACCGAGGGCCGCAGCGTCGCCGTCTGGGTGCGCAAGGAAGCCTTCGAGGATATCGTCGTCAATGAATAACTGCATCAAAAAGGCTTCAGGCGGTTTTGCCTGAAGCCTTTTCATATTCGATATTGTGGGCGATTACTTGCCCATGTTCATCTGCTTGGCAACCTCAGCGGCGAAGTCCTCTTCCTTCTTCTCGATGCCCTCACCCTTGATGAAGTGGACGGCGTCGACGAACTTCACGCTGCCGCCGAGCTTCTTCGCCGCGTCGGCGATGTAACCCTCGACGGAGCCGTCGAACAGGTCGGAGCGGACGAAGACCTGCTGGAGCAGGCAGTTCTCTTTGAAGAAGGCGTTGATCTTGCCGGCGGCGGCCTTCTCCTTGATGGCCTGGGGCTTGCCCGCCATCTTGGGATCGTTGTCCATCAGGGCAACCTGAACCTCGCGCTCGTGGTCGATATCGGCCTGGGGAACAAGGCTCTTGTCCCAGTACTTGGGATTCATGGCCGCGATCTGCATGGCAACGTTCTTGCCGATCTCGGTAGCGTCGATGCCGCCCTCAACAGCGAGGTTGACCAGCACGGCGCGGGAGCCGCCCGCGTGCACGTAGGCGACGTTGGTGGGCTCGGCAAAGCGGACGAAGCGGCGGATCTGCAGGTTCTCGCCGATGGACATGACCTTCTCGGGCAGGGTCTCGGCGACGGTGAGCTCGGTGCCGGGGTACTTGCAGGCCATGAGAGCCTCGACGTCGGCGGGGTTGTCATTCAGGACGACCTTGCAGATGTCCGTAACGAACTGCTTGAACAGATCGCTCTTGGCGCAGAAGTCGGTCTCGCAGTTGACCTCGACGATGGCGCCGACGCCGCATCTGGAGCAGACATGGGCATAAGCCATGCCCTCAGCGGCCACGCGGCCGGCCTTCTTTGCGGCCTTGGCCAGGCCCTTCTCACGCAGCCAGTCGACTGCCTTGTCCATATCGCCGTCGGTGGCCTGGAGCGCCTTCTTGCAGTCCATCATGCCGACGTTGGTCATCTCGCGGAGAGTCTTGACATCCTGAGCGGTAAAAGCCATTTTAATTTTTCCTCCTGTCTTAAGTTAAAAAAGGGACGTGCATGCACGCCCCTTTGAGATTTCTTATTCCTCTGCGGCCTCTGCGGGGGCTTCTTCCTCGGCGCTCGCATCGGCGCCCTGACGGCCTTCCTGAACGGCATTGGCGATCGTGGCGGAGATGAGACGGATGGCGCGGATGGCGTCATCGTTCGCGGGGATGACGTAATCGACCTCATCGGGGTCGCAGTTGGTATCGACGATGGCGACGATGGGGATGTGCAGCTTGCGGGCCTCGGCGATGGCGTTGTGCTCCTTGCGGGGATCGACGACGAAGAGGGCGCCGGGGAGCTTCTTCATTTCCTTGACGCCGCCGAGATACTTCTCGAGCTTCTCCATCTCGCCCAGGTGCTTCATGACTTCCTTCTTGGGCAGCATGTCGAAGGTGCCGTCTTCCTGCATCTTCTTGAGCTGGGCCAGGCGGTCCACGCGGGTGCGCATGGTCTTGAAGTTGGTGAGCATGCCGCCGAGCCAGCGGGCGTTGACATAGTACATGCCGACGCGGGAGGCCTCTTCCTTGACGGCGTCGGTCGCCTGCTTCTTGGTGCCGACGAAGAGGATGGTCTGACCGTTCTCAGCCAGCTCTCTGACGAAGGCGTAAGCCTCCTCGAGCTTCTTGACGGTTTTCTGAAGGTCAATGATGTAGATGCCGTTGCGCTCGCAGTAGATGTACTCGGCCATCTTGGGGTTCCAGCGGCGGGTCTGGTGACCGAAGTGGACACCGGCCTCGAGCAGCTGTTTCATGGATACGACTGCCATTTGGTATTCTCCTTTTTCATATTTGTTATTTCCTCCGGAGGCCTCATTCCCTCCGCCAAGCCCGTGGGCCACATGGGGAGAGTCCGCCTCCGTGCGAAATGCCTTGATATAATAGCAGATGTGCCCGTGTTTTGCAAGGGGTTTGTGCGATTTTTTCAGGGCTTTTGCGCATTTTTTCATAGTGGGCGCGGCCTCTTCAGATTTCTTTATAAATATCTCTTTGACTTCCCGGGGGAGCTATGGTATAAATAAAAGTGACAAAATGGTTACTGAGCCTTTTTCCGGAGCGGGCCGATTTTTCCCGCGCCGTGTGACTGTTTTGTGATAAAAGCTGTGTTATGCTTTGCACGTAAGCAAGAACGAAAAACAACTCGACATAGGAAAGGAGCAACAAACAATGACGAACAACATGAACACACTCAACGACAAGGAGCTGGAGAAAGTGGCGGGCGGTACGCTCACCCAGGACGAGGCACTGAGCAAGGCGCTGGAGCACGCGCAGCTCAAGAAGGATCAGCTCGACTTCGTGAAGAAGGTCGAAATGGACTACGAGCACGGCAGAAAGGTATACGAGATCGAGTTCTATCAGGGCGGCCTCGAGTATGAGTTCAACATCGACGCCGAGAACGGCAGCGTCCTGAAGTACAAAAAGGATTGGGACTGAAACCGCAGCATAAAAAATACAGCCTTCCGGGGGGATAAGCCCCGGAAGGCTTTCGGCGCATCGTAAATGAATAAACAAGAGAGGATACGACCATGAAAAAGAAAAACCTTCTCAGCCTTCTGCTGGCGGCGGCCATGCTGTTCTCCCTGACTGTCTGCACGCCTCTGGCAGCCTTCGCGGAAGAACCGGATATCGACGCGCAGCTCGGGCTGATTTTCTCGAAGCTGGACACCCTCAAGCAGCCCGATGGCGCCCAGACCTGGTACTACACCGTCACAGACCTCAACCGCAACGGGCAGGTGGAGTTCATCGCCGCGACCCAGCATCCCCAGGACCGCTCCACCAACCTGAAGATCTGGGAGGTCAGCAAGGACGGCAAAGCCCTGACGGAGTGCACCCTCGCCAAGGACCCGGACGAGTCCTTCCCCGATATCCTCACCGACAGCACCGACACCTATCACGACGTCGCGGGCGACGCCTGGTACTATATGTTCTATGACAATGTGGTGCTCTCCGAAAACGAGGTCTACACCAGCAAGAGCGCCTACCGCATGAAGGACGGCGTCATGGCCTACATGGCCTACGCCATCGAGCATACGGTGGTGGAAAACGGGGCGAGAACCGTCACCCACACGGACGCCAACGGCATGCCCATCTCCCCGGAGCAGTACAATGCCGCCGGTGTTAACGCCTTCTCCGCCTGTGAGAGAAGCAACACCAGCTTCGACTGGTTCAGGGCCGGCGACGCGCAGAGCCTCTCCCGCCTGGCGGACAGCTTTGCGGTGTTCACCGGCAGAAAGAGCCCGACCGAGAGCTTCCCGGTTCCGAAGCCGGACGCCCTGACGAAGCCCGCGGCAACCGCGGCGCCCGTCTATACGCCTACCCCGACCGCGGCGCCCATGTATACGCCCACGCCCACCGCGGCGCCCGCGCCGCCCGCGCCGGTCTACCTCAGCGTTACGAAGAACCCCACCAATGAGAACAAGAGCGAGGGTCAGACCGCGATGTTCGTCTCCTGCGCCAACGCCTTTGAGTCTCTCAGCTGGACGCTGGTCGCCCCCAACGGCGGCGAGTATACCACCGCGAACTTCCGCAACATCTTCCCGCGGGCAAGCGTGAGCGGTGAATACAGCACCACGCTCAGCATTGCCAACGTGGAGAAGGACATGAACAACTGGGGCGCGTACTGCACCTTCTACTACCAGGGACAGACCGCCCGCACCGCCACGGCCTACATGTACGTCACGGCGAAGCAGGAGCCCAAGGCCGCGCCCAGCGGCACCTACTCCGGCTCGGTCACCGACTGGTCCTACAACACCGTGACGGTCAAGGTGGAGGGCAAGGTCTCCGTCACCGTCCCCTACGGCCTGTGCGACATTGAGGGCGACCTCTACTACGGCGCGCCCGCCTCGATACTCTGGGACGGCCAGAACGTGACCTACTGCTATATCCGCGGCGATATCCCCACGCCGCAGCCGAGCTACGGCTCCATGAGCGGCACCGCCTATGACGATTCGCTGGGCCAGATCTGCGTCATCCTTCAGAACGGCGACACGGTTTACGTCTCGAAGTCTGTCTGCTCTATCTACGGCCAGATCTACGCCGCCGGCGGCGGAGCCCCCTGCATCGTGTACTACACCGGCTATCCCAGCGCGTCCAACATCTACCTGTGCGAGGTCTACGGCTATGAGACCGATTACGGTCAGGGCGGCTGGGCAGGCTCCAACTACTACAACAACGAGCCCGCCTACGATCAGGGCGGCTGGGCAGGCTCCAACTACTACAACAACGAATCTCATTACTCCGGCGAGTATGCCTATGACACCGGCAACTATTACCCCACGCTTGCCGACGGCTATCTCCCGACCCACGCCTCTTACAACGCCGACGGCAGCACCTACGAGGCGCTCTGGTGCCCATCGTGCGGGGCCGAGGTCTCCCTGGCCATGGATCGCTGCCCTGTCTGCGGCTACTTCATTCAGTAAAACGCACAGCGCAGTCCCTTGTGTGACAGTTGTGTGACAAAACATATGATATCCTGTATCTGCAAGCAGGAAAGAAACCGAAACTATTAAAACGGAGGATATAAAAATGAACAGAATCGCTATGAACGACGACGCACTCGAAATCGTATCCGGCGGGACGATTCTCCCCTACGTGGTGCAGCCCGGCGACAATCTCCAGACCATCGCGGCCAAGTACCATGTCACGCCCGAGCAGCTGGCGAAATGGAACGATCTCGGTAACACCAACAACGTACAGGCGGGGCAGCAGCTCAAAATCAAATTCTGATCCAAAGCAGCAACCGGGAGCGCAAAAAAGCGCTCCCGGTTTTTTATTCCTCACGTGAGGGGAATATGTTCCCGCTGGCAGAGAAGAAGAACCTCTCTGTATACATATTTCTTAACTTCGAAATAATCCCTCTGCAGGCACTCCGCCGAGATTGCAAGCGTCATAACGGACTCGCGCGGCGGCTGGCTGCTGGTGCTCACGTCCGAGACCCCGTAGTAGATCGGGCCGCTGATGATTTTGTCCATCCTGCTGCCGATCTTGGGAAGCTCCGCCGCCAGGATCGCCTCGATCCGCTCCAGCGACTTGACCGATCCCGACAACGAGAGCAGCATCGACATGGAGCTGATGAAGCAGATGGTGGACGTCTTCCTTGAGCGGGGCTTCACCTATTTTGACACAGCCTGGATGTACTGCGGCGGCAAGAGTGAGGAGGCCGCGCGGGAAGCGCTGGTTTCGCGCCATCCGCGGGCCAGCTTCACCCTGACGACCAAGCTGCCCTCTTATATGATCAAAAGCGAGGACGACCGCGAGACGATCTTCTCCGAGCAGCTCCGGCGCACGGGAGCGGAGTTTTTTGATTACTACTGGCTGCATAACGTCAATTCCGAGTCGGTGGAGGTTTTCGACAAATTCCGCTGCTGGGACTTCATCCGCGCCAAGAAGGAGGCCGGGCTTGTGAAGCACATCGGCTTCTCGTATCACGACGGGCCGGAGCTGCTGGACAAGCTGCTGACCGAGCACCCGGAGATCGAGTACGTGCAGCTGATGATCAACTACCTCGACTGGGACAATCCCGGCGTGCAGGGCCGCGCCAACTACGAGGTCTGCGTAAAGCACGGCAAGCCCGTCATCGTCATGGAGCCGGTCAAGGGCGGAACCCTCGCCAATGTCCCCGGCGAGCTGGAGGCGCAGTTCAAGGCCCGGGAGCCGGAGATGTCCGTCCCCTCCTGGGCGATCCGCTTTGCCGCCAGCCAGGAGCAGGTCTTCATGGTGCTCAGCGGCATGAGCAATATGGAACAGATGCTCGACAACACCGACACCATGCGCGACTTTAACCCCCTCAACGCCGAGGAGCTTTCCTTCATGGAGAACGCCGCCTCGCTCATCAAGGCGCGCATCGCCATCGCCTGCACACGCTGTTCCTACTGCAAGGTCAACTGCCCGCAGCACATCGCCATCCCCGAGTATTTCGCCCTGTACAACAACGAGATGCTCATTGACGAGGACAAGCGCCCCGTCCACGGCGGTTATTACAAGCGTCTGACCCTCAAGAACGGCAAGGCCAGCGACTGCATCAAGTGCGGCCAATGCGAGGAGATGTGCCCCCAGCACCTGCCCATCCGCCAGTATCTGGAGGACGTGGCAAAGACTTTTGAATAAGCGAAGGCTGTCAAAAAATACGCATTTGGGCGCGTTGCAAAATCGCAGGGGCCGATGCCCTCATCGGCCCGGCAATATCAGCGGCAGTATTATGGCAAAAAAGGGCGAATACATGCATTTTTTGTGTACGTATTCGCCCAATATTGTTCCGAATCTTGCGTTCCTCCGCGCGGGCTGCCGAGGACGTCAGCCCGCTACGGTGAGGCGGGATCGCCGGCTGCATTTTCCCCCAAATGATTGATTTCTTTTTGCAGGTTTTCCAGGAATCTGCCCGCGTGCGCGCCGTCCATCTGCGTGTGATGGAATTGGAAAGACACCGGCAGGGAATACCGAAACAGTCTTTTCCTGTATCGGCCCCAAATCAGAAAGGGGTTGTTGAAAATCCCGCTGTTCATGCCGACCGCGCCGTCCAGCTCCGTGTCGATGATTGCCGAAGTTCCGATGACCATGCACGCGTCGGACAGATCCCGGTCCGCGCAGCTTTCGACGACCTCTTCCGTATATCTCAAATAGTCCCGGCCAAAGTCACCGAGCTTTTCTGAAAACAGGATGTCGCAGGAGCTGACTTCCCCACGTCTGTTTTTGACGATCGTATTGACAGCGAGGCTGTCATACTGCATCAGCCTGTCACCGACCGGCAGAAGATAAAACTCCCTGATGGGCGCAGCGGCTTTTCCGATGCACCAGCACAGCAGCATATTGAATTTGAGGCCCCTCCGTTTGCTGACCCGAATCAGATTCGTGACGTCCAGGGTTTTGAAAAAGGTCACCATCGGGTTCGGCGCTTTCATCCACAGCTCAAATGCTGCGGCTCTTGTTGTGTCCTGCGGTTTTACTTCTCTTGTCATTCTGTCCCCTCCGAGTCTGTTTATTCAAGTCTTCACGAAAGGCAGCGGAACCTGTGCCCAGCCAGAACCTCCGTCCGTCCGCAAGGTGATAATTGTCCACGGTACTGCATACACAGACAAATTGGTCTATTACTATATGAGAATTTATTTTTGCGGTCAAGGGGATTTTTCATTGTTCTCCCGGTTCAGGTTGTCAGGGTCACGCGAAATACTTTCAATTGTAAAAATCGCCGAAATGTGATATAATTTTTTCCAACATACTGTTCAGGAACAAAATCCAGCCTGAAAGGAGAACCACACATGAGACATATACGCAAATTGACCCTACTGCTGATCGCCGCGCTGCTGCTCGGCTGCTTCAGCGCCCAGGCCTGGGCTGTGTTCCGCCGATGCCGGCAAACTATGACCTTCTTTATGGAATCGAAAAAATCGGCTCCCGCGCTTTTGTGGGCACCGGGGTAAAAATGTTCTGGCTGCCGGAGACGCTTCAATCCATTGCGCCCGACGCCTTTGACGAAGGCACCGCCTTCACATGCTCCCCCGGCACCTACGCCGAAAAGTGGTGTCTGGAAAACGGAATGGATTTTGACTATATCAAGCCCTATCTGGACGTCGACTCAACAAACCTTCTCTACGGCCAGACCGCAACGCTGACGGCAGACTACATCTACAACAAGGAGCCCACGGAATACTTCTGGGAAATGCGCGAGCGTGAGCGCTACTGGACGCCCATCCCGGATGAGAACGGCCCCGTGCTCCGCTACACCAACACGCAAGGACTGGGCTATGCGCGCTTTCGCGTCTCCGCCATTGTCGACGGCTCGGCTTCCACCCCCAGCGACGCTGTGACCATCCGACGCTACAGCGACAAGCTCAGCTTCTGGCCGGACAGCTGCAAGGCCGTCAGCGGCGACACCATTTACCTTGAATGGGGCTTTATGGGTCCGGATAAAAGCTACGAGCTGTATCAGTGGGCGCTCAACCCGCAGCGTGAGGAGGGCGGCGAATGGGTCGTGATCGACCGCTTCACAGGCGGCTGGAATCGCACGATCTACGGCCTTGACCCCAAGACCGAGTATTCCTTCCTGCTCGGCATGACCGACAAGGGGGAGGAGTACTTCTCCGATCCCATCATCATCACCACCGGTGAGACGAAAACGCGCTTTGAAATGCGGGAGTTCTCGTGCGAGGGCAACAGCGTCAAGATGAGCTGGGAGCCCGTTCACAATGCCGTTTACGACATTTATATAGGGGAAAGCAAGGATAAACTGTACGCGTGTGACAGCAGCAGGTCGGATACATTCATCGCTGTGTACGGTGCCTTCCCCGTGGGTGAACCACGCTACCTTCAGGTCAATGCCCGCATCCCCGGTACGGGATACGTGTACTCGAGCCCGATAATTGAGGTCACGGCCACTGAAGAGGGCCCCAATTTGACGATTGAGAGCTGCGAGGCACATGGCGATATGGTGAACCTGCAATGGACGCCGCTGCACGGCTGCGTCTATGACGTGTATGTGAATGAGGCCCCCGACCCCATTGCCGAGGGCATCGACAAGAACTATATAGATCTGGGCGGCTTTGAACCCGGCCAGACGGCGACCTTCCGCGTGCGGGCGCGCTGCGGCTCCTGGAGCAATACCTCGCCCACGCAGACCGTCACCTTCCAGGCACAGGACGATATTGCCTACCGCGCGCTGCTCATCGGTGAGGTAAACTTCAAGGGCGGCATGTATGCTGCCCGCAATTACGGCGACGTGGAACTGCTGACGGAGATGCTGGAAAACGTCAAGACGCCCAGCGGCAGCCATTATTCCGTCACCCGCAGGCAGGATCTGAGCCGCGATGGTATTCTCTCCGCGATCCGGGAGGCCTTCCGCAGCGCCGACGACAACGACGTCTCCCTCCTCTTTATCGCCACCCATGGAGACGTATCCTATACGGGCCGCTATGCGGGCAACCTGTCGACGATTGAGATTCCTAACAAGCAGCACGGGAATCTTCTGATTGAAGATCTGGCCGCAGAACTGGAGAAGATCAGTGGCACGAAGATCGTATGGCTGGGCTCCTGCGGCTCCGGCAGCACGATCTATGACCCGGCCTACCCGGACGAGGAGAACATCTCCGAATTTTATGAGGGCGATTACGACGAGGAAGAGTGGGGCGACGATTGGTACGATTACGACCCGAATGACGGTCTCGACCTCAGCGAAAGCGAGACCTTTGATACGGGTGAGCTGCGCCTGCCCAATTTCCAGGTCCTCACCGCCGCCCGCTACCGCTTTACGAGCTGGGGCATGGCGGGCGATAAATGCAACTACTTCACAAAGTACATCACCGACGGTGTGAACGGCCCGGACAACAGCATGCCTGCCGATATGAACCAGGACGGCACCGTTACCCAGCATGAGCTGTATCTGTACATCAAGCTTCAGGAGGACGATCCGGAGACGGGCGTCTACCAGGACGTGCAGGCCTACCCCTTTGGCAGCGATTATCCGCTGTTTACAAAATAAACGCAGGCAGCTCCGACAACTTATAAGGCAGCGCCGCACAAGATGCCGAAGGCGGATTGCGCGGCGCTGCCTAAAGTGTTTTACCCTCTCCGCCCCAGTTTGCGAACCGGGGTGCCTCTCCCACGGGGAGAGGCAAGTGACTCTGTCTCCAGTCTGAACAGGCTGTCTCAAAATGCATAACCATTTAAAATCGCAAGGGGCCGATGCCCTCATCGGCCCGCTGCTTTACGACAATGTGCGTAATGCAGCGGGTCGATCCGGGGATCGACCCCTGCAGTTTTGGTTTATACGATTATCCGATAAGGCGGTTTGATACTAAGGAAGCGCTGATTAAATCGACGTGTGCAGACTGGCGAGTGGATTTTTCGCCTGACGAAGCCCGAAAAGCGATGGAATACTTTGTGTATTTCGAGCTTTTCAGGCAAAACCAGGCGGAAAATACACCGTCAGGATGTGCGCGGGGATTTATTCAGCGTTTCCCTAAGTTTCAATAGAAAGTAGACAAAGATTTGCGAGACAGAATTGTGCCAGACAAGGCAAAGCCGCCCGCAGAGCATAATGGAGATATATGGTCAAGGGCTTCAACGCAGTATGGCGCAATTCTGGCCGCAAAGATTGTCTTGTTTTTATTGAAAGTTAGTATGAGAGATTTCCGAGGCAGATTTGCATCAGGCAAGGCAGCGGAAGCAGAGCATACTTTGTGTATGGTCAAGTCCGATCACAAAGCCTGGCATAAATCCGGTCGGAAAAATTCAAACTGTTCTATCGGATAATCGTATTAACCAGAGAAGCAGAATAATGATAGAGAAACCCTGATTTTAGGGAAGCGCTCCGGGCCGGCCCCCGATGTCTGTCGGAGGCCCTCGGAAAATGCATGAGGTCATGGGGATTTGCGTCTTGCATTTTCAAGTGATGGATCATATAATAATGAAATAAGTATGTTGATAAAAGCAGGCAAACACCCGCGGGCATCTTACAGCCGCATTTGCGATGGTGTGTGACTTCCGGGAGAGGAATGATAATACATGAAAGATTCTTCGAATATTTACAGTCGGTCCGGCAGGGCCGCCGCGCTGCTCCTCTGTGTACTGCTGGTTCTCGGCGTGCTGTTTTCGACAGCCGGAACCGCCTCTGGAGAAGGTCTGGCAAAGGCTTTCAACGCAAGCGGCGACATCAACCGGTCCCTCTCCGTCGATCCGACCGGGAAGAGCGAAGGTTTTTCCGCCGTCCTGTACAACAACCCGAACGGTCTGCCCACCTCCGAGGCCAATGCCATTGCGGAAACCGGCGAGGGCTTCATCTGGATCGGCAGCTACGCCGGTCTGATCCGACACGACGGCAACAGCTTCGAGCGCATGGATTCCACCAACGGCATCACCAGTGTGACCTGCCTTTTTGTTGACAGCCATGACCGGCTGTGGATCGGCACCAACGCCAACGGCGCGGCCGTAATGGAGCGCGGCGAGTTTACGATGTGGGACAAACGGGACGGGCTGCAGTCGTCCAGCATCCGCGCCATCACCGAGGATGAAAACGGCCTGATGTATATTGCAAGTACTGCGGGCATCGCTGTCGTCAACCTGGATATGACGCTGGAACCCCTGGACGATCCCAGACTTGAAAACATCTACATCCGTGATATCCGCCTCGGGCCTGACGGACTCATCTACGGAATAACCCAGGCGGGCGATATATTCACACTCAAAGACAAGCAGATCGTTTTCTGGCTCAGCGGCGAGGACTGCCGCGTCAAGGGTGCGATCAGCTTTCTCCCCGATCCCGAGCAGCCCGGCAAGCTGTACCTCGGCACAGAGAGCGCCGAAATTTTTTACGGCACGCTGGAACAGAATTTTGAGGATATGGACATCAGGGATGTCGCGCCCCTGTCCTATGTGGAGTGCATTGAATACATCGGCGGTCAAATCTGGATCTGCGCCCGAAACGGCATCGGCAATCTGGGCGAGTCCGGCTTCCATCTGCTCGACAATGTACCGATGGACAATTCCGTCGGCCATGTGATGACCGACTATGAGGGCAATCTGTGGTTCACCTCCACCCGGCAGGGCGTTATGAAGGTCGTGCCCAACCAGTTCTCGGATCTCTACGAGCACTGCGGCCTGCCCCCAGCCGTCGTCAATGCCACCTGCCTGTACGGCGATCAGCTCTTCTGCGCAACCGATTCCGGCCTGACCGTCATCGAAGACGGCAAAATCGTGGACCGCCTCCCGCTGACAAGGGCGACGACCGCCTCCGGAGAAAAGCTGGACGCTGAGGATTTGCTGGACTTCCTGGACGGCGTGCGCATCCGCTCCATAATCCGCGACAGCAAGGGGCGGCTCTGGCTCTCCACCTGGCGCAAATACGGTCTGCTCCGCTACGACAAGGGGGAGCTTATGGCCTTTACCGTGGCTGACGGGCTCTTCTCCGAACGTATCCGCGTGGTGTGCGAGAGACAGGACGGGGCCATTGTGGCCGCAAATACCGGCGGCGTGTGCATCATCGAAGGCGATGAGATCACGGGCGGCTACAGCGCCGAAGACGGCATCGAGAACGGGGAAATTCTCACCGTCTGCGAGGGCATGAACGGCGATCTGATTCTCGGTTCTGACGGCGGCGGCATCTACATCATCGGCAGCGAAGGAACCCGGCACATCGGCGTCGACGAGGGGCTCGGTTCCGAGGTCATCATGCGCGTCAAGTATTCGCCCAACCAGCATGTGTTCTGGATCGTCACCACGAATTCCCTGTCGTTCATGGATGAGGACTATCAGGTGACAACGATACGAAACTTCCCCTATCCCAACAACTTCGACCTCTACGAAAACAGCAAGGGCGACATGTGGATACTTGCCAGCAACGGCGTCTATGTGATCCCGGCAAAGGAGCTGCTGGCAAACGGGGAGATCGACGCGGTGCACTACGACGTCGACAACGGCCTGCCCTATATGGCGACGGCCAACTCCTACAGCGAGCTGAGCGCGGAGGGGGACCTGTATATGGCAAGCTCCGCGGGTGTGACAAAGGTCAACATCGAAAAGCCCTTTGAGAATGTGAACGAATTAAAGATAGCGGTGCCTTTCGTCGATGCGGACGACACGCGCCTCTATCCCGACGCGGACGGCTCCTTTACCATCCCTTCGGAGACACACAAGCTCACCGTCAGCAGCTTCGTCTATAATTACTCGCTGATGAATCCGCAGGTCAGCTATCATCTTGAGGGCTTCGACAGAACGACCACGACGGTCAGCCGCTCGGAGCTTGCGCCCATCGACTACACGAACCTGCGGGGCGGGACCTACCGCTTTGTGATGCAGCTGCGGGACTCCATGGGCCGCGGCAGCCAGGAGATGTCCGTGGAGATCAACAAAGAGAAGGCCTTCTACGAGCAGGCGTGGTTCTACGTCGTCTCCGGGCTGGCCGCACTGCTGCTGACAGCGGCGGTCATCCGTTACTATATTCGTCAGCGGATGCAGAAGCTGGAGAGAAAGAACCGCGAGACCATGACCTTTGTCCGGGAGATCACCGAGGCCTTCGCCAAGGTCATCGATATGAAGGACAAATACACCAACGGCCACTCCTCCCGCGTGGCACAGTATACCAAGATGCTCGCCGAGGAGATGGGCTGCGACGACGAGACCGTGGAGAAGTATTATCGCATCGCCCTGCTGCACGATATCGGCAAAATCGGCGTCCCGCCGGAGGTGCTCAACAAGCCGGGCAAGCTTACGGATGACGAGTTTGAGATCATCAAGTCCCACACCATGCTGGGTTATGAGACGCTCAAGGATATCAGCATTATGCCGGAGCTCGCCATCGGTGCGGGATCGCACCATGAGCGTCCGGACGGCAGAGGCTATCCGAACCACCTCAAGGGCGACGAGATCCCCAAAGTCGCGCAGATCATCGCCGTGGCCGACTGCTTCGACGCCATGTATTCCAACCGTCCTTACCGCAGACGCATGAATTTTGAGAAGGTGGTCTCCATCATCCAGGAGGTCTCCGGCACGCAGCTTGCGCCGGACGTCGTTGACGCCTTTATGCGCCTGGTGGAGAAGGGTGAGCTGCGCGATCCGAACGATCACGGCGGCGGCAGCACGGAGAATATTGAAAATATCCGCAAGGAGCAGGACGCAAAGTCAAAAGACTGAGCACCATATAATCAAAAGACTACAGGAGCGCCGCCCGGTCCGGGCGGCGCTCCTGTGCTGCTGCGCAAGTCTTGCTATGCAGTTTTCTTTCTGATCAGTTGCCCCAAACGGTCTCGTACCAGGAGCCGTTGAAAACCTGGACGCCGGTGAGATTGCCGAAGCGGTCGTAGTGGTAAATGCAGTTGCCTTC